>CAZHWV010000013.1:20181-48891 GCA_964536185.1 uncultured Anaerolinea sp. | reverse complement strand
GCGCCGCAACATGCAAATCATCTTCCAGGATCCTTACGCATCCCTGGACCCACGCATGCCGATTGGCGAGTCGGTCATGGAAGGCTTGAATATCCACCGGATCGGGACTTCGAAAGAGCGTTACCAAATAATGCTCGACACGCTCAAAAAAGTAGGCCTGGAAGACTATCACGCCCGCCGTTACCCGCATGAATTTTCCGGCGGCCAGCGCCAGCGCATCGGCATAGCCCGCGCCCTGGCCCTGCGACCCAAATTCATCGTCTGTGACGAGCCGGTTTCTGCACTGGATGTGTCAATCCAATCGCAGGTGCTCAATATTCTAAAGGATCTCCAGGCCGAGTTTGGTCTGACCTATCTGTTCATCGCCCATAACCTAAGCGTAGTTGAACATATCTCCAACCGGGTGGCAGTGATGTATTTGGGAAAAATGGTCGAACTTGCCGGTCGCGACGAATTGTTTGCCAACCCGCTGCATCCTTATACCCGCGCCTTGATGTCAGCCATCCCCATACCGGATCCAACCCTGAAGCGTGAGCGTACCATCTTAAAGGGTGACGTCCCCAGCCCACTCAACCCACCTTCAGGCTGCCGGTTCCACCCACGTTGCCCGATCGCTGTTGCCGCCTGTTCACAGTCGGACCCAGAATTTCGCGAGGCCGCACCCGATCATTGGGTAGCTTGTTGGCAAGCCTAAATCACGCCCACCGGGAATCCGCCTATGCCGCCTCGCGTGTTGATTGTCGATGACCAGAAGGATGTCAGCCGTTTGCTGCGCTCAGCGCTGGAGACAATTGCGCAAGGGCTGATCGTCTCCGAAGCCCCATCGGGAGAGGAAGCCATCCTGGAGGCCCGCCGGATCAAGATTGATCTGTTGATTGCTGATTTTCGACTTCCAGGTATCAATGGCGTCGAACTGGTAAAAAAATTTCGCGGCCTGAACCCGGACGGCAAAGTCATCATGGTTTCGGGTATATCCGATTATGGGCTGCTTAAACAGATCACTGAATCCAACCCAGATGCTTTCTTTCCGAAACCTGTGCCGATGAGTGATTTTCTGGCAGCGGTGGAAACCTGTCTTGGCCTGCAGCGCACCATTCTACGCAAAACTGAAGCCAGCAAAGCCCCTCCCGCTCGACAAGAAACCCTCGGGTTCGGCGACCTGTTGGTAACCCTGCGCAAAAAATCAAGTGCCCAGGCGGTTATGTTGCTCAATGATCTGGGCCAGGTTGAGGCAGAAGCCGGGCAAATGACCGGGGTAAACAGCACGGCCCTGGTTTCTGCACTGGCCGGGTTGTTAAGTACCGCCCAGAAAGCAGCCGCCCTGATTGACCATGCAGAGCGCCACTTTCATCTATTTAGTGGTGAAGAACTGGATGGGATTTTCTTGTCCGTTACCCCAACGTACGCCCTGCTGCTGGTCGGAAAGGGTCTTGCGGAGACGCGGAACTTGCCCGCCAGGTTAGATCTGATCTTTGAAGCTCGCCTGAATCTGCTCAAAGCCCTGTCTCGCGCCGTAACCGCCGAAAATTCATCGGAAATGACGGGCATGTCGCTGAAAAGCGGGGCCACAGCTGCAAAGCAAGTCTCTGCCATCGACGAACCGTATACGCGCGCCGAGGACCTGCCGGGTGATTTTTTAAATATTTTCAACCAGATCGGCCAAAAGACAGATGCAGCCAACTCTTTCTGGGATTCTGCCATCGAAAAAGGGACGACTTTTGCAGAACCAGATAAACTTACCTACGACCAAGCCTCGCGCCTGGGTTTGACACCAGACTCGGCGCAAGAGAAATAATGTGATAAAATCTGACGCGCTTATTGGGGCGTGGTGCAACGGCAGCACATCAGCCTTTGGAGCTGAGTATCTAGGTTCGAGTCCTGGCGCCCCAGCCTTTTTGAAAATTTGCCCTCGACAGGGTGCTTCACACGACAGGCTTTGCGCCCAAACTGGTGCAAAGCTTTTTTTTGCCCACAGCGGATGGTCTTAGCGAACAGATTCCCGGTTGGGCAGGAGATGCTTATGAAAACAACTGCTGTACTACTCGCCGCTGGACAGGGTACGCGAATGAATTCGGAATTGCCGAAAATGCTGCACCCGATATGCGGGCAGCCGATGGTCTTCCACGCGCTGAACACGGCCCGCGCCGCCAGTACGGAGATGCCGGTAGTGGTCATCGGTCACGGCGCTCAGGCTGTTCGCCAGGCGCTGGGTGAAGCTGCAAGCATTGTAACCCAGGCTCAACAGCTTGGTACCGGTCACGCGGTGCTACAGGCAGAAGCTTCGCTCAAGAATAAAACCGATTATGTGCTGGTCACCTATGGCGATATGCCGCTGTTGCGCGTGGAAACACTCCAGAAGTTGCTGGTAGCGCAGCAGGCAAACAAAGGGCCGCTCAGTATGTTAACCGTCGTCCACGACAATCCACGCGGGTTTGGGCGTATTCTGCGCAAATTGGACGGGACGGTGGCGGCTATTGTGGAGGAAAACCAGGCAACCCCGCAGCAATTGCTGATCAATGAACTCAACGTAGGCGCATATTGTTTCGAAGCCAACTGGCTCTGGGAGAGCCTGCATCGTATTCAACTTTCGCCAAAGGGCGAGTATTATCTGACCGATACGGTCGAACTGGCGGTAAAAGATGGGCTGCCTGTGCAGGCGATTGTCATGGATGATTTTGGCGAGACAATCGGCGTCAATACCCGCGTACACCTGGCCGAAGCCGAGGCGGCCATGCGCAGGCGCATCAACGAGGGCCACATGCTGGCGGGCGTGACCTTGATCGACCCGACCAGCACCTATATCGAAGCGCAAGTCAGCATTGCCAGGGATACAATTGTTTGGCCGAACACCTACCTGCTCGGGAACACCTCCATTGGCGAAAATTGCCAGATCGGACCCAATTCTCATATTCGCGATACGCGCATTGGCAATTCCTGCAAAGTGTTGATGTCTGTGGCCGAGGCGGCGACGCTTGAGGATCATGTGGAATTGGGCCCATTTGCTCGCCTGCGCAAAGGCGCGCACCTGGCCCAAGGCGTTCATATGGGCAATTTTGGTGAAGTAAAAGATTCCACACTCGGGCCGGGCGTCAAAATGGGCCATTTCTCGTATATCGGTAATGCTACAATTGGGGCGGGCACGAATATCGGCGCGGGCACAATCACCTGTAATTACGATGGTGAAAAAAAACACGCCACCGTCATCGGCGAGGAGGTCTTCATCGGTTCAGATACCATGCTGGTGGCGCCGATCAAGCTCGGCGATCGCGCGCGCACCGGGGCTGGGGCAATCGTGACCAAAGATGTGGCAGCCGATACGCTGGTGGTGGGTATGCCAGCGCGCGCCATCAAAAAATTGGAACGGAAACTCGATAAACTTTAACCGCTGGATGGCCCTTATTTCGATGGGTCCCATTCACCTCGTGTAAAAGGTTTTTTATGATCACAGTCTCTGCTGAAGAAATAGACTTTTTAGTCAACCTGGCCAGCGAAGCGCGCCGCCGGGCCTATGCCCCCTATTCCAATTACCAGGTTGGGGCGGCGCTACGGACCAAGAGCGGGCGCATTTTCACTGGCGTCAATGTGGAGAATGCCGCCTACCCGACGACGATGTGTGCTGAGCGTGTGGCCATTTATACGGCAGTTGCTCAAGGCGAACGCGAATTTGATGTCATCGCAGTTGTCACATCCAATGGAGGCTCACCCTGCGGTGGCTGCCGGCAGGTGATGGCTGAGTTTGGCCTGGACACCGTTGTGCTTATTGCTGACGAAAATGGTCAAGTGCATGAACAGACCACCGTCAACGGCCTGCTGCCCGGCGCGTTTACACCCGCGCATTTGAACAGCTGATCGGTCAGGTGAAAAATTGGCACATATTGTATTCCTGGCGCTGGGCACAAATCTTGGGGAACGCCTGGATAATTTACGCGCTGCGATCGACGCGTTTGCGCCGCAAGTTTGTGTTTTAGACCAATCCAGGATTTACGAGACGGAACCCTGGGGTTACGCTAACCAACCCGCTTTCCTTAACATGGCGGTACGCGCAGAAACAGAACTCACTGCGCATGAACTGCTGGGCCGATTAAAAGAAATGGAAACCGGGCTGGGGCGAATCCCTGGTTTTCGCAACGGCCCGCGCCTGATCGACCTGGATATTCTCTTTTTCGATGACATTATTCTGGATAGCCCCGGCCTGGTCATCCCGCACCCACGATTACATGAGCGCGCTTTTGTGCTTGCGCCCCTGGCAGATATTGCTCCCAGCCTGTTACACCCCCTTCTGGGCCAGACGGTAGCGCAAATGCTCGAATCGCTGGATAAACGCGGAATTACCCTGTTCAAGGCTTGAAATCCAGCGTAGAATTTTGCTGTTGAAAGCGAAAATCAGACAACGGAGATCCTGATGAATGATTTGAGACCACTTAACTGGACGCACAAACCCGGCACCGGTTACAGCGTAGCCCGGCGCGCGGATGGCGGCATGAACCTTTTGTTTACCGATCTCAGCGTTACAACTATGGCTGATTGGCGTGAGTTTGCCTTCGAGCACCTGATGGGATCGGACCGCCTGACACGCAACCTGTACGATCTGCGCGAGGTGCCGGATATCCCCGAAAAAGCCATAAAAATGGCTGTGGAAGTGAACAGCGACCCTTCGACGCGCAATCTGCGCGTGGCTGTGCTGGTTGGCTCTGAAAGCGCGCGGGATGCGATCATGAATGTGGCTGCGGGCGCAGTGGGCAGCGGGGCAGCCATCCGCATTTTTACGCAATTGGCCGAGGCCGAAGCCTGGTTGCTAAAATCGACGGAACAGATCGTGTAAATGGCCACGCTGAAAATCGGCCCAGTCCTATTTGAATGGGGTGCCCGCACAATTGTGATGGGCATCCTTAATATTACACCAGATAGTTTCTCGGGCGATGGCCTGCTATCAACCTCCGGCTCACCGGCGAGCGAGGTTGCGCGCGCCCTGGAACAGGCCGGGCGGTTTTTAGCTGCTGGCGCTGATATCCTGGATGTAGGTGGCGAGTCCACCCGCCCCGGTTCGCAAACGCTCAGCGCTGACAAAGAGCTGGAGCGGGTCATCCCAGTCATCAGCGCCCTGGCGAAGCAGTTTCCGCAGGCGGTCATCTCGATCGATACGTATAAAGCTGCCGTGGCAGCAGAAGCCTTAGCGGCAGGCGCACATCTCATTAATGATGTCTGGGGGCTGCGCGCCGATCCAAGCCTGGCAGAAGTGGCGGCAAAGCGCAAGGTCCCGGTCATATTGATGCACAACCGCAGCAAGCCGGGCAATGCCCAAATGCAGGCGAACCTGGGCGGGCGCTATGTGGGCATGCAATATGACGATTTACTCGAAGACGTAAAAAAAGAACTACTCGAATCGGTTGCGCTGGCCATCCAGGCCGGTATCGCCCCGGAAGCGATCATCCTTGATCCGGGTATCGGCTTTGGCAAAACTGTCGAGCAAAACCTGGAACTGCTCAACCGCCTGGGAGAGATCCGTTCGTTGGGATACCCCATTCTGTTGGGCCCTTCACGCAAGTCATTCATCGGCTACAGCCTGAATCTGCCACCCGACCAGCGCGTTGAAGGTACGGCTGCGGCGGTTGCGGTTGGGATTGTGCGCGGCGCGGATATAATTCGCGTGCATGATGTGGAAATGATGGCGCGCGTAGCGCGCATGACCGATGCCATTGTGAGGCAAAAACAATCGGGGAACATGGGCAGTTGGTAAGTTTGCCAATCTACCATGGCCCCAACAGGGTTTCCCATGCCATCTGATCACGACAATAACCTCTTACGCGAAGCTATCAGCCATATAAAAGCCAAAGATTTCAAGATGGCGCGCCGTTATCTGGAGCTGGCCCTTGAAATGGCCGACGATCGCGAGACGCGCACCCAGGCCAATTACTGGATGAGCCAGATCAGTTCCGACCCGGCGGAAAAGCGCGTGTATCTCGAAAACACCATTGCCAATGACCCTGGCCATGCGGAAGCCCGCAAAGCCCTGGCAATTTTGGATGGGAAGATCCAAGCGAGCGAACTTGTCAATCCGGACGCTCTCCCGGCTCAATCCACTGAGACCCAAAAATCAAAAGCTGACCGCTTTACCTGCCCCAAGTGTGGCGCGCGGATGGTCTTTGACGGCGATGGACGCACACTTATCTGCGAAGCCTGCACCCGAAACCAGGTTTTGAATCGGACCGCGCCGCAGTTTGAACAGGATTTTGTCCTGGCCATGGCCACCGGCAAGGGACACCGCACGCCAGTAGCTGTGAGAACTTTCAACTGCCAGGGCTGCGGCGCGCAGTTTATTCTTCCACCTCAGGATATTTCAGTTGTCTGCGCTTATTGCGCTTCACCACACGTAGTAACCAGTACAAAGGACCTGGTCGAAGCGGATTCTATCGTCCCGATGGCGTTCAACCAGCTCCAGGCAGAGCAGTTATTGCTCAAGTGGATGGAAAAACACAGGCTGCGCTCAACTGGTAAACTGCCAGAACCGCGAGGATTGTATCTGCCAGTGTGGACCTTCGATATGATCGGGATCGTTCCCTGGAACGGTACGGTTTACCGCAATAAAAAGCAGGTAGCTGTATCAGGTGAAGAAAATGTCGGTTTCAACGACATCGTTATCCCGGCTGTGCGCAGGTTGTCTGACCTGTTGCCAAAGATTTTAGCAGGCTTTGATACCTCCAATGCAGCGGCTTATGACCCGGGCTATCTTTCAGGTTGGCCCGCAGAAGTGTATGAATTGGCCATGTCAGACGCATCACTCGAAGCCCGCAAGCAGGCGGTTGAACGGATTCGCCGGCGAATCCAGGCCGAAAAAGGAAATGTCAACGATTTAAATTACAGCACAGCCAATCTATCCACTTTATCTTTCAAACTGGTGCTGATCCCCGTCTGGCACAGCACCTATAACTTTGAAAACCGCGATTTTCGGGTCGTGATCAATGGCCAGACCGGCACAGTTTATGGTGAAATGCATAAGCAAGGGATTTTCGACTGGATTGAAGATGTCTTTGGGGAATGAAACCAAGATTGGCTAAAAGTGTCCAGCGCTAACCAGATTACAGTCCAGGAGGATCGATGACAGCGCCCAGGCGAGATATCTATTTACTCTCCCCCAAACAATTCAGCCCAGAAACCATTGCGGTGACATTTGCGCGAACCTCGCGCGCGCCAGAATCTTTCCGCGAGATCGCCGCAGAATTGAATGACGAAAAATCTGCCCAGTTCCACGAAAAATGGGTGGTGGGCTATGGCCATGCTTCTGTGGCGGAACATGCAGTTTTACACCTGGCGATTGAAAACGCCTCACGGCTGGCCATGGAAGCGATCGAATCGAACCGGCTGGCCTCTTACACTGAAAAATCCACGCGCTACCAGAAGTGGGATGCCGATCATTTTTTTATTCCGACGGAATTGGAAGGTCAAGATTCGCCAGGCCCGGTGTTGCGCGCTGAATATATCGCCGCCTGTCGCCTGCTGTTCGAGACATACGCAGCTGCGCTTGGGCCAGTCGGCAAGCAGGTTGAAAAAACCGCTCCCCAGCGCGAGGGTGAAACTGCGGAGGCCTGGGATCGGCGAATTCGCTCACAATATGTGGATGTATGTCGCTTCTTGCTGCCAGCCGCCTCGCTGGCAAACGTAGGCATGACGGCCAACGGACGGGTATTGGAAAATGCCATCCGCAAGTGGCGCTCGAGCCCGCTGGCCGAGGTGCGCGAAATTGGCGAAAGCGTCAAGGACGCCGCGAAAGCTGAGATTCCAACACTGTTGAAATATGCTGAAGCGCTGCCTTATCTGGTCGAAACCAGCGCCGAGCTGACTGAAATGGCCCGGAAATTGGAGCCGCAGGTCGAACCAGGGGATTGGTGTGAACTGGTGGATTATGACCGAGATGGCGAGCAACGCATTCTGGCTTCGCTTCTCTATCGCTTTGGCGAGATGAGCTACAGCCAGGCCCTCGATGCAGTCAGTTCCGCACCAGACATGGCTACCCTGGCGTCTGCGCTGTTTAAGCGCCTGGGCCGTTACGACATTCCCCTGCGTGAATTGGAACATTGCACCTATACTTTTGACCTGTTGATGGATCAGGGCGCTTATGCTGAGTTCAAGCGTCACCGCATGATGACCCAGACGCCGCAAAGACTTACCTGCGCGCTGGGTTATGCCACGCCGCGCCGCATAGTGGAGGCCGGTTTTGAAAGCGAGTACCGCCGGGCAATGGATACAGCCAGCGCGCTGTGGCCAAAACTTGCGGACTGGAATGCGGATGTGGCCCAGTATCTGGTGCCAAACGGCTTTAACCGGCATGTGCTGGCTACTTTTAACTTGCGCGAAGCGTATACATTTTGCCAACTGCGCGCTGCGGCGAATGCGCATTTTTCGATCCGGCGCGTGGCTCAGCGAGTGGCCGAGGAGATCAGCCGGGTGCATCCGCTGCTGGCCGGGCAGATTAAACTTCAGGATGAAACCTGGCAGGGAATTGAGTCCGAGCACTTTAGCTCAATGAAATAAAGACAAAAAAGATCAGGCGGTTTGGAAACCGCCTGATCTTTTACCTGGAGAGGATCTGTTTTATCTCCCGCTGGTTCTCATCTAACCTTCTGATAATGTCGGTTTGGCGAAGCGTTCGAGTAGTTTTCCGTCTACATGAGCAGTCATATCAAGAGTCAGGGGGGTCACGGAGACGTGGTGTTTGCGGATCAGGGCATATACATCAGTATTCGTGGGCTCGAGCTCAAAGTCCATCCCGACTTCATAGCCAACTGTTTCAGGCACTGCCCATGAGCTGCGCAAGGGTTTGGTAGCCAGAAAATAGCGCTGAAGGGATAGGCGAGTCCATTCCCAGGGAGTTTCCGGAGTGGCATCGGCCGGGACATCCACCTTGAGTAAGTTAACACCGGTGGGGAGCTGGCGTTCCAGCAACAGGCGGCCAAATACAGCCGTAAAATGCGCGGCTGTCGAAAAATCCACATCGGTAGAATAAGATAGGTGGTGGATCTTATCAGTTTCGAGCGACATTGCCAGGGCTGGGATCCCCATTGAAGCGGCTTCCATGGCCGCGCCAACCGTACCGGAAATGGTGATACCCGTGGCGACGTTTTCGCCATAATTGACGCCTGAGACAACCAGATCGGGTTTTTGGGTCATGATTTCAAGAAAACCATGCTGGACTACCTGTGCAGGTGTACCGCCGACCGCGTAGACTTTCCATGGCTGACCATGAACAACAACTGTTTCCTCAGAGATGACCCCGTCAGACGAGGCTGGCTGGCTGCGCCCAGCACCGGAGGATTGTTCTCTTGGGGCGACAACCGTGACAAATCCGAGCCGGGATAACGCTTCGGCGGCAGCCCACAGGCCTGGGGAGCGGATGCCGTCATCATTGGTGAGTAAAATATGGGGTTTGGACATAGCGACAATATCCCTGCGATTTTCTGAAATGAAAAAACGCGGTGTTCTAAAAAACAAAAAGAGCAGGATTATCCCGCTCTTTTTGTGTGTGTGCCTTCGGCGCGACTCGAACGCGCGACCTATTGCTCCGCAAGCAAGCGCTCTAATCCACTGAGCTACGAAGGCGTTAGCGAGTAGGTATTCTACCCGACTAGCGCGCGCTGGTCAAGGTATTTTAACTTGCCGTAACAGGCCTATCTCGCTGGTCTACCCATTTCTTTCTATTTTATGGTTATCCGTCCCTCAACTTTTATATTAATCGGACTGTTGGTTTTGATATAGTCGGAAAGCACCTGGTCCAGCGGCTGGCCATAGTCGTTCGCATTGAAGGCTTTTTCCGCCAACATAGTGAAGCCATCGCCTCCCTCGCGCATGAAGTCATTGGTAGCGACGGTATATGTCGCTTTGGGATCCAGCGGCTGGTACTTACCCTGTGCGTCGAGCACTTCTACGCTCAGAATCCGACTGCCGGCTGGTTTCGCAGGGTCAACCTGGTAACGCAGCCCGGATACCTGTAAAAAGCGGCCGCCACCCTCCTGCATCTGCGAAACCCCGTTCTCCAATGCGGCAAGGAGGTTCTCACCACTCAGGCTGAATGTGCTGACCAGATTACCGAAAGGCAGCACAGTTAATACATCGCCCAGGGTGACGTTGCCTTCCTTGATGCTGGCCCGGATGCCCCCGCCATTCTCCAACGCCACCTGCACGCCAGTCTGGGCCCGCATCGCATCGGTGAGCAGGTTGCCCAGGTTGCATTCCTGCAACCGGCAGATTTTTCGGTCACCTTCCAGGTATACCGTGCTTGTACCGATCACTTCTTTGGTCAATGCATTTATGGGAGCAAATAATTTTCCAACCAGCGAACTTATTATTGGATCGGGGGTAATATAGTGCGATAGATAGACCGTATCACCTTTCGAACTCACCAGTTCCCCATTCGGATCGAATTCTACATCGAGTTTCCCGATGTACTCCTCGTATTGTCCGGCTTGAACTACCAGCACGGTCTTGCCTTCGGGATTCTGGACTATTGTAGGATAGGGTCCCGCAGCGCGATTATCAAAATTGGCCAGAAGAGTGTGCGTGTGCCCGCCGACAATAATGTCAACGCCTTTGACTGATTTTCCAAGTTCCTGGTCAGCGCCGTAGCCGATATGGGAAAGGACGATGATCTTGTTCACGCCCATACCTACCAGCTCATCGACCCTGGATTGAGTAACCGATGCCAGCTCAGCGCTGAAGATCAGGTCACTGCCTGGGCGGGACATCGAGGGAGTGTCGGGATTGGCAAGCCCGATCACTCCGATCTTCTCGCCACCTTTTTGCAGGATCACATAGGGGGCTATTTTTTTAAGGGTTTTGGATTTGTCAATATTCAAATTGGCTGCCACCACCGGGAATTTCAATTTTTCGATAAAAAGCGCCAGGTTGCCATCGCCCTCATCAAACTCATGGTTGCCCAGGGTCATGGCGTCGTATTTCATTATATTCATCAATTCAGCGCTGTCGAGCCCATGATACTTGACGTAGAACAACGTACCCATGAAGGTATCTCCCGCGCTGAGGAGCAAGGTATTGGGGTTGGATGCCCGCACCTGCTTGATCACGCTGGAAGCCAACGCCGCCCCGCCGTCGCCATTAACAGGCGCATGATGGGCATGGATGTCGTTTGTATGCAGGATGGTGAGCTTGAAATTGGGTTTGACGGTAGGCGTTGCCGTTGCTACCGCGGCTGGAGCTAAGGCCGCCGGAGAGCTCTGGGCGAATGTGTTTTGAGCCGTGAAACCTACCGCGGATAAGAGCACCAGTACGACTGCCAGAGAAAAGATGAAACGAACCTGCTTTAAGGTCATGTTATTCTCCTTTTGATTAAGAATATTTATTTAATCTTATCATAAAGAACCTGGCCCGGATGGGCTGCCAGCTTAAAGGCAGAGCCATATATTGACGTGAGTGGGGAGGCTGTGCTAAACTAAAGTGCGATTAAGTTTTTCCTTAACCGTCGAGCCAATGGAAAAAATTGAACCCCTGCATACCTTTGAACAACTCAAGCTGCTGGCTGATTCGCGGCGGATGAGCATCCTGCGCCTGTTGATGGCTGAGCCGGCCACCCTGACCCAGCTCGGCGCAGCGCTGGGGGAATCACCGGCCTGGGTGCGACATCATGTCAAAATACTTGAATCTGGCGGGCTGATCCAAATCAGCGAAGTGCGGGTGACGGCCGGGATCACCGAGAAATATTACAAAGCCAGGGCCTCGGCCTTGCTCTTACAGGAACTGATCCTGCCACAGAGCCAAAAACCTGTCATTATTTTTTCCGGCAGCCATGATACTGCCATTGAGCACATTGCCAGTCAGCTCTCCCGGCACGTATCCATTTTAACACTCCCGGTTGGCTCGCTGGATGGACTTGTCAATCTGCGCCAGGGCTTATGCCATGTGGCCGGGGCACACCTGTTGGATCCGGGCGGCGAATACAACACTCCCTTCGTCCGCCACCTGTTCCCGGACCGTCCGGTTGGACTGGTCACACTGGCCTATCGCACCCAGGGGTTGATCCTGGCACCGGGCAACCCGAAGGGCGTCCACTATCTTGAGGATCTGGCGCGCCAGGATATTACCTTCATTAACCGGAATCCCGGCTCTGGAACGCGATTGTGGCTGGATAAAGAACTCAGCCGCCTTCACCTGCCATCCATTTCGATCCGCGGCTACGATTCTTTTGTCAGCACCCATAGCGATTCTGCCCGAATCGTCCAGAGCGGTGGCGCGGATGCGGCGATTGGCATCCAGGCGGCGGCCTGGGAAGCTCAGCTCGATTTCATTCCGCTATTTGAGGAACGCTACGACCTGATCTTCGCGAATGAAAAAGCGCGACTGGTTGGACCTCTGCTTGACCATTTGCAAACAGCTTCTTTTCGCAGAGAACTCAACTCGTTAACGGGTTATAACACCGCTCACAGCGGAGAACAAATTCCAGTATAGGAGAAAATATCATGCAATTAAGCGCCCGCAACATTCTCAAAGCTAAAGTCGTCAAGATCATCAAGGGGGCTGTCAATGCCGAAGTGACCTTAGAACTTCCTGGTGGCGCACAGCTGGTCTCCATTATTACCAACGCATCAGTCGAGAGCCTGGATCTCAAGGAGGGCAAGGCGGCTTATGCCGTGATCAAGGCTTCCAACATCATGGTCGGCGTAGACTGAACATGAATCGGTTCCTTATTCTATTCCTGAGCCTATGCCTTTTGCTTTCCACAGGGGCTTGCAGCAGCGCTCAAACCATCGCACCCACCGGTAACGCCCCGAAGACACCTCTGGCGCTCCAGCCAAGCCCGGTTTCAACGGCGCTATTCCAGGTGATCAAGGCAGATGGTTCGAGCATAGGTTTTAGCTGGGACGACCTGAAAAAACTGCCCCTGGCAAATTTTAGCGTTGAAGGCAAGGTCGAGGAAGGTCCCAAACTAAGCGATGTATTAAAAGCCGCCGGCGTGACCGATTTCAGCGAAGTCAGCTTGAACGGCAGTTCGAGCCCGGTAACGCTGACCAAGGAACAGGTCGATGACAACACCCTTCTCGATTTTAACAATCACGGCACGGTCAAGCTTGCCAGCACTTATATCCCGAAAGCAGAGTGGACCAAAGACGTCAGTGAAATCAAGGTCAAATGATGCGTTATTTACTTGGTATGGATGACACGGACAACCTCGAAAGCCGCGGCACGGGACACCTCGCGCGGCAGTTGGCGTATATTCTCGGCCTAAATCAGTTGTCCCAACCGCTGGGGATTACCCGTCACCAACTGTTGGTCTCGCCTGAAATCCCCTATACATCACACAATAGTTCAGCCTGCCTGTTATTGGAGGCCGACCCGCAAAAAGAAAACGAAATCTGGGTCAAAAGCTGTGACTTCCTACTGACCAATAGCGCCCCTGGCGCGGATGCCGGGTTGTGCCTGGCAAAATGGGAAGCCATTTCTGCCCAGGTGCGCGCTTTTGGGCAGCGCGCTAAACAGGTAGTGCTCACCCGGTTGGAAGCCGAGCAAACCGCCGTGAATAGCGCAATTCGCCTGCTTGGGCTCACCGGCACGCGTGGTGGCGTTATCGGCGCGCTGGCTGGAGTTGGATTGCATCAGGCGGGGAATGACGGACGGTTTTTATGGCTGCCTGGACTGCGGGAGCTGGCCGGAAGGCTTACCGTCGCTGAACTATGCGCGCGAGGGAAAATTGACTGTGTTCGCCCGCTGGTCGGGGAAAATCTATCGTCTGAAACCCTGGTGGAGGTTGGCGAGTGGGTGCGTCCCATCTTGCACGATGGCCAGGCTAACTTATACGTGGAGGAGCAAAACAATGAATGGCACATTCTTTCCAAAGAGCATATCAAAAGCCTTTCTAGCTGAGGGCATGCTGACGTGGTGGGAAGCCCTGCTACTGCTGAGCAGCGGCGCGCTGGCGGTTGTCCTGCACCAGAGTTTTCGATTAGCACTTAGCCTGCCCGGCTACCATGGCATTGAGTGGATGGCGCTGTTGATTTTGGGACGCTCCTTTTCGCGCTTCAAAGGCGCAGGGTCTTTGGCCAGCCTTGGCGCAGCCGGAATGTCCATGCTGCCCCTCTGGGGAGCTGCGCATGACCCCTTTATCTGGCTGATCTATCTCTTGCCGGGCCCGGTCATGGACATTGCTTTCCATTATCTGCCGCGCTATGCCGGTAGCATCTGGTTCCTATCCATTCTGGGCGGGCTGGCGCACATTACGAAACCGGTAACCCGGCTGGTGATCACGGTCCTCTCGGGCTGGTCATTTGGCTCCTTCCGCTTCGGCGTGCTGTATCCCATCTCCAGCCATCTACTCTATGGAATGATCGGTGGTTTGCTAGGCGCGTTGCTCGTGCTCGGCATCCAGCACGTTACTCCGAAATCTAGGCCAGAGTAATACCAGTACAAAAAACCTCCCGCACCTGCCAATAAATCCAGGTTTTTTGAGGAAATGGATTTCATCGAAAACATAGGAGAATGAAATGAAACTACACTTGCGATTGATTTTGACCGGGGGACTGTTGCTGGCGCTGGCGATTGGCTTTATCGCCTGCAGCCCTACAGCCACAACCCCAGCCCCTCCGGAACTTGCACCAGTTGTTACTGCAGCGCCCGCTACCGAAGCGCCCGCTGCCACAACCGCCCCAGCTGCTAGCGAAGCATCAGCCGCGCCAGTGCTTGAAATCGTTAGCGCAACCGAAACCAAAGCATTTAGTCTGGCTGACCTGCAGGCTATGCCCGCCACCGAGGGGTTCGCCGGCATCAAAAGCAGTACTGGAAAAATCACCCCACCCGTCAAATTCAAAGGGGTTGCGCTTGTGGACCTGGCCAAGCTGGCCGGAATGGACGAAACTTCTGGCCTGAACATCGTTGCTGAAGATGGTTACAGTATGACCTTCTCGTATGATCAGATCATGAAGGGGACATTTGTAGCCTATGATCCGGCCACTGGCGATGAACTAAAAAATCCGGTTACGCTGACAGCCATGCTGGCTTATGAAATGGATGGCAAAGCGCTCAACCCAAAACAGGATGGAACGCTGCGACTGGCTGTTGTCAGCGATAAACTCAATCAGGTCACTGATGGCCACTGGGCAGTGAAATGGGTCAATAAACTAGAAATCAAGCCGCTGGTCATGGAATGGAAGCTGGTCGCCCAGGGTGGTATTGAAGATGCATTCGAACGGGCCACATTTGAATCTTGTTCTGCTCCGCAATGTCATGGTGTTGGCTGGACGGATGAGAAAGCCCAGACGTGGAGCGGTGTGCCGCTCTACATTCTGGTCGGTGGTGTGGATGATGAAAATAAGCACGAAGGACTGGCGTTCAACGATACCCTGGCCGAAGCAGGTTACACCGTCGATGTAATCGCCAGCGATGGCTATACCGTCAGCTTCGATGCGGCGCGCCTCAAACGTAATAAAGATATTATCGTGGCCTACAAAGTCAATGAGAATCCACTTTCTGAAAAATACTTCCCCTTGCGTTTGGTTGGCGCTGGGCTGGAAAAGAACGAAATGGCTGGGCTGATTACAAAATTCGTAATCAATTTCCCGTCTGCAAAACCTGGTGACGCAGCCAATGTTCCGGCAGACCAGGCCACTTTTGGCCTGACTGGTCTCGTCAACCAGGAATTGACCCTGAATGAAGCTGCTCTGCGCAAGATGGAAGTACGCAAAATTACCGCCGAGCATCCAAAAAATGGCAAGTCAGATTTCGAAGGTGTTTCGCTGATCGCATTACTCGACCTGGCAGGCGTAAAAGAAGGCGCAAAGACGCTGGTGGTCACATCCGCCGATGGTTACATGACCGAAATCGGTATTGCCGATGTACGCGCCTGTGTTGACTGTCTGCTTGGCTTTACCAACACACTCGAAAAGTTCAAACTCGTCATGCCCGGCCTGCCCAGCAACGTATGGGCCAAGGATGTGGTGAAAATTGAAGTGAAGTGATCCTCCATCCCGGCCTGTCCCTTTTTTTGAATTTTTGGGCGGCCGGGATAAGTTCTCTTTCGCCATTATGTCCAATTTGATCCGCATTATCCTCGCTATCGCCGTTACGCTCGGGCTTTTCTCGTGCAACGGAACACCACCTGCAGAGATGTCCAGCGCGAAAACGCCCCTGGTCGTGTTCGCCGCCGGAAGCCTCATTCAGCCTTTTGACGCGCTGGCAGAGGCCTTCGAGGCAAAATATCCAAATATCGACGTATTGCCTGAGTACCACGGCAGCATCCAGGTCATCCGCCATGCCACCGAACTCCATGAGCCGATTGACGTGGTCGCCAGCGCAGACGCGGCGCTCATCCCAATGCTGATGTATGCAACGACCGACCCGGATACCGGCCGGCCCAATGCCAATTGGTATATCCGCTTCGCCAGCAACCACCTGGCCTTGGCTTACAACAAAAACAGCAAGTATGCTGACGAAATTAACCCTGAGAACTGGATTGAAATTCTTACCCGTCCGGAGGTAAAGACCGGCATCGCTGACCCGCGCTTTGACGCTTCCGGTTACCGCGCACTGATGGCGGTAGCTTTGGCAGAAGAGCGCTTGCAAAACTATCGTCTTTTTGAGCCGCTCTTTAACGGGCAGTTTACCACTCCGGTCACGATTTTTCGCGATGACGATTTAACTACCATCACTGTGCCCGAAGTTTTGGAGACACGCCCAAATGCGCACATCATTCTCCGCGGCGCGAGCATCCAGTTGATTGCCTTGCTCGAATCGGGCGACCTGGATTATGCCTTCGAATACGAAAGCGTAATTGCCCAGCATGGCCTGGGATTGCTGCGCCTACCCGATGAAGTCAACCTGGGCGAGGCGGCTTTCGAGTCTTTTTACAATCGGGTGCAGGTCAACCTGGATTTCCAGCGTTTTGCGAGTGTTAAGCCAGAGTTTCGCGGAGAGCAAATTGGATATGGCATTACCATCCCTGGCAGTTCCCCGCATCCCCAGGAGGCGGCATTATTTATCGCCTTCCTGCTCTCTGCCGATGGCCGCGCCATCATGAACAGCTACCACCACCCGCTCTTTGAAAAAGCTCTCGCGGATGGGTACAGCAACCTTCCGCTGGAATTGCAGAACCTGTGCGCTCCAGCCGATGAACACTGAGCGGTGATTTGCAAAGCAAATCGCAAGCCTTTGACCTGCTTTTTGGCTTTCTCGGCAGCCTGCTCCTGCTCTTTATCATCCTGCCGCTGATCAGCATTTTGCTCGGTACGACGGTTGAATCCTTCATCCTGGCGTTAACCGACCCTGAAGTGCTGCGCTCGATCAGCCTGACCTTTGGCGCGGCGTTAATTTCCACTGTGCTGGCAGCCTTGACAGGGATTCCTCTGGCGTACCTGCTGGCGCGACGTAAATTTCGTGGCAAATGGCAAATTGCTAAGCAAGTAGTCGAAGCGCTGATCAACCTACCGGTCATTATTCCGCATACTGCCGCTGGTATTGCTTTGTTACTGGTCTTTGGCCGGCGAGGATTGCTGGGGAGTGGGTTGGCACCATTCGGACTGGCTTTCACGGATAATCTAGGTGGCATCGTGGTCGGGATGCTGTTTGTCAGTTTGCCCTACCTGGTTAACATGAGCCGCGAAGCTTTCGCGCTGGTGGACAATGAATTGGAACTGGTGGCCCTGACCGATGGGGCAACTCCCTTCCAGGCTTTTTGGAACGTGACCTTACCACTGGCCTGGCGCGGCGTGATGGGCGGCGCGCTGATGATGTGGGCGCGTGCTATCAGTGAGTTCGGCGCTGTGGTGATTCTCTCGTACCACCCAAAAATCGTGCCGGTGTTGGTCTTTGAGCGCTTTCAAGGCTATGGACTGAGCGCAGCCCAACCGGTGGCGGCTTTGCTGATCGTGATTGCTTTGGCTATATTTATTTTCTTGCAATTGGCTCTACTGCCCAGGCATGACTGAGACGTGGATTTGCGGGACTGTTTTGCAGTCTCGCGTACTATCAAACTCTTTTGACAAGGATGAGAATATGAAAACAACACCCCGCAACATTTTATTCACCCTGCTCCTGATTTTGGCTTTCGCACTTTCTGCGTGTGGAACCGCCGCTACACCGGAGCCAACCGCTGTTCCCGCTCCAACTGCAGTTCCTGCCACTTCAGTACCGGCGGCGCCAGCTGGCGCTACACTGTCTGTCACCGGGCTGGTCAATGCTGAACTGACCCTCAACACTGCCGACCCGGCGGGGCTTGAAGTAGTTAAGGTGACCGCCGAACATCCCAAGAGCGGACCCGGTGATTACGAAGGCGTCCGCTTGAACGCTGTTCTCGACAAAGCCGGTCTCAAACAGGATGCCAGCGCGCTGGTCATCAGCGCCAGCGACGGTTTTTCCAATGAAGTCCCCCTGGCCGATATCAAGGCCTGCGTAGATTGTCTGATTGGGATTGCCGAAGGCAAATTTAATATGGTCATGCCTGGGCTGTCGAGCAAATCCTGGGTTAAAGACGTGGTAAAAATCGAGGCCATCCAGGGCACAGCCGCTGCAGCTCCGGCTGCACCCGCCAACCCCAACCTGATCCTGGCGACGACCACCTCCACACAGGATTCTGGTCTGCTAGATGTCCTCATTCCGATGTTTGAAAAACAAAGCGGCTTCAAAGTCCAGACGGTCGCGGTTGGTTCAGGCGCAGCCATTCAAATGGGACAGGAAGGCAATGCCGATGTCTTACTGGTGCATTCGCCTGCCGCTGAAAAGACATTCATGAGCGATGGCTGGGGCAAGGAACGCGCCCTGATCATGCATAATGACTTTATCCTGGTCGGTCCGGCGGCTGATCCAGCCAAAATCAAAGGCCTGGGGCCCAAGGATGCCTTCCTGGCGATTGCCACAGCCGGCGAGGCAGATCCAAGCAAGGTTCAGTTCATTGCCCGCGCTGATAAATCGGGCACGAGCACGAAAGAACTTGATTTTTGGAAAAAAGCAGCCGTCGACCCGGCCGGCAAGAAACCCGCCTGGTACGTAGAGACTGGCCAGGGCATGGGCGCTACCCTGACAATCGCCTCTGAAAAGGGCGGCTATACCCTCACCGATCGGGCCACTTTCCTGGCGAACAAGTCCAAGCTGCAGCTCGAAATCCTGTTGGAAGGCAACAATGCTTTGCTCAATGTCTATCACGTTATGACAGTTGACCCAGCCAAGTGGCCCAAGGTGAACTATGCGGGAGCTACCGCTTTCCTCAAGTTCATGATCGACCCGGCCACGCAGGATGTGATTGGCAAATTCGGCCTGGAGAAGTACGGCCAGGGCCTGTTCACCCCGGATGCCACGAAAACGGACGCCGACCTGGGTTTGAATTAACCACATAAAATAGAGGGCAGCGCCTCACGTGTTCCCCTGACACGAGCTGCCCTGTATCTATGAGGGCGAGGCAAACTCCCCATAGGGAGCCACCTCGCCCTCAGCTTTCCCTGTATAGGAATTATGCTTTCTTTCATTCAATCTCTTTTTAGTGACCCGGAAATTTGGGATGTCACCCTGCTTTCGTTGAAAGTTTCGGGGATTGCCACGCTGATCAGCGTTCTGATCGGTCTGCCGTTTGGCACCTTGTTGGCGCTCTCAAAATTTTCCGGGCGTTCGTTAGTTTTGACGGTGGTAAATACCGGAATGGCACTGCCCCCCGTCGTGGTTGGGCTGGCGGTGGCAATGACGCTCTGGCGTTCCGGACCGCTGGGGGATTTAAGGTTAATCTACAGCCCAACCGCCATCATCATCGCCCAGACGATTATCGCCGCGCCGGTGGTAACTGGCCTGACGGCTGCCGCGCTGCAGCAGCTGGATACCCGCTTACAGTTGCAACTGCTCGGGTTAGGCGCATCCATCCCGCAGATGATCGTTACCCTGTGGTGGGAAGCGCGCCTGCCCTTGCTCGCCGCGCTGATGGCCGGTTTCGGCTCGGTCATCTCTGAAGTAGGCGCATCCATGATGGTCGGCGGCAACATCAAGGGCCAGACCAGGGTGTTAACCACCGCTATTGTGCTGGAGACCAACAAGGGCGAGTTTGAACGCGCCCTGATCCTGGGTGGGTTATTGCTGACTATTACGCTTTTGATCAACTATGCGCTGACCTGGATCCAACAGCGTGGAGCAAAACAACGATGAGCGCCCTGGTGGAAATCCATGATCTGGCTGTTTTTCGGGATAAGCGCCAGGTGTTGGAGATAAAAAACCTGGCTGTGGAAAAAGGCGAGGTGCTGGCGGTGGTTGGACCCAATGGCACCGGCAAGAGCAGCCTGTTGTTGACCCTGGCACGCCTGTTACAGCCCGAAAAGGGCACCATGTCATGGGCTGGTGCGCCCTGGAAAGAACAGAGCGCTTTGGCATACCGGCGGCGCATTGCGCTGGTACTGCAGGAACCGCTGCTCCTGGATATGCCAGTCTTTGAGAATGTGGCCCTCGGCTTGCGCTACCGGGGCATCCCGTCCGCCGAGATTAACGAAAGAGTAAATCGCTGGCTCAAACGCGTGGGCATACAAGGGCTGCGCGAGCGCCCAGGGTCGCGGCTTTCAGGTGGCGAGGCCCAGCGGGTCAGCCTGGCGCGCGCCTTTGTATTAAACCCCGAGCTGCTTTTGCTCGACGAGCCTTTTAGCGCCCTGGATGCCCCCACGCGGATGCGCCTGTTGGATGATCTTAAAGCTATTCTGGCGGAAACCGGTACGACTACGATTGTTATCACCCACGATCTGAAGGAAGCCGCTCGCCTGGCTACCCGCGTGGCGGTCATGCTGGATGGGCAGATCGCACAGGTTGGCGCACCGCTGGAAGTCTTTGCCAATCCGGTCAATCAGCATGTGGCAAGTTTCCTGGGGCTGTAAATTAAGTAGGTTCGTGGTTCGGATTGGTGCCACACCAGACACAAGTCGGTTTGTCAAACATGTTACATTCTTTCGCATTTGAGCAGCGCCGGGCGTTAACACGCGGAGTATCCGGTAGAAAATCGATCGGATAGATTATTTCGTTCTCAAAGGCCACTTCGTGGCCGACGTGGTCACAATAATGGATCTTGATAACTTCCCATTTTTTCTCGGCCATAAGACGACTCCTATTAATAAATTTAGTTTACAGCCTTCCCAGCCTAAGGCAGCTTAAAAACCTGGGACACTGCGCCTATTTGCCAGTAACGTCGGTGGCTTCGCCATCGACAATGTCTTCATCCTGATCATAGACTTCATCCACGATGGTATTGTTGCTGGCAAGTTGTTGGGAAAGTTCGCTGACAACTTCTGGGGGGCACAGTTCGATAAACATGTATTGCGCGAACCAGACAACGGCGACATCATCCACCGCTGAAAGGCCCGGGATGCCCGAAATGAGATCAATGGGCGAGATCCAGTAAATCAACCCGGCAATCGGGACCAGTTTTGCCCAGGGATTGACCCGCCGATCAGCCATCAAACGGAAGAGCAATTTTGTACGCAGGGTAATTTCCTGGAGAACGCCGCCCCTGGACGGGACGATCGTCTGGGGAGATTTTTTGTTCATGTGTGCCTCCATGTGAAACCATTCGTTCACCAGCGCATTCGCGCGGCATAGGTGAGAGGATATACGCAAAAGGTAGCAGTCCGTTTCACGTTCGGGCCAGGATGAACGCGCCGGTCCCAACTTGTTCATTCTAATCCCTATCTCTCAAAAAGGCGATATGGCGCTCAAGATAAGTTCATTCCTGAGGCCATATCCGCCTTCTACTCACAGGCAATAAAGCTCAACTGGCTATTGTTCGGGGCCAAAGAAGCCTGGCTGGCCAGGGTCAAAAATCGCTATAGATGGCGCCAGAGGGAATCAGGCCGGGGTCGAAAGGCGTGACCTGGTAAACGTAATAATTTAGCCAGTTCGCGTAAAGAAGGTTGGCGTGTCCTCGCCAGCCTACCTGTGGGTGTCTGGAAGGATCGTTATGAGGATAATAGTTATGGGGGATGTTGATGGGCAGACCCTTATTCACGTCGCGTTCGTACTCGCCTTTAAGCGTCAGCGGGTCATACTCAGAGTGGCCGGTGATAAACAGGTGACGGCCATCCTTTGAGCCGACGATATAAACGCCTGCCTCGTCCGATTCGGCCAAAATCTGCAATTCGGGCACCTTTTCCAGGTCAGCGCGGCGAATCTCGGTATGGCGCGAGTGGGGGGCCAGAAAAACATCATCAAAACCACGCAATAGCTTTTCGGTGGGGGCAAGCGTGTGATGCTCAAATACGCCAAACATCTTGGCTGGCAAGGGATATTTGGGAATGCCGTAACGATGGTACAGCGCCGCCTGCGCCCCCCAGCAGATGGAAAAAATGGATTCTACATTTGTTTCGGCCCAATCCATAATGCGCACCAATTCGGGCCAATAATCCACTTCTTCAAAATCCATCTGCTCCACCGGCGCGCCAGTAATGATCAGGCCATCAAATTTCTGCAAGCTCACCTCCGCGAAGGTCTCGTAGTGGTTGAGCAAGTGATCAGCATCAGTATTCTTGGCCTCGTGCGTAACTGTATGCAGCAGGGTCACGTCCACTTGCAGGGGCGAATTGCCCAAAAGACGCAGGAGTTGGGTCTCGGTGGCAATCTTGGTCGGCATCAGGTTGAGAATCGCCACGCGCAAGGGGCGGATATCCTGATGCGCAGCGCGTTCTTCGCCCATGATGAATACATTTTCAGATTCCAAAATGGCGCGGGCGGGCAGAGTATTGGGTATTTTTACAGGCATGCGGCTTTCCTTTCTATGCTTTTAGCGCCTGGTCCAAATCCCACAAGATATCGTCAATATCTTCGATGCCAATACTCAGGCGGATGAAATCGGGGCTGACACCGGCAGAAAGCTGCTCGACCTCACTCAACTGGCTGTGCGTGGTTGTCGCCGGATGGATGGCCAAAGACTTGGCATCGCCAACATTGGCCAGGTGGCTGAAAAGTTGCAGGCTTTCGATAAACTTCTGACCAGCCTGCGCGCCGCCCTGGATGCCAAAACCCAGGATGGAACCCGAACCCTTGGGTAAATATTTTTGGGCGCGTACATAATCCGGGTGGCTGCGCAGACCTGGGTATTTGACCCAGCTGACCCGGGGGTGTTTCTCCAGATATTCCGCCACCACCTGAGCATTCTGAACATGGCGCTCAACGCGCAGGCTGAGTGTTTCCAGGCCCTGAATGGTCTGCCAACTATTAAACGGCGACTGGCAAGCGCCGATATCACGCAAGGTCTGAACCCGGGCTTTGATAATAAAAGGCGGAAGACCCGCGCCTAATAAACTGGAATAGACCAGCCCATGGTAGGACGGATCCGGTTGGGTAAAACTCGGAAAGCGCCCACTGGTCCAATCGAAGTTGCCGCCATCCACGATCACACCACCAATGCTGGTGCCATGACCACCAATGAACTTGGTAGTGCTGTGGGTGATGACGTTGGCGCCCCATTCAAATGGGCGGAAAAGGTAAGGCGTGGCGAAGGTATTGTCGATCATCAAGACAAGCTTGTGTTTCTGCGCAATAGCAGCCACTTCTTCGATGGGGAAGACTGAAATATCCGGGTTGCCGAGGGTTTCACCATAGAGGATCTTGGTGTTGGGACGTATGGCTTTTTCAAAGTTTTGCGGATCACCGGGATCAACAAAGCTGACCTCGATGCCCAACTTGCGCAACGTATAATTGAACTGGTTATAGGTTCCGCCATATAAGCGACTGCTGCTGATAATATGATCGCCAGCTGCGCACAGGGTAAAGATGGCCTGGGCCTGGGCAGCATGCCCAGAGGCCGTCGCCAGGGCGCCCACGCCGCCTTCGAGATCGGCGATACGCTGTTCCAACACGTCGGTGGTCGGGTTCATCAAGCGGGTATAAATATTGCCCAATTCCTTAAGCGCAAACAAATTGGCCGCATGTTCTGTACTTTTAAATTGGTAGCTGGTAGTCTGATACAGCGGTACTGCCCGGCTGCCGGTGACGGGGTCGGGACTGTAGCCGGAGTGCAGCTGACGGGTGGCAAAACCGTACTTACGAGATTGAGCAGACATGTGAACATCCTCCTGAGGTTGATTCGCGTAGCGGTTCGCCCTTATCCAAAATAAAATACTTCTTCCAGAAAGATAAGAAGAAGTATACGCGTCTACCATCCTCTCATCTTCCAGATCGTACTGCCGGAATTGGCACCTTGACTCAAATAAGGTCAGGTTGTCGAGGCTTCGCAGGGCCGGTCCCTCCGCCTCTCTGGATAAGAGCAACTATTGAATTGTTAGTTGGCGGTTATATCACCGACAATTTGGAGTGTCAAGGGTGAATTCGAGTAGATTTGACGAAAACCGGAGACCGTTTTTGACCCGGCGCTACTGTATAATGAGACATGCCTTACCTGATTGACGGCCATAACCTGATCCCCAAGCTGGGGCTGAAACTGAGTTCAGACGACGATGAGATCGCGCTGATCGAACGCCTGAATGAATTCTGCAGGATCTCGCGCCGGGGCCAAGTGGAGATCTTTTTTGATAATGCCCAGCCGGGTGGAGCAGAAAAACGAAAAATGGGCCTGGTAAGCGTTTATTTCGTGCGTAAACCCCAGATCGCCGACGATGCAATCCACCTGCGCTTGAAGCAACTGAAGAATGACGCTAAAAACTGGAGTGTGGTCTCCTCAGACCACCAGGTGCAGGCCGAGGCAAGATCCGCTGGCGCAAAAGTCATCTCCTCGGACGAATTTGCCATTACCGTCAGAGAAACACTGCACACCAATCCCGCGCCAGACCGCGATCCGGCTGGGCCAAAGTTGATGAGCGCGCATGAACTGAGTGAATGGCTGACCTTATTCGGGGAGGGGCTTGACGACCGTTCCAAACTCTAATTTATTTTTAATACAATCAAGATAATTATGGTGTAATATATCTCTAATGACACTTGGCTGACTTTATTGGTATAACAGGTGTCTCCACCGAGTAAATTGGGTGTGTATGCCCCCCCATGCCGCCCAACAGGTGGTGTCCTCCCCCCTAAAGCTACGAGGTATGTCCAAAGACATACCTCGTAGCCGTTTAAAAGGGTAGAATTAAGCCATGCAAAGTATTTACACCTTCGCCCCAGCCAGCGAACATCAATTCCCCGAGCATCCCGAGTGCCCGGGGCGCCTTGCGTTATTGGAGTTAGCCTCTATCCCCGTCATCGATGCGCTGCCTTTTTGCGCGGCAAGCCTGGATGAAGTTGGACAGGTACATACTACCAGTATGCTCGCGCAGTTAGCCAGCGCCTGCCGGCAGGGGCCAGGAATTGTCGATTGCGCTCCGACTTATGTCACAACGGAATCTTACCAAGCGGCGCTCTTGGCAGCCGGGGCCAGCCTGGCAGCCACCCGGGCGGTGATCCAAGGCGCTGCGCAGAATGGCTTTGCAATCGTGCGCCCGCCGGGGCATCATGCCGAACCAGGGCAGGCCATGGGCTTTTGCCTGCTCAACAACGTCGCCATCGCCAGCCTGGATGCGCTGGCAAACGGGATTGAACGCGTGCTGGTGGTGGATTACGATGCGCATCATGGCAACGGCACCGAGAAGGCGCTGTGGAACAACCCGCGCGCGGGCTATTTTTCCACTCACCAGGAAAACATCTACCCTGGAAGCGGCGGGCTGGAGACTGCGCCCCACGCCAAAAGGCGCCTGGCTAATTTTCCGCTCGCAGCCTACAGCGGCGACGCCTGTTTTGCGCTGCTCTTTGAGCAAGCGCTGACACCATTCGTGAGATCATTCAAGCCCGGACTGATCATTGTCTCTGCCGGATTTGATGCCCACTGGACCGATCCGCTCACTTCGCTGGGTCTATCCAGCTCAGGCTTTTACGCCATTTCCAATAAGCTCGTCGATCTCGCCCAGGAATTTTGCGACGGGAAAATTATTTTTGTGTTGGAGGGGGGGTATGATCCGCAGAACGTCTGCAACGGAGTAAACGCGGTTTTCAGCGCCCTGACCGGGAGCGAGCCAGCACCGGTAGATGATCTGTCGCGCTTCCCAGAACCAGATATCAGCAGGCGCGTGGACACCTTTCGCAAGTGGCACGGTCTGTAATTCAAGCTATGACAGGCAAGGAAACGCCATTTTAGAACAGCGCGCAGCGCTACCCAGAGCCGGCGATCAGCGAAATTCCCAGCCCAAACAACAAGAATAGAATCTGCAGACCAAAGAGCGCCGCAAAGAGGTAGGCGGCTACCTGCCAGGCCGGGGCGCCGGCGCTGCTGCGTACTTCCTGTCCTTCAGCCAGTTGGCGGATGATCTGGGCAGTCACATTTGGGCCGTTTTTCAAGGCGCCGCCAGGCCAGTACCAGCCCGGCAAATGGGTCGGGACAATCAGCTTGGAGCCGGGGTATTCTTTCAACCATAACCTGAGGGCTTCTGGCGGGTCCAGGGCCAGGCTGGATGGCAGGACGATGGCCTGGACCGCGCCAGCGCCTTCGGGGACACCTTGTTCGACGACCTGGACGGCCACCGGAATGAAAGCCGAAGCGCGCTGGATGGCCTGGACGAGCGGGGCGGCAAAGCCCGAGTCCTGAGATTCGAAAACCAACACGGCAAAGCGCGCCTGGCGAGAGACGAGCGCATCGGCGGCACGCCCACCATCCTGGCGCAAGGCGCTCCAATGATAAAACAGGAATGCGGCAAACAGGCTCAACAGCTGTGCGCCGTTCAATACATCCGTCAGAAAACTCTCGCTGCGATGATCCAAAATCCCAAACAGGATGGTATAGACCAGGTAAATGGCCGACGACATGCCACCGATGACGGTGACAAAGATCGCCAGGTATAGATAGGCACGGCGGACCAGTGAACGCCGGGCGTGATCGCCAAGATCAGTGGAGGCCACGGCTTCGGCTTGCATCGGGCGCCAGGCTGCCAGCCAGAGCGGTAAACCGGCCAGCAGGGTGGAGATGGCGCCGCTCAAGCGCGGGCGGAGCGATTCGCCCCACAGGGCATCCCCGGTCAGAACCGAAACGATAAACGAGAGCAGCAGGGCCAGCCCGATAAAGGTGGCAGTCAGGCCAATCAGCGAAAGAATATACAGGTAAAAACGGTTCAAGGCCGCGCGGCGGGCTTCATCGCTCTGCGAGGCAATCTCGCGCCCCAGCCAGCTGCCATAATACGCCCAAACAACCGCCAGGGGTACGCCCACCGAGAAAGGTGAGCCAATCTGCGAGATCATTTCCCGCCATCCGAGCTGTTCGCCAAGCAGGCGCAGAAGGATGACGTTGATGATCAGGCCAGCCGTGGTCAGTACCGCGACCACTCCAGCCAGCGACAGAAGGTAGAGCACGCCCATGCGCAAGCTGGAACCGCGTTCACCGTTTTCATCCAGCGCTTTCTGGCAGAGAGTCCAGGTGTAAACCCAGATAGGTGTGCCAACGATAATCAGCGCCAGGCCATTGATATACATTTCGCGCCCCTGCGCGCCGAGGACTGCGGTCGGCAAGTAGAACAAAAAGCGAATATCCTGCTGGATGCCAAAAACTGCCATCAAAAGCGCATACAGGACCCAGATGTAGCGGTACAGGCGCCGGATATCGGCGAAGTTTTCGCGCTCGGTAAGAGCAGCCCAATTGCCGCGTAAAATGTTAAAAAAGTAACCGGCAGCCAGCAGATTGAGCAGGATGGCAATGAGGTTATCAATCCAGGTTTGGGCGCCGCCAAGAAAGGCCCGGTACGAATCAATCCCAGCACTGATCACGAGCGAGCGGTTGATCAGGGCAAGCAAGTTCTGCACAACCGGAATCAGCGTCATCAGCAGGGCGGCATAGAGGAACAGGGCGCGCAAACTGGCGGAATGCTCTTCGGGATCTTTGGCAGAGGCGTTCTGGGCCCAGAGCCAGTGCGCGGCGAAGATCGGCACACCAACGAAGATCAAGGCCAGGGCCTGGGCCAGGGTATCGGCTCCGGGGAAGGTCAACCCGGAGGAGAACATCGTGCGCAACAAATTGATCAGACCCCACAGGACCACCTCCAGGCTGATCAAGGCCACCAGGTAAAAGTAGAGACGACGGATGGTTTTCATGTTATTTCACCGGGGGAAATGGAATGGCAGTGGGTTGGTACCAATCATAGGACCAGAAATTGTAGGGAAGCTGCTTGATCTTCCATGCGCCATTCTGGCGCAGCAATTGGGCGTATTCAGCATTACGATACCCGCCTGAAAATGGATCACTGGGGCTGTAAATAATGCCCAGTTCTACCGAAGCCGTCTCGGCGCTGATCTCTGTCTTGCCGATCTCGAGACCGGCATTGGTGGGGTCAACATTATGGTTCAAAAAGGATTGGCGGAAGAGCTCGGGAGTTGGCTTGTTGGCCACGTCGGCCAGGTAGCCGTAGGCTTTGTCGAAATCGCGTTTGTGTAATGCGACGACATAGTTCTGGACGACTCCCTCGGGGGTATCGTCGCTGACGTAATTGAGATTATCTTTGCGGGAAAAAAAGACAGCCAGGGCAAGGGCGATGAGAACAGCGATCCCGATCAAGATTCCGGTCAGAAAGCGGTCTTGTTTCATTTTTAGCTAATCCTTTCAGAGAGGGGAAACACCCGGTTGGCCGCCCCGGGTCGTTTAATGCGTTTCCTGGGTCCGGGGCGGGCCGCGATGACAAAGAACGGCCCAAAGACGGGCAGGACAAGTGCCAGTGTCGCCCAGATGGCAAATTCCAACGCGGAACAGCGTCGATAGCGCAGGTAAAAAAGAGTGAGCCCAAAGGCCATCAAAATATA
>CAZHWV010000013.1:0-20171 GCA_964536185.1 uncultured Anaerolinea sp. | reverse complement strand
GGTCACTGTTTTTACCCTTGGCGATCGCCCGTTTACAGTTTTGGCGAAAAAAAGGCAAGAGATAGAACGTTTATTCGAACACACAGACGACGGGTGTAAGAGCCATCGTCTGTGGAGCTGCCTGCAAAAGAAAACCAGGGCAAGCAGTTTATGGCTGCCAGGGCAAAACAACGGTGAAACAGCGTCAGGGACATTCCGTCGCATGCCTAAGGCTTTCGTTGTTCCCGCTCGCAAGAGGTCTGAACCGCAGATTTTGGGATTTCGCAGATGATGTGATGATTGATGGTGTCGCAGATGACGAACCTGTGGATGATAAATCTGCGCCATCAGCGTAATCAGTGAAATCTGTGATGCAGACAGAGGGATAATATGAACGAAATAGATTACAAGCACGCTGACCTGACTCGAAAAATTATCGGAGCAGCAATGAGGTTGCATTCCACGCTGGGCAATGGCTTTCAAGAAGTCATTTATCAGCGAGGGTTGGCAATCGAAATGACCAAGCAGCATTTGGCGGATCATGCCGGGCGAAGGTGTGTTCAATTTCCCTTGGTCCAAGCCCTAGTAGTGACATATAATATCCAATTATCAACTCCTGAAACTTGCGCTTCCATTATTGTCTGGGAGGGGTTCTTTATGTCCGATCTAACAGGGCAGTATCTAGACCGCTACCACATCCTCGAGCAGATAGGCGAGGGTGGTATGGCGACCGTGTACAAGGCCTATGACACGCGCCTGGAGCGAGATGTGGCGGTCAAGATCATCCGGCGCGGAGCTTTTCCTCCGGACCAGGTGGAGAATATCCTGGCCCGCTTTGAACGCGAGGCCAAGTCATTGGCGCGGCTCTCGCACCCCAATATTGTCAAAGTACATGATTTCGGCGAGTATGAAGGCGCGCCCTTCCTGGTGATGGAGTATTTATCGGGCGGCACCTTGAAATCCAGGCTCGGCGAGGCCATTCCCTGGGCGGAGGCTGCGCGGGGTTTGCTGCCGGTGGCGCGCGGGCTGGCTTACGCGCATGCGCGCGGGATCATCCACCGGGATGTAAAACCAGCCAACATCCTGATCTCAGAAGAGGCTGAGCCGCTGCTGTCCGATTTCGGCATCGCCAAGCTGCTCGAAAACGAAGAAGGGCGAACTCTGACCGGCAGCGGTGTAGGGATTGGAACGCCAGAATACATGGCCCCTGAACAGGCCATCGGGCAGGCTGTGGACGCGCGCGTCGATATCTATTCGCTGGGGATTGTTTTATACGAAATGATCACCGGTAGAAAACCCTACACGGCGGATACACCCATGGCCGTGGTGCTCAAACAGATCAGCGACCCACTGCCCAGGCCAAGCAGCTTCGTGGCGGACCTGCCCGAAGCGGTGGAACATGTCTTGATCAAGGCCCTGGCCAAGCATCCGGAAGATCGCTATGAAACCATGGGCGCTTTTTGTAAGGCGCTGGAGGCTTTATTGACCAGCCCACTGCCGGATATTAAACCTGTTGCGGCAGTCCCGGAAGCAAAAGCGGCTGAAGAGGTGATTGCCTCCACGCCCCCGGCAACGACCCTGCTCAGCAGTGTGGAAACCATAAATAATTTAATGGCTGCCAGCCCAAGCGCAAACAAGCTGCCGGTAGCCCAGCCGGCAAGCCGGTCGCCCGGCAACCTGGGACGATGGATTGGATTGGGCGTGGTCGTTTTTGGGATCGCCGGGATTGCGATGGTCATCCTGCTGGTTGGCTGGCTGGCCAAGGCTGAGAAAACCAATGTTCCCCCGGCCAGCACAGAAGCAAACACGGCAAACCCCAGCCGGGCAGATGCGCCTCCGGCCACTCAGACCCTGCCTGTCACCAAGACGCTAGCCGCCACAGAAACGGTTTCGGCAAGCGCCATTCCAAAAATTGAGATTGGTCGCTCAAAGTTGGGCAAGGATGGCATGCTCCTGCTTTATGTTCCCGCCGGGGAATTCAGGATGGGCAGCGAGAATGGCAATTCTGACGAAAAACCGGTACACAGCGTGACTCTGGATGCCTACTGGATTGACCAGAACGAAGTGACCAATAGCATGTATGCCGTGTGCCTTAAAGCGGGGATTTGCCAGGATACAGGCAGCAAGTTAATCACTGATCCGGCTTATGCCAGTTCGCCAGTTGTGGATATCTCGTGGAATAAAGCCAAAATCTATTGCGAATGGGCTGGGCGGCGCCTGCCAAGCGAAGCCGAATGGGAGAAGGCTGCGCGCGGCACAGACGAAAGGCAGTACCCGTGGGGAAATGAAGACCCCACCTGTGACCGGGTCAATTTTTCAACCTGCAGCGGGAAAACCGACCCGGTGGGCAGTCATCCGGCGGGCGCCAGCCCGTACGGCGCGCTGGACATGGCCGGAAATGTCTGGGAATGGGTGGCAGACCGGTATGACGGAACCTATTACCAGGATTCACCGGCCAGCAACCCGCTGGGGCCGGAAACGCCAGAGTATCGTGTGCTGCGCGGCGGTTCGTGGAACTACTATGATCTCGATGTGCGCTCAACCAGACGGGACAGATACTTCCCTTCGTTTGCCAGCCACGTCACCGGTTCTCGTTGCGCCACTTCAAAATAGACGCTGGAAGGTTTGAGATGTCCAATCTTACCGGTCAATCCCTTGGTCGTTACCACATTCTCGAGCAGTTGGGCGAGGGCGGCATGGCAACCGTCTATAAAGCCTATGACACGCGCCTGGAGCGCAACGTAGCCGTCAAGATCATCCTTCAGGGCAAACAACAATCAGAGCAATTCATCAAGCGCTTTGAGCGCGAAGCCAAAACCCTTGCCAGCTTGAGCCATCCAAACATTGTCAGCGTGATTGACTATGGCGAACAGGATGGATTGCCTTACCTGGTGATGGAATATATTCCCGGTGGCACCCTGAAGCACAAATTGAACGGACAGCCCATGCCCTGGCAGGCTGCGGCGCGCAGCCTTATCCCGATTGCCCGCGCTTTGGGCGCCGCGCATGCGATGAAAATCATTCACCGGGATGTCAAGCCCGCCAATATTTTGATCACCCAATCTGGCGAGCCGATGCTCTCGGACTTTGGCATTGCCAAGATTTTAGAACAGGAAGAAACTCTCGCGCTGACCAGCAGCGGAGTAGGAATCGGAACGCCGGAGTATATGGCGCCTGAGCAAGGCCTGGGTAAGGGGGTGGATGGGCGCGCCGATATATACGCACTGGGCATTACATTTTATGAGTTGGTAACCGGACGCAAACCCTATCGCGCCGATACTCCGATGGCGATCCTACACAAGCAGTTGAGCGAATCACTACCAGCCCCAAGCAAATTCCGGCCCGAAATTCCTGCCCTGGTGGAGAATGTGCTCTTCAAAGCTCTGGCCAAGGATCCGAAAAATCGTTACCAGAACATGGAAGAGTTCGCCCAGGCGCTGGAAAAAATCGCTGCCTTACAAACGAAAAAGAGGCTCCCCCGGCGTGCTTTGGCATGGAGCCTGACTGGGTTTGGAATTCTGGCCTTGATCGCTGTCGTGGTTTTCCTGGCAACGACGGGCGCGTTCAAGCTGCCCAGTATTAACCTGGCAGCATGGCAAAAAAGTTCGGTCACGCCTACGTCGGTGCTGACCTGGGATTTGCCGGCATACGAAGAGAGTCAGAAACAGCGCATGGTTACTTTATGCGCGGCCAGCAAGTTTTGTGTTACAGATGGTAACCAACAACCCATCAAAGAATTCAATATCGATTTGCCTGGCAGTCTGGACGACAAACCCAGTTGGAGCCCGGATGGCGCACGAATCATTTTTTCAGCCGGGAAAATTGGTCAATCACAAACTTTGTATGCATTAGACTATGCCAGCGGGGCAGTGATAGGGCTCACAAATTTCCCGGGCTTTAACGTTATCCAGCCAGCCTGGTCACCCGATGAAAAATATATTGCCGTACATTCCAACTGCCAGGGCTGGCTGCTGCACCCGGATTTTAAGACTGTGGAGACTTTTCTGGCCACATATGACCAGTGTGTGCTCGACCTGCGTTGGAGTCCCGATAGCCATTGGCTGGCATGGCTGTCGCCGACCCGAAAAGATGGTTCATCTAACCCGATGATTGGCATGTTGGATGTAAGCACACGCAAAACCTATTCCATCCCTGTTGATTTTGGCGATGAGCGAGATATTGCCATGAGCCCGGACAGTAAATTCCTTTATTTGATGGTAAAGGAGGCTGGCGAGATGGTCAGTCATCAAATTCCGCTGGCCTGTTTTTGGAATGGATGTACGCAGCAGGATTTTCAAAAGACCAGTTTTAATATCCCGCCCCAGTGGAGACCGAATTATTTTCCGCAGTGGGGAAAACAAAAGTAGGAAGGTCAGCGGTTTTCGTACATCTGCAGACAAAGGTTGTGATGGTTATAGCGCTGGACCAGGTGTCCGCGAGGGAGTGTTGTTTAGAGAATTTACTCACGGGGTGGTTTGGAAAGCTGGCATCCAAGAAGAATTGATTTTTTTGTGGTTGTTCTATCCGGGACAACCAACGATTTTTATTCGTTTACGAGGCATATGCAGGATGGTAATGTACAAAACCGAAGACCCGGCGAGTAGCTATTGTTTTAAAAAAGAACTTATGTTCTACCTTAAAACAGCACATCCTTTTCAAAAATCGTGCTGAAGCACTAGGGCGCTGGCACGGGCAGGCGCTTCGTCTGGACCAACCAGGCAGTGAACAGCGCCATCGGGATCCAGCCGGCCAGCCCGAGGATCAAGCCGCCGAGCGCCGTGTCATAACCGGGTTTCAAGAAGAAGATCGCCAGCCCGGGTGAGGCGTTAACTGCGCCGTGGGCCAGGGCTGCTACCCACGGGCTGCGCGTGTTCAAATATAACCAGGAAAGCAGCCCGCCGAGCAAGGTGCAGCCGACGAGCATGACCAGCACCCCCAGGTAGGGGTGCTGCGGAAAGTTATAGCCGTACAGCAGGGTGGTGGGCGCATGCCAGAGACCCCAAATAACACCGCTGATCAGGATGGCCGGCCACTGCCCAAGCGGCAGCAGGCGCGGCAGCAAAAAGCCTCGCCAGCCCAGTTCTTCACCCAAGGCAAAAAGGAGGTTGATAAAGGGCGCCAGGGTGACAGCGAAGACCAACTGCAGGAACACGACTTGCTCGACCGCAGGTATTGCTGTTCCGGCGGGCGCCTTGGCCAATGCCGCGCGCATCATGCTCAGCCCGGGATCGAATTGCCCGGTGCCCAGCAAGAGGGTCGTGGCCAGGGTCAACAGGGTCAGGACTGGCGGAAGCAGCCAGGCCCAGAGATAAAAGCGCTTGGGGCCGAGCGTGTTCAGGCGCAAGCTATTGAAGGGCTGCTTCTCCACAAACAGCGTTGTGATCATGGCAGCCAGACCAGGGCCCCACATAGCCAGGGCAAACGAGATTTGCATGACCTGAGGAAAGATGATCTCATCGGCTTTGAATGCCGATGGCAGCGCAAATAAAGCCCATGAGATCGCAAAAGCGAGGATAAGAAACCAGGTCAAGGATTTACGATTTACCATTTTTCTCCTGACACATATAAGCTTTAACCTGACGGATAAACGCGAGCAATTTTTAACCTGGGCCACTACAGCGGCTGTTTATATGTTTCACGTGAAACAATCAGGCTTTTGGTTCAGCCCGGTACAGGATGTAAGAATAAACCACGGAGAACAACGAAGCGCCGATCAGCGGAAACATGATGAACCAGATGGCAAAATCCGGGAAAAAAGCGCCCAACAACGCGAGCGCGCCGGCGGCGATAAACATCTTTCCACCCACCCGATGAGTCTCATTCCAGACCCTGTCGCTGGCAAGCGTCCACGGGGTGCGAATGCCGATGAAGTAGTTGCGCTTGGCTTTGGATATCATCATTCCCATAAAAATGAACAACAGCCCCATGGCTGGCAGCATGGCCGCGCTCATACGGAAGTTTGTATAGCCCAGGTTCCAGATCAAGGTCAAGGCATGGATATAGACCATGAAAGCAATGATCAGGGCAATAAAGGTGTTGAACGAGGCGCGAAACTGCTCGATGTTGACCTTGAGCGGATCAATCGAAGGGATGGCCAGAAAGAGCAGCAACATGCTGGCGGCGATGACTGGCATCAGGAAGACACCCCAAAACCTGGACATCGTCCCGTTGACCTGGTCGTTTTCGTTCCAGTGTGAGGCCACCGGGTCGGGCAGTTGGTTCCAAAGCAGCACCCCGGCCAACGTGGCAGCGAGAATTAATATTGTAGAAATGATGAGCGTTGTTTTTGTTGTCATTCTATTCTATCCTTTTGTTGTTTCACGTGAAACATGGCAAGGGTCAGCTTATTGGTTATTTTTCTGGATATTATTTTGGGCCAGCGAGACCATGCCGCTCAACCCGCCGAGATTCATCGTATCCACGGCAGAACTCGGCACAATCACCAGCGCGCCTTTTTCCTTCAGGCCTTCAAAGAGCATGTTCATGGCGCGCAGGTGCAGGGCAGTCGGGTTATTAATATAGGCCTCGGATGCTCTGGAAAAAGAGGCTGCAATTTGCTCTTCAGATTCGCCCAGGATAACGCGAGCCTGTCGTTCGCGTTCGGCCTGCGCCTGGCGCGACATGGCGTCTTCCAGATCCTGAGGGATGACAATGTCGCGGATCTCAACCGACTGAACGGTCACACCCCAGGGCGTGGTACGCTGATCAATAATGCGCTGCAGCTCATCGTCAATGGCGCTGCGCCCGACCAGAATATCGGCCAGCATCATGCGCCCGATGATATCGCGCAGCGCAGTCTGCGCGGACCAGGCAATTGCCGAATGATAATCCTCCACTTCCAGAACGGCCTTTTCTGCATCCCAGACCACCCAAAAAAGGACGGCGTCCACGTCCACCGGAACGGTGTCTTTGGTCAGGGTCTTTTCGGCAGCAAAAGGGGTCACCATCACACGCTGATCGACCCAGGTCGGGATGCTATCAATCAGCGGAATGATCCAGAACAGCCCGGGGCCGCGCAGACCCAGGAACTTGCCGAGGCGCAGTACCACAGCTTTTTCCCATGGCGAGGCCACCTTTAAGGCATATAATATGATTACACCCGCCAGGGTCAAGCCGAGCACATAAGCCCCAATCCAACCGTCAGCGCTTTTACCGTCCATCAGGATGGCGCCAAGGATTGCGGCGACCATGAACACCGCGAAAATTGCGCCGGCAACAGGCGAGATATGCTGGTCGATTTTGTTGACCTTGAGTAAGGCTTTGGCTTCAGATAGTTTCATTGACATGTTGTTTTCCTTTCGTTAATCAATATTTTCGGTTTCGTCCTCGAGCGCATTGGACGACAGTTGGAGGTGCGCGGTGACCTGTTCAAGGCTGAAACCCAGCCTTTTAGCCTGGCCAAGGTAATGGCGGGTCAGGGCATCCAGAGATTCGAGACGCAGACGCTCGGCTATCTCGGGCGGAGGCATTTCAAGAATGTAGGTACCACGACCCTGTTGGGTCGAGATGATCCCGGCCTCATCCAGCAGGCGGTAGGAACGCGAAACGGTATTAAAGTTAATCCGCAGCTCGGAAGCCAGGGCGCGCACAGTCGGGAGCTGAGCACCAGGCTTGATGCCTCCGCTGGCAACCTGTTGGCGCACCTGCTCGACGATTTGCAGATAGATTGGGATATCAGAACGCAGGTCAATGGATATGTTCATAGGCAGGTCTTTCAATATATTGTATCATTGTATCTTTGTAATAATTGTACATCAATTTACAAAAAAGTCAAGCATGCCTGTCGGGCCCTTGTGGTCAAAAGGGCCGGGCTGACCAGAAAAACACTTCAGATATAATTGGTTGCGCTTATACTTAAATCGCAAAAACCGTGGTAAAACTTATCATATTCTTAAAATATCAATATCCTCATCCGCGTGTTAAAAGGCCATCTTCCCCGCAAAAAGCTATTGTTTCCCAAGGGCCACGGGTGGCAATAAAACCCGCAAGCTGGAATTTAGCCTGGCCGAGGCGTTGAAACAAAAAGCAAAGACCCTGGTGACCCTCGGCGCGATCCAATCCAACCACTGCCGCCAAACTGCGGCAGCAGCAGCCATGTTTGGGCTGGGTTGTACCCTTGTTATTCGCTGGCCGGCTCCAGAAAAAGCTCTGGGCAACCTGCTATTGGATCATTTGCTCGGCGCGCAAGTTGTATTCTCTGGTGATCGTTCGCGGGAGGCGGTTGCAGATGAAGTCATGGAAAGACTGCGCCAGGCTGGCCAGTCGCCATATTTCATCCCGCTGGGCGCATCCAATGAGATCGGCGCAATGGGCTTTGTGGCCGGGATGGAAGAGTTGGATATACAGCTCAAGGAGCGCAAACTCAATGTGGACCGGATTGTCTTCGCCAGCAGCTCGGCCGGCACACAAGCAGGGTTATGTGTGGGCGCCAAAGCGATCGGATTCCAGGGTCAAATTACAGCAATTGCGATTGACAGCACCCGCGATGAACTGCAAAGCAGTGTGGCCGGTATCGCAGCAGCCATAATCCAGCGCCTCGGGCTGCAGATGAGTTTCAGCCCGGAAGAGGTTAGCGGGTACGACGGCTACCTGGGAGGCGGTTATTCCATCATGGGTGAGCCGGAACGCGAGACCATTGAATTGTTGGCACGCTATGAAGGCATCCTCCTGGATCCCGTGTACACCGGGCGGGCCATGGCCGGGTTGATTGATTTAATCCGTAAAGGTGTTTTTGGCAATGATGAGAATATTGTTTTCTGGCATACGGGCGGTTCTGTAGCGCTCTTTGCTTATGGAGATCAATTGATGGGCAAGTAACAAAGGAGTCGTATGGCTTTCTTAAATCCATACGACTCTAACGCGGGTTGGTCTGGGGGCGTGGTAGAATCCTAAGGTAAACAACCATTAAAGAGGAGAAATGCAATGGAAGCAACTACTGGTACGTATGCCGTCAAAAAGGGACTTGCGCAGATGCTCAAGGGCGGCGTAATTATGGACGTTGTGACGCCTGAGCAGGCCAGAATCGCAGAAGAGGCTGGCGCGTGCGCAGTCATGGCGCTGGAACGTGTTCCTGCGGATATTCGCGCGCAGGGCGGCGTGGCACGAATGAGCGACCCTGAGTTGATCGTCAAAATCAAGGAATCTGTATCAATCCCGGTCATGGCAAAGTGTCGTATTGGGCACTTTGTGGAAGCGCAGATCCTGGAAGCGCTCAAAGTTGATTACATTGATGAATCAGAAGTTCTGACCCCGGCGGACGAAGAACATCATATCTTGAAGCATAATTTTACGGTGCCGTTTGTGTGCGGCTGCCGCAACCTGGGCGAGGCCCTGCGCCGTATTGGCGAAGGCGCGGCCATGATGCGCACAAAGGGTGAAGCCGGTACCGGCGATGTGGTCGAAGCTGTGCGCCATGCCCGCACCGTCCTGGGTGAAATCCGCCGGATCCAAAACATGCCCGAGGAAGAACTTATGGCTTACGCCAAGAATATCGGCGCGCCTTACGAATTGGTCAAGGAAACCCGCGATCTGGGCCGCCTGCCGGTGGTCAATTTTGCCGCGGGTGGAATTGCCACCCCAGCCGATGCCGCACTGATGATGCAGCTCGGTGTGGACGGCGTCTTTGTCGGTTCTGGCATTTTCAAGAGCGGCGACCCGGCCAAGCGCGCTGCGGCCATTGTTAAAGCGACAACTCAATTCCGCGATGCCGGCATCCTGGCCGAGGTCAGCAAAAACCTGGGCGAACCGATGGTTGGCCGCAATATTTCGCAAATGCCCGAGGGCGAGAAAATAGCCGGGCGAGGCTGGTAGGGGCTCCGGCCCTGGACCTTTCCTTAAGGAAAAATATGAAAATAGGTGTTCTTGCACTCCAGGGCGATTTCGCCGAACATATCGTCATGCTGCGCCGCCTGGGCGTGGAGACTGCCGAAGTGCGCCTGCCCGCGCAGTTAGCCGGACTGGACGGCCTGATTATGCCCGGTGGAGAATCGACGACGATTGGCAAGCTGGCCGTTGCCTTTGAGTTAATGGAGCCGCTGCGTGAATTTGGCAAAACCAAAGCTATCTGGGGTACCTGCGCGGGCGCAATTTTTCTTTCGAAAGATGCGCAGCAAAAGCAGCCCTTGCTTGGTCTGATGGACATCAGCGTACAGCGGAATGCTTTTGGCGCCCAGGTCGATTCCTTCGAAGCCGACCTGGAGATTGAGGCCCTCAAGCAGGCCACGCACAGCTCCTTGCCTTACCATGCCGTCTTTATCCGCGCGCCCATCATCGCTTCTGTGAATGGGGCCGCGCATGTGCTTTCTGCGCTGCCGGATGGGCGCATTGTCGCGGCCCAGGAAAACAAACTCCTGGCGACTTCATTTCATCCGGAACTGACGAGTGACAGCCGTTTCCACGCCTATTTTATTTCGTTATGTCATTAGTCGGATAAACCGTTTCTTAGTCTCCTGACCATGCCTCCCCGCCCTCTCGATTTGCTTGACTTGCCCACGCTGTATCACTTCCGCGCTGAAGCCATTAGCCTGGATTCAGCGCGCCTGTTGACGCGCGGCAACCCACTGGGCGCGGCTGGTTTTTTATCCTATTTTAACCCAGCGCGCCATCTTTATACAGCCATAAGCCAGGAAAACGAGACTACGCTGCTCGGCGGCGTCATCCAAACAAACGGAGATACCTTTGCCAGGCTGGTTTACCTGGCCCCTAACCTGAACCTGACCCACGCCGGCCTGCCGGGATTGATTGAGCACCTTTGCGCCGAAGCTGGAAAGTGGGGCGCTTTTCACGTCTTGGCCGAAATAGAGGAAGGCAGTGACGCATTCGCTGCCCTGCGGGTAGCGGGGTTTTCTGTCTATGCATGGCAGCGCATCTGGGACGTCAGTCACATCACCCCTGGCGAAAGTCCGCGCAGTTGGGCAGCGACTCAATCCGTGCAACTTCCAGCCGTGCAGTCGCTCTATCACCAGATTGTGCCACCCCTCCTCCAGCCCGTTGAACCAGCCCCCAAGCGCGCGACGGGTATGGTTTGCACCGAAAGTTCCCGTTGCTACGTAAATATCACTTCCGGGGCCCATGGAATTGTGCTCACGCCGCTCATTCATCCCGAAACCACCGATGTGGCCATCATGCTTGGCAGCCTGCTCAAAGAACTCCCCGACAGGCATGGACGCCCCATTTATATATGCGTACGCTCCTACCAGGCCTGGCTCGAACCAGCCATTGAAGACCTGGGTGGAAAAGCGGCTCCCCGGCAGGCGGTTATGGTCAAACACCTGGCCCGCATGATCAAAGAGGAACAAACCGTGCGCGCCACCCAGCCGGCTGGCGTCAGTGTCCTGCCCTCGCGAGTAACGCATCCTTAAAGGCGGAGGCGAGCGATGGGGAATCTCCACCGGGAGCAATTTCGCGCAACCCAAAGGGACTATTGTTTATGAGTCAACAACGCCGTATCACAGATGACCTGGAAATCTTGCTAAGCATCCTCCCCGATTCCATCGTCAAAGCTGTTCACAAAGTCAATCATTACGATAAGCTACTCGAGATCATTCTTGATCTGGGTCGTGTTCCCACAGCCCGTTATGTCGAAGAAGAAATCGTCCTGCGCGCGAAGGAGATCACTCGCGAAGAGCTAGACCACATGGTTGAAAGCATCGGCACCTTTGACGCCGATAATCGCGCGGGCCTCGAACGCACCTTGCACCGCATTTCAGCCATCCGCAACCGGCGTGGAAACGTGGTTGGGATGACTCTGCGCGTTGGCCGGGCTGTTTACGGCACGATCGAAATCATCCAGGACATCATCGAATCTGGCAAGTCCATCCTGATCCTCGGGCGTCCGGGCGTGGGAAAAACCACCTTGCTGCGCGAAGCTGCCCGTATCCTGGCCGAAAAACGCCGCGTGATCATCGTGGATACTTCCAACGAAATTGGCGGCGATGGCGATGTGCCCCATCCGGCGGTTGGCAAAGCCCGCCGCATGCAAGTAAAGGTACCGACACACCAGCACGAAGTCATGATCGAAGCCGTAGAAAACCACAATCCGGAGGTCATCGTTATCGACGAAATTGGCCGCGAATTGGAAGCGCAAGCCGCGCGCACAATCGCCGAGCGCGGTGTTCAATTGATCGGCACCGCCCACGGGAAAACGCTTGAAAATCTGCTGCTCAATCCGACACTCAGCGACCTGGTCGGCGGGATCGAAGCCGTCACGCTTTCCGATGAGGAAGCCCGCCGGCGCGGTACCCAGAAAACAGTGCTCGAGCGCCGCGCGCCGCCCACCTTTGATGTGCTGGTCGAGATCCAAACCCGGGATCAGTTCGCCATTCACACCGATATCACCGAAGCTGTGGATACCTTTCTGCGCGGGTTTCCCCTACCCGCAGAGCTCCGTATCCGGGATGAAAATGGCAAGATCCGCGTGGAAAAAGCCCCCGCTGCCGTTCCCAACCAAAAACAACGCACGGAATTCGGACGCGCGCCGCAGCCAGGCGGCGCTTTTGAAACTGGGCCGGTCAGGGCTCGCGCTGGTTCAGCTGCATCTACCCCAACGCCCAATAGCCCTGACGAAATATCCGAAGCGCCTGTGCGGACTCCCTTGCGGGCCATCAAAATATATCCTTACGGGGTTGCGCGCAACCGCTTGATGCAGTCAGCCAAACGCATCGGTGTTCCCGCATTGGTTGTGCACACGATCGATGAAGCCGATGCGCTGGTCACACTACGCGCTTATTATCGCGACCACCAAGCCACGGTTGTCGAAGCCGAGCGACGTGGCATGCCCATTTATGTCCTGCGCGCCAATTCCGTCAGCCAGATCGAGCAATTCCTGACCGATCTGTTCAATATTGCCAGCGGAGAGATAGTTGCGCCATCCACCTTGAGCGACGAGGCGCGCAGCGAAACCCAGACAGCCATCGCTGCCGTGATGAACGGCGAGCGTTACGTGGATATGCCACCCGCCAGCCCAATCGTCCGGCGCATCCAGCACGAGATGGCGCGCGAGGCGGAACTGGTTTCGCACTCGTATGGAAAAGAACCACGCCGGCATGTAAGAATTTTCCGCGATTAGCCATGCTGATCACCCTCGAAGGTCCCGAAGGTTCCGGAAAAACCAGTCACCTCAAGCCCCTGGCCGAATGGCTTATGGCCCTGGGACATATCGTCTACACCACGCGCGAACCCGGCGGAACCTCGATAGGTGAACAGATCCGGCACGTTATCCATGACCTGAAGAACACGGAAATGCACCCGCGCGCCGAAGCGCTGCTCTATCAGGCCGCCCGCGCCCAAATTGTGGCAGAAGTGCTGCGCCCCAGGCTGGAAGCTGGTGAGATCGTGCTGTGTGATCGTTATTTTGATTCAACCCTGGCCTACCAGGGGTATGGGCACCAGGTCATCCCCCTCGAAGAACTGCGTCAGGTCATCCGCTTCGCCACCGGCGGCCTGACTCCCGACCTGACGATTTTGCTCGATCTGGACGTCGAGATTGGCCTGGCGCGCAAGGGCAGCCAGGACGAATGGAATCGCCTGGATGCCTTCACCCTCGAGTTCCACCAGCGCGTGCGCGCCGGGTACCACGAGCTGGTCAAGCTGGAGCCCCGGCGCTGGAGGGTGGTGGACGCCGCCCAGGGCTGGGATGCGGTGCAAAAGGATTTGCGAGCGGTCATCCTGCACAGATTGAAATAAAGCGCACATGCCAACCAACCTGCATTTATTCTCCAGCCCTGGGGACAGGGATATTCGTTATATCGTTGACGCCGGCCGGGCTTATCTTCAAGGCCGCGACGACCCATTGGTGGCTTACCTGCCAATGGCCAGCCTTTCGGGTGGTTGGCAGGCTTTTACTGAAAAATCTTTCAAGGGCCTGGCGCGCATCGCAGCAATCAACACCGAAACAATGACCTTCCCCGAGATGGAGTCTATTTTGCGCCGGGCGAATCTGTTATATATTCCCGGCGGGAACACCTTTTTACTGGCTCACCGCCTGCATGTCAGCCGCTTGATGCCCTACCTACGGAAAAAAATACAGGCGGGTCTGCCGCTGGTTGCCTTCAGCGCAGGAGCCATCCTGTGCGGCGCGAATATTCTGACTTCCCGCGACATGAACATGGTTGAAACGCCACATTTCGCTGGGCTGAACTTGCTGCCTTTCAACCTGCATGTTCACTACGATGACGATGTTACCAGGGACGATTGGCTAGGCGATTACCATGTCTTCCAGTCAAACCCGGTCATCCTGCTGGAAGACGACGCATACCTGCGCGTGGAAAATAAGAAAACCAGCCTGGTACGAGGCGCGGCCTGGATATTGAGAAAGGGGCAGGAAAAAGAACAAATTGTTCCTGGTCAGGAGCTCAAGCTATAAAAACCAGGGGAAAGCGTACTATAATCACGATAGTTATTATCCACAATTCAAGGAGAAATTATGCGCCGAGTCAGAATCGCTTTCAGTTTATCCGTATTGGTGTTGGCCATGCTGGCTTGTAACGCTGCTACTGGCCTGCGGACAGCCCAGACCGAAATCCCGTCCATGCTTACCGCAGCCCCAACCCTGCTCGGACCGCTTGGAACGGCAGCCGCGGAATTCACGCCTCCAGTTATGCCCACCGATGCCTCCGGCGGCGACAGTTCAGCCCCTGCTGGCGGCCTGGGAATTAAACTGGACGATGTTAAGCTCATCATGGAGGCTACCCAGCAGTTTACCTTCACGGATGGCAACGTGGACGGTCAACCCGCGGCGATTGCGAGTATGTCACCCAGCGCAGCAACAAGCATGCCAGCGCTTGCCGACGGATTCTCGGCAGCTTTTATCGGCGATCCCGCGAACTTGAGCAAGATCAAGCTCAGTTTACCCTATGCGGAGGATCAAACGGCTGTTCAAGCCGGATTGGGCTTGGTGACCGTGATTTTTTCCAGTATCCTGCCCCCCGATGAGCTTTTCTCTTTTCTACCCTGGATCACCGAAAATTACTCAAAAATTCCCGTGGGTGGTTCGGAAGAATTGTCCACAAAAAAATTAAAATTCACTCTTTCCAGAACGCAAGCAGAGGTGCTTCTCGATATCCTGCCGGCGAATTAAACTTATAGATTGAGAAAAAGACGGGCAGCTCAGTGAGCTGCCCGTCTTTTTCTCAATCATCAAATGAGGCTTCCGGCCCGCCGCCAAAGCCGCCGCCATCTTCGCCCAGGTCGGGAATGGCGCTGCTGATCTCGTCCGGGCTTTGACCAGCTTCCAAGCGGTCGACTACTTCATCGAACTCAGGCGGCAGCTCTTCGCCCATTTCACTGCCCATTTTGCGCATCATCTGGCCCAATGCTTTTGGATCATCGTCAATATTGGCCAGCATTGAGGGGTCAGCCAGCTGAGACATGCGGGCTTCTTCACTCTTCAAGACGCGCACGCGCGGCGCGCGCCGGCGGATATTGCTGCCACCACAGTGCTGGCAGGTGACGGGCTTCACGCCGTATTCCTGATAGGTTAGAAATACGTCGAAGCGTTTATGGCAGTCGTGGCAGGTATAGTCATAAGTAGGCATAATGAGTTTATTTTAATCGAATTTTGCGCGCAAAACAGGTCAAACCAACCGTACCTAAGATTTTATATGGATTTGCCAAACGAGGTGAGCGCTTGTAAACTGTTGCCGGTTGGCAGGCTAACTCGTCAAGGATGAGCTGGTTTCAATGTAAAAATAACAAAGCCACGCCCGTGATCGCCAAAAGCGTTCCGGCTACTTCTTGCCAGCCAAAACGTTCTTTAAAAACGAAATAACTTACTGGTAACATGAAAACCGGCGGCAGCGCCATCAAGGTGGAGGCAACCCCGACTTCGGCGTGCTGAATGGCCAACAAAGAAGCTGAAACACCGATCACGGGTCCAAACAATGCTCCAAAGGCTGTCCAGCCCAGAGCAGATGGATGCGCGCGAATGGCAACCGTTGTCTCCCCAATCTGTTTTTGAAAAACTGCCATGACCCACAGGAAGATGATCGCGGCTGTCATGCGGATGATCGTCCCAGCAAAAGGTGGAAAATCACCCGCCATGCCCTGTTTCGAAAGGACCAACCCGCTCGCCTGTCCCAAGGCAGCGATCATACCAAATAAAACACCCTGGGCCGAAAGTTTGGTCGGCTGCTCACCAGCCTGCAGCGCGGGCCGGGTCAGCACGACCCAGCCGATGCCCGCCAGGGTGATCGTCATTCCCAAATATTGCAGGGCGCTAAGCTTTTCGCCAAAAAATAAACCCGCAATCGCCGCGCCAAACACCGGCGCCAGACTGAGCAGCAACAGCCCGATCCGCGGCCCAACCAATTGGTAGCAACGAAATAAGAATGCGTCGCCGAGCGCCAGGCCGACAATCCCGGACAACATTAACCAGCCCCAGCGCGATGCGCCTGCGTTGAAAGGAATTGGCTGGCCATAAAGGCCAGCATTGATCAAGAGCAGGGCCAGGAAGGCCAGCGTCACCCGTACGCGATTGGTCACCTGCGAGCTGAACTGGCGCCCAGCGAGCGAAAATCCTATCGCCGAAAGCGACCAGCAAAAAGAGGTAAACAAGGCTGCGCTTTCACCGATAAAGCTCATCGCAGGCCTGCAATCACATTTTTACTCATCCAAGTGCTCCGGACCAGGTCTCAAATTTACGCTCGCCGCATTCATCTTTGTCATAGAAGGTCAGGTAGGTCATCGATTGGTAATGGACGAACTTTTGCGCTTCGGATTTCCGAACGGCCATATCATAGTAAGAATGCCAGGTGCCGGAGTTGAAGTAAAACTGGCTTTCCTCGTCCGGGGGTTGGCCATCTGTGTCCAGGGGCACGACCTCGTGATGGTGAGTGTGCCCATATGCAATATAACGAGCTGAATTATTCAGAAAAGCCGGTTCGCGTAAAGCATGGGTAGTAAAAGAAAGACCATCTTCCCACATTTGCTCACGCATCCAAAGGACCACATCGTTTATGGTTTGGAATGAAGCTTGCTTGGAAATTTTAATGACCATCTCCAATGCATCCACCAGGTCAAACTGGAAGGCCTTATCCGCCTCGCGCACGAAATCGACATCTAAAAACTCATCGGTGACCCGATCCCAGATATTCTTTAGCTTACGCATCAAGGCATCGCTCCCGGCATATTGACGGATTCGGCTGGTAATCCAGAGGGAGGCCGCCAGCGCCGGGCGGACGTTGGTCAGTTGCCGCAAGCTCTCCACAATCGCGGGCGGCAGTTGATCGCCCAATTCCTGAGCTACGACCAGTGGATAGCGGTTGACAACTTCCATGGCGAACACATCCCCAAGCGCGCTAAAATTGCGCCCCTTTTCCCGGTCAAAGTTGAAGCGGTCATATTTATCACCATGCTGACCATACACTTTGTAGCGTTCGAAAACATCTTGCAAGGGCTCATGTTCTGACATCTCCCAGGGAAAGTTGTCGCTTGGGTTCGCTAAGCCCAGTCCCTCGATCAGTTCCTGGCGAATGCTGTCAAAGTTCTTGCCGGGCAGATGATAGAACCAATCGTGGTTGCCGATCATGTAATGGATATTTATGCGTGGGGACATCCGCTCCGGCGAAATAAGGTCAGGGATATTTCTGGCTGCGGGTGGCAGGCGCACAACCTCCCCCGCGGTCAAGCTCTTCAAGATCGCCGCTGCCGCATCATTCTCTTTCAGGATTGCGCGCGTTACCTGGCTTAGTTTTTTTGCGAAACGGGGATTGGCCGGATCAGACCAGGGACGGATTTTGTTGGAATCGCCTGGCTTACTATCCAGCCACAATGTGGAATGCAGCGGATCGAGAATATCGCCCATCAGCACAATATCGATCTTTTCAAGCGGCTTATACCCGCCATCACGCTGGAAGGAGGCATGGTAGGCCAGCTCACGCATGCGCTCAGCAAATAAAAAGAAAGCATTTGGAGAAATGGACCTGGCACAGGTCCCGTCGCCGAGGTGGATATCACTAGCAATGACCAGCACGGTAAACCTCCGTTTCGAGATGGCAATAAAAATAGTGATCCAATTATATCTTCTTTGCAAAGAACAATTGGCGAGCACACCATGAAATAAAAAAAGGCCAAACGTTTCTGCATGTTAAAGAAGCGTTTGGCCCTGAAACACCGATAATTAACCGGCAGGTTTGGAACAGGCTGCACCAATCAACCAGAAAAGGTTGGATCCTGAACTTATTTTAGCTTTATGAAGCGCAGGGTACAGAAAGGGAGAGGATGGCCTGAATTCATCGACAAGAACAATATTATTTACTTCCGCGTTTACCGAGTTGATGATCGAGCTGCAAAACAGCGGTCTCATGCGATTCGATGCGCTTCATACTTTCAATCACATCCGCTGCATTCTTCTCTTCTTCTACCTGCTCGTTGATAAACCACTGCAGTAACACCTGGGTGGGATAGTCCTTTTCCTTCAGCGACAACTCGTACAGGTCGTAGATGGATTTGGTTATAACCTGCTCATGTTCATAGACAGCCTTAAAAGCCGCCATGGGTCCAGCCCACTCTGCTTCAGGTGCAGCCAGGGCGCCAAGGACTACTTTACCGCCGCGGGCGATGAGGTGTTCAAAAAATTTCGTGGCATGTTCGCGTTCCTCACCGGACTGCACATACATCCACTTGGCCGCGCCGGCTAGACCTGTATTCTCAAAATAGGCAGCCATGGATAGATACAGATATGACGAGAACATTTCTTTGTTGATTTGTTCGTTTATAGCGGCTTGCATTGTTTTGCTGATCATAATTTTCTCCTTTTTATAAATGACCAATAACTATCTAATTCATTATATAACAAAGCTCAGTTTTTTCATCTATATCCAACCTGTTTGCTTATCAAACTCTTATGCTTTTTTGATCAGCAAATAGATATATCAGTGAATATTTTTGGCCTGTTCACAAAATGCCTGTGTAAGAACAACAAGCCTTAATCATCTTATTATTTTATATAGAGGATATATATATAGTATTCGCAGTAGGCCCTGTGGATATGTGGATAACTTTACAAGACCACTATCTGTGGTCTAAATTATCTTGCCAAACCCCCATAGATGGTGGAAAACGGTTCGACACTAAAGTTGCTGTATTGTGGATGGTTTCGGGCTTCTGCGGATAGGTTTTCCAAAAGATAATTGATAATCTGTAATTTGGCTATGCAAAAAGTCACCCCCCATATATAGGGGGTGACTTTAGAAAATAAATCGAACAATTGAGCAGTTTGTCCACAGGGGGAGTCGGTTATCCACAGTTTTAGGGGAGTTATCCACAGTTTTTCACAAAGACTGTATTCATCAGATAACGATTGAACACTACGAGTTACATAAGCCAGATACGCTTGGCGTATTCGTTGGGAGACAAACCCGGAATAGGTAACCCTTGATGCGGACGGTCATTGTACTCCAGCAAAAATTGGCGCAGAAATTCCAGCAATTCCTTGTCCGATTTCCAGACTTTGTCTGCCAGCCACTCCTTGAGAGAGCGAACAAAACGCTCTGCGATTCCATTCGATTGTGGGCGATGGCGAGCGATGACAACATGCACGAATTTGGCATCTTTGGCTAACTGCTTAAATACATCAGCGGTAAAGTGTATGCCACGATCGGAAATCAGGAATTGCAAATTAGATGGTAATAAGACGCGCAAGGCCGCTACGACCATCTCGGCTGTAACATGCGAGCCAGCTATGAAAAGCGGCAAGCCCAAACACTGTCGAGTGCAGTTATCGGTGATCATCAGAATGGCGATCCAGGCCGTGACAATTGGGAGCAAGGTCATTTGTTCTCGCAAATTTATTCTGTTCAATCGCCATTGTGCGTCTTCCTGTTGGCGCAGTACCGATTGTTGACGATGTTGTTTTCGCAGGCTTTTCCGCTGTTGTTCTTGGGTCTTGCGGGAACCCCAGCAGGCACGTTGTTTCGGTTGCGGGTGCGCCTCATCAGACGGTTTTTCGCAGCACTGCTGGTGCCAAGTCGCTTGCCAGGCCGCATCTTCCAACTTACGGTTTTTGCGGGTGTTACGTCGTTCGGTGCGTAATTGAGCTTCTTCCAGGCGTAATTGCTGGATTTGGCCCCGTTGAGATCGGTTTTCAACTGAAGCAGCCTTGATTCTTGGACCAGAAAGCGGTTGAGATGCTTTTACAAAGGCCTGGACTGCTTCGGCGTAATCCAGTTCGGGATCCGCAAATACCTTGCCGGGAT
>CAZHWV010000012.1:0-49736 GCA_964536185.1 uncultured Anaerolinea sp. | reverse complement strand
AGCAAGCCTGATTCCTTGCTTTTTGTACAAAGATCCAATTTCAAAGGTACTAAAACAAATTTGATTGTGGTTTAGCGTGCGCAAGAACGCTTCGAACATCATCGTGGTGAACAACTGCTGTGCGCCAACGGCGACTGGACCACTTCATGAGCCCGGATGATGTAGCCTTGCGGGAACCGGGCTTACCAGTGGCTGCCACCAGGGCGATTGTTCAGCGGGAAAGCAGCTGAATGTGGATGTGCTCGATCACCTGGTGACATGGTCCCTTGGGCATCGGGCAGGGACGCTGGGTTTCGTTGCAAGAGCGCGGGGCATGGTTTTCTTAACATGCTATGCTACGTGAGTGGTCAATTGGCAATTAGAAAAGACTCGCTAAGGTACAAGAAGGTTGGCAGCCTTCCAGATAAACCTTGCGCAGACTCAGCCCAAAGCTGGCTTGACTACTCTACGGCATAGGGGCAGACCACCTAGCAGGCAAAATTGATTCAGGGGGCTACTTCGTAAATAACGACCTGGCCTTGCCTGTAAACTTCTGAAAGGTTGCTGGCAAATTTCCGCTCGTCAACGTCATAAGTCGCGTGCTCGAGACGGCCCAGGTAAACATAGCGAATATCATAGCGCTTCAAAATACTCTCCGCTTCCATCCAATTGGAAGTTGCGTAAAGCATTGTCAGGTCATCCGCCCGACCACCCATTTCGGCAGAGCCGCCACGCCACTGACTTTCATGTCCAGGCCAACCCAGCACGGATGGTTGTCCAGAATAGGTGGACACGCGCGCATATTCGGAATAACTACCGCCCACCGCTTCAGCGACGATCCCAGGCTGAGCCTGGGCAAGCCACTGGATGGCGGCATAATCATCCGCATTGTACTTTTCCAAATAAGCCGCGCCATCCAGGGTGCGAGCCCCGGGGTTGGCGGTGTTAAAGTTCTCGGTTTTGTTCGGCAGCGAGAGAAGCGGGTAAGTCAAGCCAATCAGTAGAATAGCCGTCATGGCAACCATAAACAATCCCAGCTTGATGCCTGGATAAGACAGAGACCGAGAGACGGCTGACGGAGGATTGGGGACGGAAGACTGAGCTGGCGCATCATTACGCAGCTCCCTGAGCAAAACCACAAATCCAAAAGCAGCTGCCAACGACCAGAGTGCCCAGGCTTGATAATAGAATTTGAATATCGTATTCATGCGAGTGCCAAACTGGTCTCGCAGGTAAACAAATTCTGGCGCCAAAACCAACAGACCGCCAAACACAATAAACATGAGAACAAAGGGAATTGGTTGGGAGCTTGACAGATGCGAAGATTTGGCGGGCGGGAGGTCAGAAGAAGTGGGGACAGGTTTTGGAGTCACTTTGCACAAATATGACAGCGCCACGCCAACCAACAGAATCAAGGTCACCAAACCTCCGCTAAACTGCAAGCGGCGTAAAGTGGCAGCAGACAAAACTGCCCAGGTGGAGGTCAAACCTTGCGCATTAATAAACGAGGCGCCGACATCTGTCTGCCCAGCAATGACGCCCAACGCAGTCGAAAAAAACCACAATACCAACGTCAGGCCGATGGTAAGCAGAAATCCCGCCTTCCAATTCGCTTCACGCTTGCCTGGCATCCAGGCCAGGAAAAGAAAGAGAGGCACAAGCAGGGTCGCAAACATAATCCAGAGATACGCGCCGCGAGTCGGAAAGATAACATTTGGCAATAACCCGCCGGCTTGCGAAGAAAAGCTCAGATAAAAGGGCAGGTACAGCATAATACTGGCCAGTGCCAGTGGGATAGAGAATTTGAGAAAGTCTTCGATCAGGTCCCAACCCCAGCCGCGTTCATTTACCAACGAAAGAATGAAGGCTCCACTGACGACTGCCAGGTATATGGGAAAATCCCAAGTATTCAAGAAAGCCAGCCCACCAAGGACAACCGCCATCAAGGCCAGCCCCTGCTTGCGCACGGGTATTTTTAGGCCAAAAATCTCAGTCATGCCTTTCCAGCCTCCCAAATACAGGTTGAGGGCCAGAGCCGCAGCCAACAAGCCAAATGGCATGGCCAGCACATGCGGGTGCAAGTCACCCAACAGATAGGAGAAGAAAGGAAATTCGTCGATGACTTCGATGAAATTACCGCGCAAATCGTAATCATGGACAACACGCGAGGCCCGCCACCAGAACCAGAAACGCGGGTTCCAGAAAAATGGCACATTGGGCGCCTCGCTTAAATCCTTCATGTTAAGCCACAGCCAGAACCTGGATGTGCCGTTTGACCAGCCGATACCATAGGAGCGCAGCAGTTCGAGAAAGCCTTCCACGTTTCCGATGATGACAAGAAACAAGGGAGCAAAGAAGGCGCCGAGCAGAGAAACCGAGGATGGAAAATGGGAGATAGAGGACAGGAAGCCTTTCCCATTTTCGTGATCTGTCCCTTGTTTTTCGTCGCGTGAAACCGGGGCCAGGTTCGCCTCATAAGCAGCGAGAAGATTGTAAAGCAAACCGTAAGAACCAATAATACTCAAGGCGAAGACCAGTGAGAGCATCAAGTTAAATGTGATGCCGCCATTAGTAGATGTAAACATGGCTAACATGGCAGCCAGCACATAGCCAAAGTAATAATAAGAAATAGCATACCCGCTTAGCCAGGGATCATGAGGTGGAAATGTCGGCGAACGCAGGATAGCATTAATGAAAGCAATCTCCATCGGCTTTTCAGTACCGGTGGTTTCGGGGTTATTAGCGCGGACAAAAGCCCAGGCCACAAAGGCAACCAGGAACAAACCTTCAACAGAGATGACGAGACGCAAATTGGTTTTTAACCAATCACGCATATTCGTCCATGGCGTACTACTCACCTGATTCCCGGGGAATGATTCGTCCTGCCTGGCCCAGAGTACCCAAAATGACAGAGAAACGACCAGGGCTAAGGCAAACAGCAACCCGCCAATCTCGTTACGAGAAATGCCGAGGGAGACCGACAGCCAGAACACCCCCCCCCATAACAAGAGTCCCAGCGCGCGGCTGAGACTATAACCACGATCCGCGAGGGCCGGAAAAAGGCTATAAGCCAGTGGAAAGGTCAGTAGACCAAGCAGGGTGATTGTGAGATACCAAAGGATGAATTGAAACATAGGTTGGCAAAGTACAGTTAAATCAAAATGGGCAGTTCGAACTTGCCACCAGCGCCAATGGGGAACTCGACAACCCGCAGAACAGCCTCAAAATTCAAAGGGCCATAGATATGCGGGAAGCGGTTATCCGCCGATGGTGCGGATGCGGAAGCCACTGGGTGGACTGGCGCTTCGTACTTCAATTCCGCTTTCAGGAGAGACGTCTCCACTACCAGAATAACCAGATCTTTTTGACCAGCATAAAAAGCGTTTGCGACACCCAAGACCTGGTGCATCTGCGAGAGATGGATAAAACCTTCACTGGCAAGGCTTTCAGCGCGATATTCGCCGCTTTGGCGAGCAGCCTGGGCTGCGCTGCTGGACGTAATGTGGTAGATCAAGCTCATGGTAAAACCTCATATATAACAGTGTCAGAATCCTGGTAAACGGATTTCCATAAATTGCCGTTCCCAATCTCAAATTTCGCCAGTCCCTCGCTGTTATACATGCTGTGTTCCATCTGTCCGACAACAATGTAATGAACAGCATATTTGGTCAGGAAAGCTCTGGCAGCCAATACATCGCGGGTGTTATAGAAATTGGTAACCTCTTGAATACGACTGCTGACCCATTCGGCTGGGAATAAGGCACGCTGCTGACGTTGATGCCAATTCCAGCCAACCACGCCGGGCAGGCCAGTGTAGATAGTATAGCGTGTGCCCCAACGGTATTCGGGCGTATTCCCTTCCACGATCACTGGCGAACCCTTGATGTTATCCTGCATCCAACGGATAGCGCGGAAATCCTTGCTCAAGTCAAGCTTTTCCTGATCCCAGTAAGTGGAATACTGCATATAGGACATGCTGTCAAAAGTGAAGGGTGTATTCACCGCGATACGATCGCGAATTTTATCCATGCTGGCAGTAAACGTAAAGAGTAAACCTCCCGCAAACAATAAAACACCAAAAACCTGGAAGATAATGCTGCCAACCTGGCCCCATTCATCAAACTCATTGAGGATCCAACTCAAAGCGGCAGCCGCACTGATGGCAAACAAAACCCAAACCTGCAGATAGAACTTGAAAACAGTATTCATGCGACCAATATCGCCGGAAAGTACGATAAATTCGACGATCAAAGTCAGCACAAGACCAGTACCGATCATGAACAGGACCAGCCGTTTCATATCCGGCTGGCCAGGACGCAGCATCAAAACCAGCGCCCAAACAGCCAGGGGGAAGGCAAACCAGGCCACTGGCACATCCAGGATGAACTGCAAACTCAGGAGCAACCCGACAAAAACAGCCAGGCCCAGTTCGATGATCAATTCATAAGGCTTAAGTTTTGCCAGGGACGAAACTGGTGTTTGCGCCAACCACTGGCGGGTTTCCCAGAGCATCCATTCGACGATCACAAACAAGAAGACCCCCCAGTGAGTCCAGTAGGACCAGATAGGCGTCTTTTCGTTCGTCCACAGGCTCACCTGAGTGTAAGCCAGACCATACCACTGCGCAAAAGGTTGGAAAAACAGCAGCGCAAAGCCTGCCAGCAAACTCATGCCCAGAGCAGCAAGAAATACGCGCAAGATCAAGGGGTGAAGCCCCAAGCGCGTAGAAGCACATACCACTCCGGCCCTACCTTCTTCGTTAAGAGCAGGGGATAAATCAGCATTGCGGAAAATGGCGTAGCCGGTGACAATGACACCGAAGACCAGATAGGTCGGGAAGTCCCAGGTATTGGTGGGCCGGAGAACACCGATCGCGAGTCCGCCAAACGCCAAGGTAGCCAGCCAAGACCAGCGGCTGAGATTACGCGCTTGCAGGGTGGAAAGCGTCCAGGCAATCACCAGCAATGTCAGCGGCAGAGCGATCATGTGAGCATGTAGATCACTGTAAAGAAAGGTAAATAACGGGAACTCGGTGATAGCCAGATCGCCTAGTGGCATTACACGGCTGGGTGCCCAATAATATTCGCCCCAGCCAATCGGCAGGGAGGCGCCAGAAATTATTTTACCCAGGCCTTGCGCAGCCCAAGCCCAACGTTGAATGATCCACACATTTTGGGCGCCCACCATTTCATTGGTCACCGCCATTTTTTGCAAAGCACGGTAGATTAACTGGATGGTACCCAGATTACCCATGAGAACAAGCCCCGCTCCGGCAGCCAGACCAGCAATGAGTTGCAGGAAAAAAGGCGAGATATCTTCAGAAGTTTTTTTCTCAACTTTTCTGAAGCCCAGGCCAGCCACCAGATTCCAGGCAACTGAAAAGCCACCCAGGCCAAGCATAGCAAACAAAGTGGGCAGGACAAAGTTATAGGCGATTGAAGGCACAATTCCGAGGAACTTGATGGGTGTACCCACCAATACGAAACCCCAATAGTAATAATTGATGTATCCGCCCGCATACCATGGGTCATAAGGTGGGAAAGTCGTGCTTTTTATTACCGCATTCAGATAAGAAAAATCCATGGGACGCTCACCACCGCGCGCCGGATGCCATAGATCGGGATTGCCCAGGCGGATGGCAAGATCAATTAGGAAAAAAGTCAGAAAGAGGACTTCAATTAGAAGGTAATATTTGCCTTTGGTCCGCAGATCCTGGCGGATCGTGTTGCGTTGGACAAAGAAAGCTAGAGCGCCAGTGCTCAGGATTAAGCCGTAAACAACTGCAATAGTCAAACGGGAATACTGGCCTCCAAGCGAGGCTGTCAACCAAACCAGGTAAGCCAGCAACAATAGCCCGCTCAATTTCGCCAGCGGGTAACCATTATCTGACAGCCCAGGTAACAGAAAGCGCAGAAGTGGCCAGGTAAAAAATCCGAGCAGGGCGATCGCCAGATACCAGACGACCAACCCGATTACCGGGTATTTGTTCTGAAGCGAGTGATAGGAGAACATCTCACTCCAGGTACCACCTGCGCGATCGGCTGCCAGCCGGTCAGCAGGCAGCATCAAGCCCCCGGGCCCAGCATTGGAGCCTAGCCCACCAGGATAACGCCCGGCCTGCTGTGGAGTTACATGGACGACGTGTGTCAGATCGACTGCGGCAAGCAGGCTTTTCACGATCTGCGCATTGTAAGCCTCCGTTTTTTTAAAGAGCAGCACCTTGGGGGCGTCATATACAGTAAAAGCTTCTTCAGCAAACTGGGTATTAACTTGATAACCGAAGAGCTCCGGATAGGATGTGAAGGTCTGGATCAATTCAAAACCCAGTTTCCCCTTAAACATACCAGGAGCGGCCACGTTATAACACCAGGTTACATCTTTTTCATCTGGGCAACCGATTAGATTCCGGTAATAGGCAATCGTCAATGGGTAGCGTTCGGGGATACGAGTGGTAGTCGCCCACTGGCGGTTAGATGTGATAAAAACATAATCAGCAGCCTCAAGATTGGTCTCGAAGCGCTTGAGTTTATCGGCGCTATCATCCCAGTACATTTCGAAGTTTAGATTGCCCTGATACATGCCGCCGTACGCATCATAACCGTCCATGCGCAGAGGCAGGGGGTCATCCCAGGAAGTCTCATGAACGGGCACTGAACCAACAAAAGAAAGCCTCCCGGTGGTGGCAAAGCGCAGGGAATAGATATTATCTTTTTCGAGATGGACAGGTTTATCAAACTTGAGCGTGTACGCGCCACCGCGAGAAACAACCGAACCTGGGCTGAAATCTGCAATCAAACTGGCATTTGCCAGAGCCTGATCGGCAGGCGTACTCTGGCTATAAGCAACAGCAATGCTCAGGTTTTGAGCCCCGGGGGTACCTATATTTACAGCATTAGCAATGAGTACCTCGGTCAGGTCACCAGAGGCAAAAGCCGTGAACTGCACATTGTACGGAGCAGCCTTGTTCAGTACAAATTTTTGCGGAAGAGACATTGGTTGGGTGTAAGTCGTTCCGTCCGCCTGTTGGATCTTTAAGTTGTAAGGCCCGGGAATATTTTGATAGATCCAGCGAGTTGCCTGCACGCGGCTGTGCTCACGTGTATAAATCCGCGTGAAAGCATAAGCCCAGGCAAAGGTGGCTGCCAGGACAAGCACAGCCAGGCTGAAATATGCGAAACGCGCGGCAAATGACGGGTAATTCGCTATGCCTGACCTCACCCCCAGCTTCTCACCAGCTTCAGTCTCTTGGCGAAGCGGTCTCAAAGAGCGTGGTCCATTAAATATGAACCATGCTGCCAGGAGCGCCAGGAGCGGATAAATGGGGAGTTGGTAACGCATGGTCGAGTTCCACAGGGTGGACTGCCAACAAAAATAGCCGATTGTCCAACCCCAAAGCAGGATATGCTCTTTCCACTCGCCCTTGATGATGCGCCAGCCCATGTAGCTCATACCGAGCATGGCCAGAATACCCAGCGGCCAACCCAACCCCCAGGCTAGCAAATTGTAACCAGAAAACCAGATCGGACGCCGTGCCCACTGTAAGGCAGGCGGGAAGTCCACATTGCCACTGGTCTGGGCGCGCAAATCCGAGATATTCGCCACCCACTTAGGGTTGAGCGTAACGCCAAAAAAGCCCGGCCCACTGAACGCATAAGGCATAAAAAACCGAAAGGCCAACGCCGAGACCATCGCGCCCAAAACCAGTAAAACGAGCAACGTTTCGATGCTGAGTTGTGATTTGGGCTTTGCAGTTTGTGGTTCCGCTGCCCCCACGGCAGCAGGTTGATCAAGATGATCTACACGCTGCCTGAAATATCGAACAAACAAAGCCATTGGCAAAAGCACGGCCAGTGGAGCTGCATTAATTTTGGAAGCCACCGCTGCCCCAAGCGCCAGGCCAAAACCAATCACATTCAAAATCAGGGGATTAAAAAATGTGGCGGAGATAAATTTGATTACTTGGTTTTTGATGTTTATGGATCTGAAATCTTCTGCGCCTCTATCCCTTTGCCCTTCAGCCCCTTGCACTTCCACTGCGAAATACGTCGCCAGGATCATAAAAAAATTGGCAAACATATCCACGGTAAAAAAATGCGACTGTTGAATTTGCATCACTGCAAGCGCCGAGAATGCGGCGGCAAGTGATGCCACCTTGCGCCCGTAAAGCCGCGCCGAGATCAAATACAACAATACGATCGAGCCCAGGTCGGCGAGAGCCGATAACACACGCCCAACCAAAGCCACGTCATCATAACCGGCCCAACTGGTTGTCTGGCCAAGGTTGGCCAACAGGGGGCCAAACAGGCCGTTTGCGCCATAGATCTGCACGTTTTGCGCAGCCCAGGAAGAGAGAGCGGACATCCATTCTGCTGCATAACGCACAATCGTGATCGGCAGGTCGCCGTAGACATAGAAACTGTAGCCCTGATTGTGCGGGTTTAAGGTAGAAAAATCGCTATTAAAATACTCCGCCAGGTTATTCACCGGCTCCAGAGCCGATTCCACCATGGTCATAAAACGTTCATCTGGATGCAGATGTTGATTCTGATCCCAATTCAAACCAACAAAACGGAAATAGGCCGCCATGACCAGGATCAGCAGAATCAGTACGTCATAAAACCAGAGGCGCAGGCGGGAGTTATTCATGCACAGGCTTTACCAAGCTTCTGAAACAACTTTTCATACTCTGCCGCCACAAAATCCGGGTCATAGGCGCGGGCAATCTCCGCTGGATCACGGCGGTATTTCTGCGGTTCAGCCAGGATCTGCAGGATGGCGCTGGCAAGGGCCGCGGTATCCCCGATCGGCGTGACCAAACCCATTCCGGTCATCTGGATCGGGCGGCGGACACCCGGCAAGGCTGAGGCCGCACAGGGGACATTATTCAGCATGGCTTCGATCTGCACAAGACCAAAGGCTTCGGTGGAATTCAGGCTGGAAACAACCAGTACATCCAGATTGGGATAATAAGCCGCCATTTGCGCAGGGTTCAAATTGCCAAGAAACTTCCAATGCCCACTGGCCTCGTACTTTCGGATGGTCGGGATGAGACGGTCGAAATAGCCCTGCTCACCCATCACATTGAGGTGCTGACCAGCAAAGAGTACCATTGCATTCGGGTATTTTTCCAGCACTTTCGGAAGCGCTTCAAGTAAAATCTCCACGCCCTTTTCGGACGCAAAGCGCGTGGCCATACCTATAACTGGACTGCGCCCTTGTGGGGAAATCTGGTTTGCCTCGGCCAGGGCTGCGACCGCGCCTTTGGGTGCGGGAGGTAGTTGTACCGGCGGCAAAATGGGCGTAAGTTTGTTTTTATAGCGGGAAAGGAAGGGCGAATTGTCTGCGTAGTCCTGAGTGTAGGTCACAATATGGTTAGAGAACAGCGCCGCAGTTGTATTTTGAAAATTCACCACAGTATTGACCAGCCGGTTAAATAGCCCCGAAGGTAATTGCAAGTCACAGTGGTAAGTCAAAATGGCCAGTTTGCCGAGCAAACGCGCGCGCCCGGCAAACCCGGGGGCATCAAACTGCGGAAGGTGCAGTTGGACAACATCGTTTTCAGCGACATGTTTCCAGGCCAGCCAGCCAAAAGTGGGCATAATGACCCCCTTGCTGATGCGCAGCGCTACCGGTGCGCGCACAATTCTAACTCCATTGCGGACTTCATCCAACGCTGTGGAAGGGTCAAAACGCGAGGTCAACACAGTAACTGTGTGACCTCGCCGGGCAAAAGCCTCGGCCAGGCGTTCAGCATAAATGGTTAATCCGGAAGTATGCGGGCGATAATACGTAAGAACAGTGAGGATTTTCATGCAGTTTCTAAAACATATCCTTGTTTTCGCTAACCCAATCAAAGAGATGTTTGACACCTTTTTCTACAGAATATTTTGGCTTCCATCCTAGCAGCTGCTGCGCCTTGCGAATATCGGCCACAAAGACCTTCTGATCGCCCGGGCGCCAGTCGCCGTGAGTGATGGGAATAGGCTGGCCGAGAAGTCTTTCCAGGCGTGGCCCAAATTCCGTCCAAATGGACATGCTGTTTTCAGAGCCACCACCCAGGTTGAATACTTCCCCTTGGATCAAGTCTATATTCTGGATAGCTGCATCATACGCATCGAGTAAATCATATACATGCAGCAGATCACGGATCTGCTTGCCGTCACCGTAGATGGTAATTGGTTTTCCTGTCTGCGCAGCAATGATCATCCAGGCTACCCAGCCCTGATCTTCCACACCAAACTGGCGCGGACCATAGATGCAACTCTGGCGCAAAACCACGGAACGCAGCCCATAAATACGGTAATAGTCGCGCACATACTGGTCGCCGGTCCCCTTTGAACAGCCGTAGGGAGAGTGAAAATCCAGAGGTTGGGTCTCCGGCGCGCCCAAAGGCAAGCTTTCGTATTCCCAACGAATTCCCCTTTCGACAACATTTACATCCTCCATGCCACCATAAACTTTATTGGTGGATGAGTACAAGAAAATGGGGTTGCGTTCATTCAGACGGGCTGATTCAAGCACGTTGAAGGTACCAAGCGCATTGATCTCAAAATCTTCACGCGGTTTCACGATGGAAGTCGTCACCGCAACCTGTCCAGCCAGATGGACAATAACATCTGCGGAACGAGCAGAAACGGTCAATTGAGCAGAATCACGTACATCACCAATCACCAGGCAGAAGGCTTTTTGACCAAATTTATCCTGCAGCCACTTCAAGTTGCGAGCAGCGCCTGCTCGGCTCAAATTGTCATAAATGGTCACATTCTCACCCCGTTCGAGCAGGCGAAAAACGTAATTGGAACCGATAAACCCGGCTCCACCGGTTACAAAAAAATTACCAGACATGCTTACTCCTGAGTGGAATCCGCGTCACTCGCAATTTCTGCAGAGCGGGATTGGAATTTCATCAACTGCTGATAAATACCGGAAATTGTCTGTCCCTCCCTGGATAAGCCGTACAGCCCAAATACCCCACTATAGAGATAGTTCAGCACCCGGCTGGTCAAGGCTACAGCCAAAGCCGAGGATTGATTTCCCGAGAGCAGGGTCACAGCGCCAGCCACGGCTCCTTCAAGCGTGCCCACACCTCCAGGTAGAGATGGGATTGCCCCGCCAAAAGCAGCTGCGCCAAGCACAAACATGCCCCAGACCACGGTTGCCTGAGGGAAAAATGCGAGGGTAATCAGAAAGTATTGGATGAGGGCCAATCCCCAATCCAGGGCCATTAACAAGAAAAAGCGCGCAAACAACCCGGGGTTGGTTAATACTTCCAGACCGGTAAAAAAGGCTTCGAGGAAACTGCCACCCGTAGCGCCAAGAGCCGGCCAGCGTTTACTCATTCGCTGGAAGACATCCAGCGCCCACTGGCGATTGCGGGCCAGCAGGTACATCACCAGCAACCCAACGACTACTGCACCGCCGATAATAAATCCAATCCGGTCGGCTCCATTTGCTCCGACAACAAAAGGCACTGCCGCAACAAAGATCGCCGCTGAAAATGCCAGGTCGGTCACGCGCTCGATGATGATAGTGGGAAGAATTTCAACAAATTTCAGGTCTGATTTTCGGCTGAGCAAAAAGGCGCGCCCAATCTCCCCCAGACGGAAAGGCAAAAAATTATTGAGTAGGTAACCTTCCATCAGGGTCAAAAAGACATCCCGGTAGGAAGCGCGATTACGCAGAAGTGTGCGCCACACCAACCCGCGCACCAACAGCCAGATAACGCCCAGGCATAAAACTACCAGCAGCAAGCCATAATTCGCTGCCTGGATTGCCGCCAAAGTTACCCTTAAGTCAACAAAATATAAAATTACAGCCACCAGGATGACACTGATGATCAGGCCTGGTAGCATACGCAGGAAGTCTTTCAAAAAACGGGACATAGTGGTTTGTTTATGTTGGTTGGTAGATAGATTAGGATATCATCGTCTTCAGCTAAACGGGATTACTCAGAGTCCAGTTTAAGTACCGCCATAAAGGCTTCCTGTGGAATTTCGACATTCCCGACCATCTTGAGACGCCGCTTACCCTTCTTTTGTTTCTCAAGTAGTTTTTTCTTACGGGAGATGTCACCACCGTAGCACTTGGCAAGCACATCTTTTCGCATGGCTTTGACATTGGCGCGGCTGATGATGCGCCCACCTGACGAGGCCTGGATGGCCACATCGAACATCTGGCGCGGAATAATACCCTTCAATTTGGTAATCAGGGCCTGGCCCTTGTGATAAGCGTCTTTTTCATGCACAATCGCAGCCAACGCGTCCACTGGGTCGCCATTGACTAGAATTTCCAGTTTTTGAAGCGTATCGGCACGATATTCGGCAAAGTGATAATCAAGCGAAGCATAGCCTTTCGTTCGAGACTTTAGCGTATCAAAAAAATCGACGATCAGCTCGGCGAGGGGAATTTCAAAATTGAGCTGCACACGGTGCGGCGCGGGATATTCCTGGCCTTTATAAATACCGCGCCGGTTAATTACCATATCCATGATCGTGCCGTAATAATCAGTGGGGGTGATGACCTCGATATTCATCCACGGTTCGCGGATCTCGGTCACCATGCCTTCATCCGACAACTGCGCGGGCGAATCAATCAGTAAGACTTCGCCATTGCCCATCACCACTTCGTATTCCACCGAAGGTGCAGTAAAGAGCACATCCAAGTCATACTCGCGTTCAATGCGTTCCTGGATGATCTCCATGTGGAAAAGCCCCAGGAACCCTGCCCGAAAACCAAAGCCGATTGCTTGTGAAGTTTCCGGAGCGTAGGTCAATGAAGCGTCATTTAATTGGAGTTTCTCGAGCGCATCACGCAGATCAGAATAATCATCTGCGTCCACCGGGTAAATACCTGCAAACACCATGGGCTTGGGATGGAAATAGCCTGGCAGAGGTTCACTAGCAGGGTTGGCCGCGCTGGTAATGGTGTCGCCAACACGAGCATCGTGGACAGTCTTCAAACCAGTGGCAACATAGCCAACCTCGCCAGCATTCAAGCGGTTGACAGGTTTCATAGTCGGCGCAAAGATACCCACTTCGATGGGTTTTACATTGATTTTAGTGGCCATCAAACGGACTGTTTCAGAGGCGGAAAATGAGCCTTCCATGACCCGAACATAACAGATGACGCCTTTGTAAGCGTCGTAATGCGAATCAAAGACCAGCGCGCGTGGGCAGTCAGCCTCCAGGCCCCTGGGAGGCGGCACGCGTTGGACGATGATTTCGAGCACCTGCTCAATATTAATACCTGCTTTGGCCGAGATGCGAATCACATCTTCAGGTTTGCCACCAATGAGCGCCGAAACATCCTCGGCCACATCATCGGCATGGGCCGAGGGTAGATCAATTTTGTTTATAACCGGGATAATTTCCAGGTCAGCGTTGAGCGCGGAATAAAGGTTGGCCAAGGTTTGCGCTTCAATACCCTGGGTCGCATCCACAACCAGGATGGCGCCCTCACAGGCATTAAGCGCGCGGCTGACCTCGTAGCCAAAATCCACATGGCCGGGAGTGTCGATCAGGTTTAATTCATAATCCTTGCCGTCTTTGGCGGTATATTTCATCCGGACAGCAGAAGCCTTGATCGTCACACCTTTTTCGCGTTCCAGATCCATCGTGTCAAGCACCTGCTCGGTCATGTCACGATCAGAGATCGTGCCAGTGAATTGGAGCAGGCGGTCAGCCAGCGTGGACTTTCCGTGGTCTACATGAGCGATAATACAAAAATTGCGAATATTTTCAGACATTCATTTCTTTCTTCAGGGAATTCGTGACCAAACGGCTATGGTCCTAATCAATAGAAAGGAAAGTATAACCGATTTTAAAAGCAACAACGCGCCGGCATGGCGCGTTGTTGCTTGTCACCCTGACCTTACAAATTACATCTTTGCGAGCAATTCTTTTTTCTTATTTTGGAATTCCTCTTCGGTGAGAATGCCCTTCCGGCGTAGTTCACCCAGCTCCGCTATCTGCGCCGGAATATTATTCGGGCCCGCAGCATGCGAACCCATGCCCTCATATCCTAGTTTTTCCTTGGCGTTGAGCATCGCTGTTTTGAAGTTGACCGGATCGCCAATACGTTTGAAAAGATTAACGCCCAATTCGCTGGCAGTCATGATCTCAACATCACCGTAATCGAAGATTCGACCAAAAAAGGATTGGGTCATTTTGACATCATTGACTTTTTCCAGGGATGAGTCAACCACGCTCTTATTAATAATACCAAAAATTTGGATAACGCGCCGGTTGGTGACAATATACTGGCGTTCTTTCCAGACCAGGATATCATGCACCATGCTAAGCAAAGGCAAAAACACCAACACAAAGGCAAACGCTGCCAACGGGAAGCTAATAGTCGCCACGCTTACCCCAACAATCACTACCAGGATCACAAAGATCTCCAGCAGGATAGCGCTGAAAAGCACAAACCAGTGCTGGCGGGTGACCAATAAAATGCGTTCATTTTCGCCCAACATGTTCTGAATGTATTTATCTGCCATTCTCAGCTCCTTTTTAACAATGAGACCACTTCACAGACCTATTGTACATCAAACAGCCAACATAAATCCTGCTGTCATCAACGGCAGCTCAACTGCGCGTTCACCTGATCGAAGGCAGCTTCAAATCCATCTGGCGCAGTCGATTTGCTCAATTCAGCACCAACGCGCCGCCAGATCAGGCATAAACCATCCAGACTTTTGGGTAAGGACTTATAAGCTTGAGCGCTTAGCTTTTGGGCTGAGCCCCATTCTGCGCGCATGGCAAGGGCTTCAATGAAAGGGAACAATTCGTAAGCATTTAGCGTTTCGAAGCCAGCTTTGTCGGCCTCATTTTTAAGAGCGATGACTCTATCCCAATCGCCCAGCTGGCGGGCAAGCTCAGCTTTTTGGAAATAGTAGCACCAATTGACCCGTGGTGCGCGGCCAAAGATACGCTCTGCAGGCGCCAGGCTGCCCTGGGATAACACCAACGCCGGATTGGAGAATCCGGCCACGAGCCGAAAATCGTCAGGGATATTGTAATTAAACAGGTCATCAACGGTCATAATCTTGACACAGCGGCCTTCACTATAATCCACACCCAGGCTATTATCGCGTCGAACAGAAACAGAGATATTATCGAATTCGTCCACATAAACCCAGTCTCTGGCCAGGAATGCATCCAGGCTGGCGGCGATGGGCGTCTTTGGATAATTCACATACCAGACAGATGGTGACACCGTGCTAAACCCTGGGCTGCCCCACAAGGGCGGGCGAACTGCTTGATACAAATCGTTGAATGCGAATGCGCCCACGTAATTTACCGTGGTGGCCGAAATGGCATCGTAGCCCACCAGCACCGTCCCAGGCTGCAAAGCAGGCGCGCGCCAAAAGACTTGCCAGTAAGTACGCAGTTGGCGTTCCCAATCCCAACGATAGTTATTTGCATAGCGCATCTGAGCCCCAATTGCCAGGCCGATGAAAAGCGCTGCGAGCAAGGTGCCCCGGCCTCGGCGCCCACCGAAAAATTGGGCCAGGACAACTACCAAAATACTAGCACCGAACAGACCAGCCAGGGCAAAACGGTCGCCAAAATTTCCTGGCTCGACGATGTGGCGGCGCACAAACCAGGACGGGATGAAACTTACCAGGACTGCAAACAAACCAAGCGCGGCAGCCTGGCAAAGAAAACGCCCCTCGCCGGTACCTGCGTTGTTGGTATATCCTGCCGGAGCCGACTTACCAAGCGGCAGAGCAGAGTCAAAACCTGGACGTGTAAGGATAATATACAGGCCAAAAGCCGAAAGCGCCGCCACAGCCAGTGAAAAAAAGTTGTACGGCTGGCTAAGATCAATGATAGACGGAGCCAGCGTAGCCTGCCAGGTATTCACCAGCAGCACCAGGATATCCTTTAGGCCATACTCAATCACCTCAACGAAGGCAGCGCGCGGATCAATGCGCAAAAAAGCGGTGATCGTTTTATATTCATAGGTGTCAAACCCACCCCCCAGCACACCGGAGCGCCAGATCGCATAAACGCACAGGATCAGCAAGTAAGGCAGCCAGCGCAGACAGGCTTTTTTGAAACGCTGCCACCAGTTTGACTCGCTTTGCAGCAAGTAGAGCGCCAACGGGCGGATCAGTTCCAACCCGACAAAATATTCAACAATAAAAAGATGCAAAGCCTGTGTCAATAAGGCCAACCCCAGCCACAGCCAGCGCCGCGATAATGTGCGCTCAGCGCTGACCATTAATCCAAATGAGACTAAAAAAATGGCGTAGTTTACAAACTGCAAGCTGTAAACCACCGCTATGGATTGCTGGCTGAAAGCCGGGTGAACGGCAAACAGGGCAGCCATAAGCGTAACAGAAGTCCTTTGCCCTGGCCAAATTTTAATTAACGCCCACCAAAAAAGAAGCGCAACGACCCAGCGCAGCAGCAGGCTGTAGATGTGCCAAAGCAGCGGCGAATCACCCGCCAACAGGAAACCCGGCATGAGCGCAAAAACGCCCAACTGGCGCGTGCCCCCGTAAAAAATGGTATTTAGTATGCCCTGGGTCTGGTAACGGCCAACGAATACCCAATCATCCCAATAAAATCCAAGGCGGGTAACCTGCCAACCATAAGCCAGCCCGACAACAGCCAAAAGGATGAGTGGAATGGTATAGCGACTAACCATAGCGGATAATACGCTTGCCCCCTGCTTCCGCAGGAATCCATAAAAAACCTGAAGAGATTTCATCTTTTATTGATAAAAGAATGTAAGCCGTGGAGCACTTGTTTCCACTCTTTTTCAGCGTCCTGTTTGCGGCCAATACGGGTCTGCTGAGTGTGCATGATTTGCAATACCCGCTCTTCCTCGCCTGCATCCAGCCAGAAACCATGCTTCTCAGTACAATAGTCCAGGATTAGATCATAGAGCCGGTATTGGAATTCGCGCATGGGTCTGCTGCAGACGGGACATTTACAAACCACATCGCACTCATGATGAATGAGTGAACCTTTGTAGCGGTCTTCATCAAAAACCACATCCTCCAATTTATCGAGTTCGTCAAAATCGAGCCACATACCCCGGCAGTTAGGGCAATAGTCAATTTCCAACATCCCCTTGTAATACTTTTGGATCAACGCCGCGCTGCATTTGGGGCAGTCCATGGAAAAACTCCGCTGTTAAAATAACTTGATAAAGCGATCCCGGGCAAAGAATGAGACTATTATACTGCCTACCCGTATGCGGAAAATGCACAAGACCAAACCACGGGCCGGGCTTTATCCGCAAAAAATCAGGCGCAACCGTGGAAACCATATTCTAATTTCCGGGCCGGTAGGCGGTAACCAATATCCAAGTCAAACCCAATAGCCTCACCATTCGAGCAAGATTTCCTTTACAATTGAAAACATGACACGTGAACGCGACAGGAAAAGCTTACTGGCAGTAAACCTCGGACTGGGGATCAACATTGGTCTGGCCGCGCTGAAGACCTATATTGGCGTAATCGGGCACAGCCCAGCCCTACTGGCTGAAGGGATCAATTCAACGTCTGACGTCGCTTATTACGTGGTAGCAAGTGTTTTTGTGCGCATGGCTAACAAACCCGCCGACGATGAACATCCCTACGGGCACCAGCAGCTGGAAAGCATTGCAGCAGTGGTGGTCGGCTCGTTCATCGTCACTACCGCCGTAGCGGTCTTCTGGGATGCAGTCGATAAAATATGGGATTTACTCAGCGGGCAAGTAACTTCCCAGGGTGCTTCCAGTATTGCGCTCTGGGTGGCGCTGCTAACCGTTGGTATCAAAATTTTTCTGACATTTTATGTATTCAGGTTGGGAAAAGATACCAGAAACCCTGTAGTAGAAGCTATGGCCTTTGACCACCGCAACGACATGTTCTCCGCAATCGCTGCTTCGATTGGCATTTTCCTGGGCCAGCGTGGGCTGCCCTGGGTGGACCCGCTGGCTGGCGCGATCGTAGCCTTACTGATTTTACGCACCGGCATTTACATTCTACGCGAGTCGTCGGTGGAGCTGATGGATGCTGTGCCAAGCAAAGATCTGGCTGGGCAAATCGCAGAAATTCTGGCAGATGTTCCGGGTGTGGAACAATTACATGAAGTCCAGGCCCACCGCTTTGGACCGCACAGCGTGGTCAACGTAACCATCGGCGTTGACGGTAATCTTGCTGTAAAAGACGGAGATCAAATCGCCAGCCGGGTTGAAACCCTGTTATGCAGCAACATTCCGAACCTGCGCCGGGTTCATGTCCATTACCATCCGGCCGATACAGACCACCAGGATATGACCATCGACCAGATCCTGAGTGAGGCCCGCCGGCAAGTCACCGATTATCACCCCCAATATTTCGAGTAAGTCTCTGCTGACTCGTAGCGCTTTCTATAACCTATCAGCGAAAGGGTGGGCAAGTACGCTCTCCAACAGCCCAGTCACATCCTGGTTATTTATTTCCCGGTCAAGCCAGGCCAGGAATTCCGTATTGCCCTTAGGTCCCAATAGCGGCGAACGGATAAGCCCCCTGACACCAAAACCTTGTTCTTGAGCATAGTCCAGCACATCTCCCAGCACCCGGCGATGAATAAGAGGATCGCGAACGACCCCATCGCCTCGGGCCACATCCACGCGCCCGGCTTCGAATTGAGGCTTGATCAAGGTGATTACATTGGCATCCTCTGTCAGCCAGTGAATCATTACTGGCAGCAGGATTTTAAGGGAAATAAAAGATGCGTCGCAAACGACCAGTTGGACTTGTTCTGGTAGAGCTTTCACGTAGCGAGCATTGGTCTCTTCCATGACCACCATGCGTGGATCGGAGCGCAGTTTCCAATGCAAGATACCTTTGCCCACATCGATGGCATAGATCTTAGCCGCCCCATATTGGAGCAAACAGTCGCTGAAACCGCCGGTCGATGCGCCAACATCAGCGCAAATCAGTCCATCTGGATGCACAGAGAAGGCTTCAAGCGCGGCCAGAAGCTTTTCTCCGCCGCGTGAAACAAATCGCGGTCCAGAATCCACTTCCACCTGCGTATCAGGAGCAAAGGTGGCCCCGGCGCGATCGACCATTTGTCCATTAACGCGTACCTGCCTGGCCATAATAATAGCCTGGGCCTTGGAGCGAGTTTCAGCCAGGCCTAGTTCAACCAATAACAAATCCAGGCGCATTTTCCGTATGTTTGACAGGGCCAGCCACACTTTCTTGAAAAGGTTGTAATAGGGACGCGCTTCAAATTCATTCCAGGAAAACTGGTGATCCAATTTATCTAATTCTACCTTCAAACCGCTCCACCGGTACTCCTAACCCCTCCGAGCTACAGGTAAGGTAAAATAGGTCCATGCTCAAAGCCTTGCTAAAAACCATGCGTCCACGCCAATGGACAAAAAACGCTTTTGTTTTTTTTGCGATCGTATTTGACAAGCAGCTTTTTCACCTGCCCGCTTTTTTAAACACGCTGGCAGGCTTTGCTCTGTTCTGCCTGATCTCCAGTGTAGTCTACCTGATCAATGATATTGCGGATATCAATGCCGATCGCCTTCACCCGGTCAAAAAAAACCGGCCGCTGCCTTCCGGTAAATTACCGGTAAGGATAGCCTGGGCCGCCGCCGGATTGCTGGTTGTAATCACCCTGCCGCTGGCTTATTGGCTCGCGCCAGGCTTTGCAGCCGTGCTTTCGGCCTACCTGGTGATGAATCTGGCTTATTCCAAATGGCTCAAACACGTCCCGATCGTGGATGTGTTTATCATCGCAGCCGGATTCGTGCTGCGGGTGGAAGCGGGCGTCGTGCTGATCGTGGTCGAACGCTTCTCCCCCTGGCTTTACGTGGTCACCACGCTTGGTTCGCTTTATCTTGGTTTCGGAAAACGGCGCGCCGAACTAACCCTGTTGGCGAAGGGCGCGGGAGCGCACCGCAAAGTATTGGAAGGCTACAGCATCCCGCTGCTCGACCAGTACATCACTATTGTTTCGGCTACCACCATCCTCTCCTATTCGCTCTATACCTTCTCTGCACCCAACCTTCCCGCCAATCACAGTATGATGCTCTCCATTCCCTTCGTAGCCTACATCATTTTCCGCTATCTGTATCTGATCCAGATGACACAGGATGCCGGCGCACCAGACGAAGTTCTGCTCACCGACAGACCCATCCAAATCAGCATCCTGCTCGCTGGGTTGGTGATCCTGGCGATTTTTTACCTCCAATGACAACCGCATCAGCGCCTGGTAAAATTATTTTATTCGGCGAACACAGTGTTGTCTATCAGCGCCCAGCCCTGGCAGTGCCGGTCTCTCAAGTCCATGCCGTTGTGGAAATCAATGCTGCTCAAGCTGGCATTTGGATCGACGCCCCGGATATTTCATTGCACGCCAGCCTCGCCTCGCTCCTGCCGGGCCATGCCCTGCGCAACATCATTGACAGCGTCTTACTTGCGCTGGGCAACACCAGCCCCCCCGCCTTGAACATTTGCATCACATCCAGCATTCCGGTCGCTTCCGGTCTTGGCTCCGGCGCAGCGGTTTCAGTGGCGCTCATCCGGGCCCTATCCGCACACCTCGGCGCACCCATGCCGGCTGAACAGGTCAACAATCTCTGCTACGAAACCGAAAAGATCCATCACGGCACGCCGTCCGGTATCGACAATACCGTTATTACCTATGCGCGCCCGGTATTTTTCGCCAAGGGTCAGCCAGTTGAGACCTTTCAGGTCAAATCGCCATTCACCATCATCATCGCTGATACTGGCATCCCCGCACCAACAAAGGAATCTGTCGGCGCGGTCAGCAAGCTCTGGCAAGCCGACCCACGCCGCTGGAACCAGGTTTTTGACCAGATAGCAGCCATCGTCCGGCAAGGACGGCTGGCCATTGAAAGTGGCCATTGGCAGGATTTGGGCCCGCTCATGGATTCCAATCACGCCCTCTTACAGGAAATGACCGTCTCTTCGACGGAACTCGACCGTCTGGTTCTGGCGGCAAAAGCTGCCGGGGCCAAAGGCGCCAAATTATCCGGCGGCGGCCGTGGCGGCAACATGATCGCGCTTGTCCAGCCTGAAATGGCCGAACAAATCGCCTGTGCGCTTCGGGATGCCGGGGCCAGACACACCCTGATCACAACTGTTCAATGAATATTCTTGCGTTGAAACTTATCCTCGCCCCACTGATCATTGGCGGCGCCAGCCTGGCCGGCCGGCGTTGGGGGCCGACCGTGAGTGGTTGGCTGATCGGCCTGCCGCTTACTTCCGGGCCGGTGGTATTCTTTGTGGCCATCAGCCACAGTGATACCTTTGCGCTTTCGACCGTGCTGGGCACCTTGAGCGGCGGGCTTTCCCTGGTGGCTTTTTGCCTGGTATATGCATGGCTGTCTCAGAAATTTGGCTGGCCAGTGGCAATCATCTCCAGTATGCTCTGTTTCGCTGGAGTAACGCTTCTTATGCAAAATTTAATCCTGCCATTACCCACCATCTTTGTGCTGGTAATGCTGGTGATCCTTGCCGGGCTTTGGTTGATGCCCAGAGGAATGCAGCTTGAGTTAAATGATTCCAAACCGGGGAAATGGGACCTTCCAGCGCGCATTTTGATTGGCACATCTTTTATTTTAGGACTTACCGGTCTTGCCCCTTTGATCGGCTCGCGCCTGACCGGACTACTCTCGACTATTCCGCTCTATACTGCTATCCTGACAATTTTTGCCCATAGACTGCAAGGACCCGCCGGAGCTACCGGTGTTCTGCGTGGATTATTGTTCGGGCTGTTCGGTTTTGCAGGTTTTTACCTGGTTCTGGCATTGCTGCTCGGGCGGGTTGGGCTTGGCCCAGCTTTCTTTGCCGCTCTCCTGGCCACCCTGGTAGTACAAGCGCTGTCCTTCCTGGTCTTGCGCCAGTCGCACCACTGACAGGATATACATGAGTTGTCAGCCGATGGATACACCAATCAAACGGCCAATTCCGTAGGTCAAAGCTGCCGCTACCAGCCCAAACAATACCTGCCGCATACCGGAAAACCAGACACTACGCCCGGTCATTAACGTGATTGCCGCGCCGATGCCAAACAGGCCCAGCCCGCTGATCACTACGCTGACATAGACAGCGGTCATTCCGCTCAAAAAAATAAAGGGGGTGACGGGAATAATCGCTCCTACTGCAAACAAAAAGAAAGATGTATAAGCCGCTTCCCAGGCTGAGCCGCCTAATTCATGCGGGTCTATCCCCAATTCTTCGCGCACCAGGCTGTCCAGCGCGGTAGCCTTGTTAGCCAGCAAGCTGTGCGCCAGTTCGCTGGCGCGCGCTTCGGGTAAGCCCTTGGCCTGGTAGATCAGGGACAATTCTTCAGCTTCCTCCTCGGGGTTGGCCGCCAGTTCTTCTCTCTCGATTCCAATCTGGCGCTCGTATAACTCGCGTGAGCTTTGGACGGAAAGCCACTCGCCCAGCGCCATGGAACCTGCTCCAGCCAAAAGGCCCGCCAAACCGGTGATAAGAATGTTTTGACCAGAGAGTTCCGCTCCGGCAACGCCCATCACCAGGCTCAAGTTGGAGACCAGTCCATCGTTGGCCCCCAAAACGGCCGCGCGCAGGGCATTCCCGCCCGATGAACGATGACGCCCTTCAGTTTCGGCCACCAGGCTGCCTGTGACCCCGCCGCCGCCGCTGGCTGCGGAAAGCAATCGGGCGTGAGCCTGTTCTTCCGCCGCCATGGCTGCGGTTTCCGCTTCGGGCTGATTAGCATAAGCGTTGCTATCGGCTTTTTCATGGCTGGTAACTGTTGACAAGACAAATTGCGGTCCAAAACGCTGTGCCAACCAGATTAATACTTTCGTTTGCCCGCTGGGCTTTTCTGCTGGGATGGCTGCACCGACGCTTGCTATTTTTTCACGCCAAAATTGAGCATGGCGATCTTCGCTTTCCGCCAGCCGCCGGTAGACGCTTTGCATTTCAGGGCGTGTTTCTTTTTGGGAAAGCACACGGTAGAGCGCAGCTCCATCCACTTCCTTTTGCAGGTTTTGCCTGTAGCGTTGAATATCCTGGTTTGGATCTGTCATGTCTGCCTGTGCCTTTTCTGCGCTATTTTTGATAAGCCAGTCACGCAGCGATTCTGCTAGCTCGTCATCCGGATCTTGCCAATTCCACGCGAAAGACCTTCGCCAGCACGGATGGCGTGAACTGCTCCGCGCGGGTTGTCCGTTTTATGTTTCAGACCTTGACCGGATTCGACAGCTTGCCCAATCCCTCGATCTCTACCACGACTTCATCTCCCGCTTTAAGCGGCCCTACGCCAGCAGGTGTGCCGGTGAAAATGATATCGCCTGGTTCGAGGGTCATCACCGACGAAACGAAAGCAATCAGGGTTGAAACATTGAAGACCATGTCGCGGGTGGAAGCCATTTGGCGCGGTTGGCCGGACACCTTGCAGGTGATAAGCGCGTCTGAAATGTCAAAATCAGTATCGATCCAGGGTCCAAAAGAACAGAAAGTGTCGAAGCCCTTGGCGCGTGTCCACTGGCCGTCGGTTTTTTGCAAATCCCGGGCGGTTACGTCATTGCCGATCGTGTAGCCCAGGATGTAACTGCGGGCATTTTCAGCGGTGATGTTGCGACCTCGTTTGCCAATGACCGCCACCAGTTCCGCCTCGTGCTCCACCTGCTGCGACTGAGGCGGCAGGATAATCGACTCGCCGGGATTGATGATGGATGAAGGCGGCTTCAGGAATATCAACGGCATTTTGGGTATATCATTGCCCAATTCTCTGGCATGTTCGACGTAATTTCTACCCACGCATACAATTTTGCTGGGCTGGCAGGGGCAAAGCAGCTTGACATCGCCCAAAGGGATTCTGGCTTCCTGGCGGCGGTATTCGCCAAAAATGCTGCCCTCGATCTCGCCGACATTTTCTTCGAAGATCCAGCCATACTTGGTGATCAGATTTTTTTGTTGGTATCGAACGATTTGCATGTCAACCTCGCTTTTCCGCCTCGTCATAACCATGGGGATGCTGTAAATGCCATTCCCAGGCCGAAGCAATTATGTCTTGGATAGAATCGCGCTGCGGTTTCCAGCCCAATTCACGTCGGATTTTTCCGGATGACGCCACCAGCCGAGCCGGATCACCTGGGCGGCGTTCCAGCTCTTTAACCGGGATTGCTCTACCAGAGACCAGCCGGGCTGTGTCGATCACTTCACGCACAGAATAGCCCGTGCCGGAACCCAGGTTGTAAACCATCTTTTCTCGATCAGCCAGTGCTTCCAAAGCCAGGATATGCGCAGAAACCAGGTCGCCAATATGAATATAATCCCGGATACAAGTCCCATCCGGTGTAGGGTAATCGGTCCCAAAAATGGATGCGGCTTCCGCCCCATCTGCCAGGGCTACCTGCAAAACCCGCGGGATCAGGTGTGACTCAGGCTGGTGGGCCTCGCCTCGCCCGGGTAGAGCACCACTGGCATTGAAATAGCGCAGGGCAGCAAAATGCAGCCCATGGATCTGGCGATACCAATCCAGCGATTGCTCTACTGCCAGTTTGGTAAATCCATACGTGTTCGTCGGACCCAGCGGAGATTCTTCGGTCAATGGTTCTTCGCTTGATTGGTAGACAGCCGCCGTGGACGAAAGCACAAAGCGTTTGACGTGAGCTTTGACGGCCATATCGATCAAGGAAAGCGAGTTGACCAGATTATTGCGCAGGAACTTGCCAGGGTCCTTCATACTCTCCCCGGCCTCAATGAATGCCGCAAAATGCATCACAGCATCATATTTCTGCCCGGTCAGCGCTACCGCCAGGGAGTAACTATCAGAAATATCAGCCTGGATAAAAGTTGCGCCATCCGGCACCGCCTGGCGATGCCCGGTGACAAGCGAATCATACACAGTAACACTATGCCCGGCTTTTAGTAGAGCTTCTGTTGTGGATGAGCCAATATAGCCTGCGCCACCGCTAACAAATATGTTCATTGTTTTTTCGTCCTCACCCTAAAAATTTTTTCAGAGTTCTCTTACCCATTTTGACGTTAGTTTAGTCAAGATTTGGTTTGCGTTTGTGCCAATCGGTAGCCTGCTGATAAGCATGTGCCATTTTAAATAGGCCCGCTTCATCGAAATGCCGGCCCATTAACTGCATACCAACCGGCAGGCCATTTCCATCAAAACCCACCGGGAATGCCAGCCCCGGTACACCGGCCAGGTTGGCAGGCAAGGTAAAAATATCTTCCAGGTACATGGCCAGCGGGTCATCGCCATGAGCGCCAATCCGGAAAGCCGTGGTCGGCGCAACCGGGCAGGCAATCGCGTCCACTTCACCAAAGACCTGTTCAAAATCACGTTTGATCAAAGTACGCACTTTTTGTGCCTGGCCATAATAAGCATCATAATATCCCGCTGAAAGTGCATAAGTCCCCAACATGATGCGGCGCGTGACCTCGTCACCAAATTTTTCACCACGGGTGCGGGTAAAAACATCCCACAAATTTTCCCCTGCCTGGGCAACCCTCGGTCCAAAACGAATACCGTCATACCGCGCCAGGTTGGCCGAGGCTTCCGCTGGGGCAATCAGGTAATATACCGGTAGAGCATATTCGGTATGCGGCAGGCTGACTTCCTTGATTTGTGCGCCTAAATTTTGGAGAATTTTAATGGCCGCACGTACCTTAGCCTCGACATCTGCCTGAATGCCTTCAATGAAATATTCCCTGGGCACGCCAACGCGAACGCCACGCAAGTCTTGCGCGGAGGAGTCATTCATCTCGATCTTTTTCACTTGGACATTTTGAGAAGTGGCATCCAATGGGTCGAACCCGGCCATAGCAGAAAAGACTGCGGCCACATCCATGGCTGAGCGGCCCAATACTCCACAAGAATCCAATGACGATCCATATGCAACCAACCCGTAACGAGATACACGCCCATAGGTTGGTTTGATGCCTGTCACCCCACAGAACGAGGCTGGTTGGCGGACACTTCCGCCTGTATCCGTCCCCAATGCCACCGGAACCAGGCACGCCGCCACTGCTGACGCACTCCCACCTGAGGAACCGCCCGGTACGCGAGTAAGATCCCAGGGATTGTGAGTTACACCGTAGGCAGAGTTTTCGGTAGATGAACCCATCGCGAATTCATCGGTATTTGTCTTGCCAATGACCACCATACCAGCTTCTTGCAGCCGGTTTACCGCAGTAGCAGTGTGAGAGGGTAGATAACCCTCGAGGATTTTCGAACCGCAAGTACAAGGCATGCCGGTGACAGTCAGCACATCTTTTACGGCAAAAGGAATACCCAATAATATATTTTCTGCAGCAGGTTCAGTCTTGCGCCTACGGTCAGCAGCCTGGGCTTGTTCCAACGCAGACTCGGCCGCGATATGCAAGAAAGCATGCAGCCTGCCATCCAACTCAGCAATACGCTCCAGCACCGCCTGGGTAAGTTCACAACTGGAAATTTCGCCCTTTTGGAGCAGGACGCTGGCTTCAGAGAGAGAGAGATCGGCAAGGTTCATCAATTTTCCGACCTATTCAAAAACCGGTGGAATCTTAAATTGCATCCGCTCGCTTGATGCAGCGGTCTTGAGCAAGGCATCTGGGGTCAGCCCGGGGCGAGGTTCATCAACACGCAGGTGAGTTTCGGCACTGAAAACACCTGTCGTTGGCTCGCTGCGCATAGCTGTAGTATTTAACTTTTGCAATTGGGCTACATGCTCAAGAATTGCCGAAAGCTGCTCGCGATAACGATTCTTCTCGGCATCGGTTAATTCAAGCCGCGCGAGGTTGGCAATATTATTAATTTCTTGAAGTGATAAGGACATAATGGAATTATAACGTATTCCACTATCGCCAACCCAGCGCGTACCAGCTTAGATAGCTATCCACGTGCGCCGACCAATATTTTTCGTCGTGCCAGCCGATGTATTCGTGCCATTCATGCGACAGGTTATTTTTACTCAAGAATTCTTCAAAAGACACTATAACGGTATATTGACTGTCACTGTCACCGGCATCCAGCCAAATGCGTGGCAGTTGGCTGGATGGGATTGCCAACAAGTTACGGGGCAGAGATTTTTGATCAGAAAAAAATATAGCTGGGGAATGCCCGCCAATCGCCCCAAACAAATCCGGATGGCTGGCGCCAATGTGCAAAGCCCAGGCGCCGCCACGCGAAAGTCCACCAATGGCGCGGTGAGAGGCGTTGTCCAGGGTACGGTAACTGTGATCGATAGTTGGGATAAGTTGTTGGACAAACACCTCCTCGAATGAGTATTCAGTAGGTTGTTTGTTCGAATAATCAAACGGAAAAACAATAATGAATGGCGGGATATCACCGGCAGCCATCAACCGATCGGCGGTGGAAGCAGCGCCGATACGGATCCATTGGTCTTCTGAATAACCTTGCCCGTGAAGAAGGTAGAGCACCGGGTAGCGCTTTTTCGTATCTAACGTATAGCAAGCAGGAAGATAGACGCTGTAACGCATGGGTTTGGCAAGTAGGTCGGTATTGATAACACCTGCTTGGAAACTGCCCGTCTTTTGATTGCATGTAGCCGGTGCGGTATGAAAGGCGGTGGTGGGAACTGGAACGGTTGAAAGTATGGGAATGGCCTTTTCGATAAAAGTTGGCGAGGCAACTGGTGCGGGTGTTTTGGACTGTGGAAGAACCTGTAATGGGCCACAAGCAGGCAAAAAGAGAATGATCAAAGGCCAGAAACGTAAAAAACGGGGAAAACTGAAGGACATAGTGGATATTCTCAATTATCTATTTGACGAGTAGGACGGTTGGCATTATACTCTTTCCGCACCAGTCATATCGGGGTGTAGCGCAGTTGGCAGCGCACCGCGTTTGGGACGCGGGGGTCGGCGGTTCAAGTCCGCCCACCCCGACTAAATAAGCCGTTGGCCTTCGAAAGCCAGCGGCTTTTTTATTATGATAATATAATCGCTCCACCAGACCAAATAGAAGTAAAATTACAGATGAAATCTGTATGGAGGTTTGAGATGGCAAAAATGAAATTTGATGGTTTGATCGAGGCGGTGCGTTATGCGCCAGATGGAAAAATCGAACTGGTGCGGGCGTATGAGCGCCGGGGAGCCACCTTCTCTGACAGTATTTTAATCAACCGCGCCAATCTGGTCACTCGCCTGAAAAATGGTCAAAAGTTTGTAACTGGCACCCGTAAAGAATTTTTTGGAAGTACGTTTGAGCCCATGAAAACCGTGCAGTTGGCTGCGAATGAAAATGTAATCTCCACAGATAACAATACCAGCCACGACCAACTCGAAGAAGTTCCCAGCCTATAGCTTTCAGTCACCCGATGCCCAGCGGAGGCAGGCCATGAAAATTGCTGACAGGACTCCATTTCGTAACGCAGGCGGTCAGATCGATATTTTTGGCCGTATGCAAGCTACGCTTAAATTTGGGTTGGGTTGGTATGCGCGCATACAGGCGCAGGATATCGCCATTGCAGTGTTGGAAAAAATCCTCGACCAAAATTTTATCCTGCTGCGCAATGTCACCCTGCCTGATACAGATATTGAATTACCGCTGGTGTTAATCGGCACGCCCGGAGTTTATCTAATCAATGTGACGCATGAACGCGGAGTATACCGCGCGAGGGACGATGAATGGGGCACAATTTCCGGGGAAAAATTTGTCCCTGCGCGGGTCAATCAAGTTCAACGAACTGTCAAGTTGGGACGCGTTCTTCAAATATATCTTGACCGTGCTGGTTATAAGGGTGCTTTGATCATAGAACCCATCCTGATGTCTGCTGACCCAGGCATGCACATTGAGTCTGTGCGCCCTGTCGCGCGAATCGTGATGAGTGATGCTTTAGAGCGCTTTGCCATCTCGCTGAACCAGGCCAAGCCAGTTTTTAATCCAGGGAAGATCACAGAAATCGCTCAAGTCATTTTAAAAGGTCCCAAAAAACAAGCACAAGCCAAGCCAGATGCTGGCGCCACAGATGCAACGCTCGTCAACGAAAAGCAAGCTGCCGCCCAAACGTTAATCTCAACACCGCCCCTGATCAACACCCCAGATAGCGCAGCGCAGCCCCCAAATGCTAACCCTGCTTATTCCGCCGATACGTTGAATTTTTCTTTCGATGAGAAAAAACAAGATCAGCAAGCGCCCTTCATTCCTGCGGCTCAATCTCAAGCAACTCTCAGCAGCCAGTCAGCCGCTTCTGAGAGATCTGATGATAGTTATGGCAGCCTCTGGGACACTAGCAGCCAGATTTTTGAAGAATCTGAACCCGATGCGCAGGCCAAATCCTTCTCAAACCCCACGTTCGCTGCCTTGCAAGAGCTTCCAGCGAATGCCGAACGCGCGTTACCTGAAGCCCAACCCAAAACAGATGGCAAATCTTCGCCAGCCTCGTCTGCGCCCAGAAAAACGGTCCTGCTTGGGATGACTAAAATCCAAATCATTATCCTGGGGGGCATCTTGTTGTTCTGGTTGTGCGCGATGGCAGGTTTTGCAATTTTCATCTACTTTAATCTTTAATGTCCAATCCATTCCTCAGTATTATCATTCCTGCACATAACGAAGAGCGCCGCCTACCCCAGACCCTGGAACAGGTGGTGAACTTTGTTACCAATCAGTCTTTTGAAACCGAAGTATTGGTGGTAGAGAATGCCAGCCAGGACCGCACGCTCGAAGTTGGCCAGGAGTATGCCAGCCGCCACGCTTCCATAGTGCGCGTGCTGCACGTTGACTTACCGGGAAAGGGCCGCGCCGTGCAAAAAGGTATGCTGACGGCCAGAGGAGCTTATCGGTTTTTTGCTGACGCTGATTTTTCCATGCCAGCTGCCGAGATCGTGCGTTTTATTCCTCCTGCAGTGGATATACCCGTCGCAATCGCTTCGCGTGAAGCCCCTGGAGCAGTGCGCTATGACGAGCCGTATTACCGCCATATCACCGGACGCGTGTTTAACAGCCTGATCCGCATGTTGGTTTTACCTGCCCTGCATGACACTCAGTGCGGCTTTAAACTGTTTCGGGCCGATGCCGCGGATGACCTGTTCCGGCGCCAAACGCTTATGGGCTGGTCATTTGACGTGGAATTGCTCTATATTGCCAGCCGCCGGAATTACCCCATCCTTGAAATCCCTATTCCCTGGTACTTTAATCCAGAAAGCAAGATCAGCGTGTTTCGTGATTCTTGGCGAATGTTCCTCGACCTGCTGACCATCCGCCACAACGGGCGAATGGGTTTGTATGACTGACAGCCCCGGCCTGCATCTTGAGCAGGCCCTCTGGAAAAAAAAAGTTCGTTATGTCGGGGGAATTGATGAAGCGGGACGCGGAGCCTGGGCGGGGCCGGTGATAGCAGGCGCCGTCATCCTTCCAAATGACCCGCAAATCCAACGCAACCTGATTGGGGTGCGCGACTCCAAACAAATGACGCCCCGCCAGCGCGAATACTGGGCTGCCGAGATCAAATCCACAGTTCTGGCCTGGTCGATTGGCGCTGCCTCCGCAGCAGAAATTGACCAGATCGGGATTCTGCCTGCCAACCGCCTGGCCATGATACGCGCCATCGCAGGCCTGGCGCTGACCCCCGATTATTACCTGTTTGACTTCATTCATTGGAAAGACTGTCCGTATCCTGGCGAAAGGCTCGTCAAAGGCGAAACACAATCGCTGAGCATTGCAGCAGCATCGGTACTGGCAAAAACCGAACGCGATGAGCTCATGCGTAGATTAGATAAGCAGTTCCCAGGTTATGAATTATCGCGGCACAAAGGCTATGGCACCGCCATTCACCGGGCGGCCATTCAAAAACTGGGATTGGCGCCCATTCACCGAAAATCATTTAAAATCTTGTATTAACGGAAACAATGGATAACGTTCAACATCGGCTTGAAGCTTGGCTATTTGCAATATAACGCCTGGCTATTCCTCGCAAATAGTATTTTCGCGGGTTTAGGTAGAATTCCACTTAACCATTATTGATACGAAATATGCTTTTTAGCTCATTCCAGAATGAAGTTGTCAATCAAACGGGTTTTCCCCACGGAAACAGCCAGAGAAAGCAGAGCCCTGGCCTTGATCGTTTCCAGTTCCGCCAGAGTCTCTTCATCTGCACAGGAGACATATTGCAATTGCGCCTGAGGTTCCACACCAACCACTGCCTTGACAATCTGGCGCAGCTTTTCAGCATCTCTTTCACCGCCTGCAAAGGCTAACTTTGCTGCCGAAAGCGCCCGATACAACACCGTTGCGGCCTGTCGCTGCCCGCTGTCAAGATAGCTGTTGCGGCTGGACATGGCCAAGCCGTCTGATTCCCGCAAGGTGGGACAGACAACGATTTCAATCGGGTAACTCAAGTCGCGCATCATCTGGCGAATTACAGCGACTTGTTGGGCATCCTTCTGACCGAAATAGGCTCTATCCGGCCGGGTAGCGTTGAAAAGTTTTGAGACAATCGTCGTCACGCCACGGAAGTGACCTGGGCGCAACGAACCTTCCAGCGGCTTCGTCAGGTGCTCCACATCCACCCAGGTCTGGTAACCGGGTGGGTACATAACCTCAGATGTCGGCATCCAGACAAGACCAACTTGCGCCTCTTCAAGCAACTGAAGATCGCGTTCAACACTGCGAGGATATCTGTCCAGATCTTCTTTTGGCCCAAACTGGGTGGGGTTGACAAATATGGTGGCAATAATATTTTGGCACTCGCGCCTGGCCTGCCTGGTGAGGGAGATGTGTCCGGCATGCAAGTAGCCCATGGTTGGCACCAGACCCACGGGACCATCCAAAAAACGACGGGCATAGAAAAGTTCTTCCAGCGTGATGGCAATGATCATAGATTCGGTCATGGCAGCTCCAAATATCCATTGGCTATTTACAGAATGGGACCGGTCGCGGCTGGCTGATCTGGCCAAAAGCTTCAAAAACAGGCCAGCCGTCCCATTCAGCAGGCCGGGGCAGGTTCAGCGCCCAGGCAACTGTGGCGGCAGTATCAGTAGTTTGGATGGGTGTGGTCAACTGACCTGGACGCACCCCAGGGCCTGAAATCACCCACGGGATGGTCATATCTTCAGGCATACGCGAACCATGCGTTTGCTCATGGCCGCCATGGTCGGCCGTAACGATGACAAGCGTTTCCTGGCGCAGATCATGGTCTTCGAGGTCTTTGAGCAAAGTACCCAGAGCCTCATCAGCGTGCTCAACGACGCTGATATATTCAGAGCTCAACCAGCCATATTCATGCCCCATGCCATCCGGTGTGGCAAAGTGGACGAACATCAGGCCAAAATCGACCGGAAATTCCTCGGTGATACGCTGAGCAATGACCACGTCACGATCATTAATGTAACGGAATACGTCAACGCTAGCAGGTTCAGTAACCTGTCTTAATTTTCCTTTCCCAACGTACATGACTGTCTCCAACCCGGCGGCATGCGCCAGGTCAAATATATCTGTACCTTTTGCATAACCTTTTTCAGGCAGGTAAGAATTCCAGTCCACACCATGTTTGGATGGACAAAGACCAGTTAGCATTGATGTATGTGACGGCAAAGTAGAGCTTGGGAAAGTCGTTTGCGCCGTGAGCGTATAGGCGCTGATTTGTATGAGCGTTTGCAAGTTTGGCATATGCTCACTGATCGCATCCGGGCGCAGGCCATCGATACTAAGGATAAGTACGCGCCGGACAACAGGACGCGGGGTCGGACTGGCGGTTTGTGTGGCTGTGGGCAGGGGGGTCAGGGTAGCAGTTGACGTCGGGGTGGCAGTTGCCGTCGGAGTGGCAGTTGCCGTCGGAGTGGCAGTTGCCGTTGATGTAGCAGTTGACGTCAGGGTAGCCGTCGCCGTAGGTTTTGCGATGATAGGCGGAATGGCTAACTGGCATGCGCTCAGCAGCAGCGCAATCATCATCAACAATGAGAATACCTTCGAGCGCGAGGAAAACTTCATAGATATCATTTTATCCAATCCATTTCTTTTTTGACAAAAACAATCGGGGCAGGTCTGAGACCTACCCCGATTGTTTTTGTACCGTCATTTCGGGTGTTAGATCAGGGTTGCCTGTTTGATTTGGTCATGGTACCACGGCAAACCGGCTCTTCAGCGTATAGGTAATATAGTTTTGCCATAGGCGAATAATGGCATCCTGGTGATAGTCATGGTTGGAAAATGTCTGGAAGATGACTCGCCCTTCCAAGCAGGAAGCCATGACGCCATAATCAGATTTCTGTTTTTGGAATGTCCCAGCCAGCAAGGTAGCATTGCTCCCCGGGGAAACGCGGATCAGGTCGCCAGCCTGCCACTGCCAGTAACGCGAATAATTAATGAGCGGCATGGCATTATTGGGGTCACTGAAGAGTGGGTGGCTGGAATCCAACCAGTATATAGACTCAGCCAGGGGCCAATCCCTCTGAAATTCAATCCCACAATTAGCCAGAACCGGCTTTATCTTTCCCTCACCCAATAGATCCAGATACCAGATTTCGGCAATCAATGCAGTGTTATCCCGCGCGACCTTTTCGCCGATCACATCCCAAAATTCCCCTTGAACTTTCGTTTTAGACTCGGCCCCAATGATGATTAGATCCCACTTGATGGGAGAATTCAGATTTTCCATTAAGCGACCCAAGGCATCCCCAACATGGGTATATTTTAGTCCCATACCATTAAGCGCATCACTGATCCACAGCCCGATGTCCGGCGTATCTTCGTAAACCAGGATCTTGGCATTTTTTATTCGAGCTTCAATATCCTGAGTAGGAACTGCCTGGGTATCAGCTGGCGGCGGCGATTCGGTGGATTGCGGTTGGCTGGGTTGGTTGGCCTGCTGGGTAGCCTGGTTGGCCTGCTGGGTCAACTGCGCCGCGGCGTTGGTTGCCTGAACTTCCAGGGCCACCTTGGTCGCATCCACAGCCTGGACAGGACCAGGAGCATTATTGGTCGCCAAAATTTCCAGAGCAATTTTGGTCGCATCCACGACCACGACCGGCCCGGGAGCATTTTTTGTAGCCATAATTTCCAAAGCAATTTTGGTTGCATCCGGAGGAACTGTTGTCGGAGCAGTTGGCCTTGCTCCAGCCTCAGGCATGCTACAGGCTAGAACAGCAAGAACCAAGGCAATTACAAAAATAACCGGACGCAGATATCGATGAAACATGGCTTTCTCCTTCTGTATTGGAATAATTGATTCTTACACAAATTACAGATGGATACATTAAAAAAACCAGGGGAATCTAAAACCCGCGCGCCGCCACGCATGCAACTGAGAAGTTCTTGCTTTGACTTGAAGAAAGCAAAGCAGGAACTTCCAGCTTTTTACTTAAAAAAAACGACAAGTCTGTCTATAGGCTGGAGCGAATATGGACAATATCGCCATCTTTAACAATATATTCTTTACCTTCCAGGCGAAATTTTCCTTTAGCCTTACATTCGGCCATGCTGCCTAGAGTGATCAAATCATCATAGGCAACCACCTCGGCGCGAACAAATCCGCGCGCAATATCGGTGTGGATTTCACCCGCCGACTCAACTGCGGTGGCATGGCGACGGGTGGTCCAAGCGCGCACTTCATCCTCACCGACCGTAAAGAAGGACTGTAAGTTAAGCAGATCGTAAGAAAGTCGGATCATAAGATTGAGCGCCGGCTCCTCAATCCCGTATTCAGCCATAAATAACTGCGCATCTTCATGTGAAAGTTGAGAAATTTCCATCTCCAGTTTACCGGGTAAAGCCACAGATGGGTGATCAAGTTCCATTGACGGAGGTTTTTGGCTTTCGCTCAGGTTGAAAACAGTCAGAATTTGCTTGCGAGTAAGCAAGCCGAAACTAGAAAGTTCCTTTTCTTCATCAACCGAATATGCCAACTTGCGCAAAGGCAAATTGGCATTGAGCGCATCAAGCAAACGCGTAAAGAGCAGTGTCTGGCGTTCGTTGAGTGCCTTATCGGTGCCGCCTTTTTTGCGTTCATCCACCAGTCGTTCCAGCTTGCGCTCGACAGCAATTTGATCATTTAGCAGCAGTTCTGTCAGCATCGCATCGGCATCACGCGCAGGATTAATCGAACCAGCGGGATGCGGCACGTTATCATCATCAAAACTGCGCACGACATTGATAAAAGCATCCATCTGCCCAAGCGTATTCAGCAAATTCCCCGAAATACCCTTTGAATTACCTTCCAGCCCAGCAATATCAGCATAGGTTACTTTGGCGAAGATGGTTTTCCTCGGTTTAAACATAACGCTAAGCCGGTCGATGCGTGGATCGGGAACATCAACCACGCCAGTATGGACTTCGATTCTCCCAGCAGAAGCAGTAGTGGGAGTGTTACTACGCGTCAGCGCGTTGAATACGGTGGTTTTGCCAGCTTGGGGAAGACCTATAATACCTAGTTTCATCTTGACCTTATGGTTGAGAGTGGTATACTTTGCCCTGCAAATTGCCGGAGTGGCGGAACAGGCAGACGCGCACGACTCAAAATCGTGTTCCGTAAGGAGTGTGGGTTCGATTCCCACCTTCGGCACTGAAATTATACCCTATCGAGTGTTTTATCTCGCCGGGAAGACCCACGCAAGGGGATGTTGCCCTTTTTTCAACCTAACAAAATGGGATAATCTAATAGATTATCCCATTTTGTTTAATATTTCCTGAATGAAATATCAGGCTGCAAATGCAGATTGGCCATATAACTGTTGTTTAATGCGGTTAACTTTTCTTTCCATTTCTTTTTTGATCAAAATATCGCCGGTAATTTTTTGAATGGCATACATCACAGTGGTGTGGTCGCGCCCACCAAGTACTTCACCGATTTGCGGCAGAGAGGCATTGGTCTCATGGCGCAGAAGGTACATGGCTACCTGGCGCGGCTCAGCAATTCGCTGAGAACGATCACGACCAAGCAGAGCTTCCACTGAAGTTTGCCATTCGTTGGCCACCAATGCAATAAGCTTCAACGGTGGGACATTGCGCACTTGCGGGAGCAGGTCTGCGAGGGCCATTTCAGCCAATTGCAAACTGAGCGGCACACCCGAAAGATCAGCAAAAGCAATGATCCTGTTGAGCGCACCTTCGAGCTCGCGGATATTCGACTGTACGCGGCGAGCGATCATATCAAGAATTTCATTCGGCACATTACAGCCAATCTTCTCGGCTTTATAGCGCAGAATTGCCTGGCGTGTTTCTATATCGGGCATTTGAATATCGGCAATCAACCCCCATTCAAAGCGCGAACGCAAACGTTCTTCCAGGGTGACCATTGATTTTGGAGGACGGTCAGATGAGACAATAATTTGTTTATCCTGGCTATGTAAAGTATTGAAAGTATGGAAAAACTCTTCCTGAGTTCCTTCTTTGCCAGCAATAAATTGAATATCGTCGATCAGTAATACATCAGCCGAACGGTATTTCTCACGAAAAGCCTGGGTGGTGTGGGTACGGATGGCATTAATCATGTCATTGGTGAATTCTTCCGATGACACATACAACACATTCAAACCGCGGCTGTGACAAGAGTTACCAATGGCATGCAAAAGGTGAGTCTTGCCCAGGCCCACGCCGCCATATAAGAACAGCGGATTATAGGCTCGGGCTGGTCTTTCGGCAACGGCTAACGCGGCAGCATGCGCCAGGCGACTATTTGCTCCAACAACAAAATTCTCAAAAGTATAGCGAGGATTCAGTGTAGGATTACGTTGTTTGGCAACCAAAGGCAGCGCTCCATCGACGGTTTCGCCACCTTCGGCAAGCTCATCTTCATCAACAGCGTCACGCCCATTTGCGACCACAAAACGTACATCCACAACACGATTCATCATCCCAGCCAACAACCGGGCTGTAGTGCTTAATAGACGGTTCTCCAACCAATCTCGTGCATACGCATTGCGTACAGCAATGGTCATTACTCCATCGTCGTAAGAGAGCATGATGGTATCTCGCACCCAAGTGTCAAATGATGCGCGAGACATTTCCGTCTGAAGTTGGCCGATCACAGATTGCCATGCCTGTTCTGCATTCATGTATTGCTCCGTAGGCAGGATTAAGAAATAGGGTTACAAAGCCCTCTGCAGAATCTCACAGAGGGGGGAAAAACAAATATTGTTGTCAAATAACTTTCGGGGTACGGGATGAATTGTGGCTCACATCCCTCTCGAATTACTGTATGTATTCTAGCAAATAGAACGCAAATTTGCCACACGATCAGCCTACGCTATCTTAAAAACTTTCCCTTTTTTAAGACGCGCAAACCTTAAAGGATGTACCAAAAAGAAACTGACGGTTTCGCGCATGTTTAGAACATTAGTTTCAGCCATGATAGCCTTGTTTTTATTTTTTACCCCCCATATATGGGGTAAAAAACCAAAAATTCGAAACTTGTCGTATATCTATCTTAAAAAACCCGGGAACAAGATTCTAAAACTTAAAAACGCGTGAAACCTAATTTCCAAGGACTCATTGGGAAATTCGCAGAACGCCTCGTAGAAAATCGTTTTCGCGCCAAAACAAAAACAAACCCGCCAGACTTAAATACCAAATTAACCAAATACTGCAATCACCAAGATGCCACAAAAAATGACTAGCGAGCCCACCAGTCGCCAGCCGCCTAACCGCTCTCCAAGAAAACGCCACCCTGCCAGCGCACCCAGGACCACACTGATCTCGCGAATCGCGCCGACATAACTGACCGGGGCAATGGCGTATGCAGCCAAAGCCAGCAGATATGCGCTGACAGTCAACAAACCTATACTGACAATCCGAACCCGGTGGCAAGATAGTTCAGTTTTTAACACCTGCCAACCATATTTGGACAACATCAGGGGTGTAGTCAATACAGGTGCGAGAAAAAATATCATCACTGCATAAGAAAAAGCAGGTGTGTGTTTTACCGCCGCTCCATCAATAGTTGAGTAGATTGAGATTAACACGGCCAGAATCCCCGCCAGGACCATGCCGCGTAAGTGCGGCTTTTCCAGGCGGCGCTGAAACAGATTTCCTCCACCCACAATCAACAATCCGAAAATGATAATACCCAAACCCAGCGCGCCGCCTAATGCCAGTTTTTCACCCAGAAACAACACAGACCAGATAGCAATCAGCGCTGGTGCTGTCCCACGCGCCAGAGGATAGACCAGCGAGAAATCCGCATCGTGATAAGCTGTGGACAGAGTCGTATAATAACCGACTTCAACCAATACGCTGACCAGTAGTAGCAGCCAGGTTTCACGCGCCGGTAAACCAGTAATCAATAGAAAGGGCAAAAATACTGTGGCCCCCAGCAAAATTGCCCACCAGGTGGCAATATACTTTTCTCCGGCCTGTTTGAGCAGCAAATTCCAGAGTGTATGCAAGAATGCAGAGCCGAATAGTAAAGCAATTGCCAGAATAGACATGTGCAGTATTTGACGTACAAGGAATGAAAAACAAAAAGCGGTTTTCACCGCCAGGAATCACCACACTAATCAAACACAAAGTTCGTTATGTGTCCAGACAGAACTACTTGACCTCCAACCTGGGCACCCAGGCTAGAATGGAGGTCCCTTCCCCAACGACTGAGACGATCTCAACATCCCCGCCGACATGGTGAGCGCGGGTATGCATATTCGAGAGACCGTGCCCGAGTGACATACTCTTTGTTTCCATTTCAAATCCACGACCGTTATCGTGGATTTCAAGCATTATCCGTTCAGGCGAAATCCATACTGCAACTTCCACTTTTTTAGCGTGAGCATGTTTCGCAGCATTTGCCAATGCCTCCTGACAAATGTGGAACAAGACCAGCGCATGACTCTGCGGAATCTCTCTCAGATCCTCTGGCGTGCCGCTCAAGTTGGCTTCAGCCAGGGTATTGACCCGAAATTCCATCATCAGGCGGCGCAAACCATCCATCAGGTTCTCATCGCCAAACTGACGAGGACGCAAATCCAAAATATAGGAACGGATATCGCGAATGGTATGGTTCAGGCTGTTTATGGCCTGCTGAACACGCTCGGCAGATTTTTCGGGTTCTTCCGCTGCAAGCAAACGAGCATGTTCGAGCACCAGCCCTACCCCGTAAATAGACTGGATAATGCCGTCGTGCAAGTCCATACCTATCCGGTCACGTTCCTCGAGCACAGCCAAACGGCGAGCGTCGGAATGCAAGCGGGCATTCTCAATTGCCAATCCGGCCCAACTACCGATGGCCGTAATGACCTGGGTATCGAGCTCATTCAACGGTGTGGAACTGCGCGTTACAGCGCTTAACACACCGACCAGGTTGCCGCTAGATGCCAACGGGAAACATGCCATTTGCTTAAAACCCGCATCTACGACTGCATCGCGCAGATAACGCATATCGTGAGCCAGGTCATGGCTGACAGCTGCTTCGCCAGTTTTAGCCACCAACCCAATCATCCCCTCGCCATACTGAAAGCGGTTACGGGTCCAGAACACTTCAGCTGCCTGCCCACGATGCAAAACCAACCGCAATGTCTGCTTATCTTCTTCAAGCAAGAAAATCTCGCCGGATTCTACTTCCATGTAATCCATTACCAAAGAGAGGGTTTTATGCAGGATTTCATCGAGTTTGAGAGATGCCGTCAACACCCCAGCAATGTTATTCAGCAGCGCCAGGTCTTGATTGCGACGCGTCAGAGCCTGATCGCGCTGTTTAAGTTCTTCGTAGGTCCGCGCATTGTTGATGGCTACTGCAGCGTATGCCGCCAACATCTGGATTATTCGTTCATCATCAGCAGTAAACTCATGATGACCAAGTTTTTCGGTCAGATAAATCTGACCGAGTTGGTTGTCGCCCAAACGGATGGGTACCCCCAAAAATGAACTCATACGGGGGTGATTGCGCGGAAAACCTGAGCTGCGACTGTCTGCCGAAATCTCCGGAATACGGATGGGCTGGTCGGTATTCATCAAGGCGCCCAACAACCCACGCCCCATGGGGATATGTGAAATACGGCGAATCTCGCTCTGAGTCATGCCAACAGAAATAAACTGCGTGAGCTTGCCATCACTCCCCATGACCCCCAACGCCGCATATCGCGCCTGAGCTTGCTCACAGGCTACCGAGGCAATACGCTCTAGCAGTGTCTCCAGGGAGACATCTTCAACAAGCTGAAGACTGGCCTGGTGGAGCGCAATCAGCCGTTCTTCCAGTTGCTGGCGGGTTAATAGCATTCGCTTTCTCCTCTTGGAGTTATTCTACCCTACCCATCCGAATTGTCAAGTTGATAGGTTTTGCCAGCAGGAGATCGTAAAATTAGGCTAAAGTAGTTTTGTTTCGAATCTCCTGTTTTCCATATTGATCATGCCGGGAATAATAATGGGTACATCTCGCCTCACCGGATTTTACAAGCTAAGTATTGAAGAGCGCCTCGCCCAGGTTGCATCCACCGCAGGTTTGAGCCCTGAGGATCTTTCTGCCTGGACAACTGGTGGGATTGATGTTGAAGCGGCCAATTATATGATTGAAAATGTTGTTGGCCTGCACACGCTGCCCATAGGAATAGGACTTAACTTTCAGATCAATGGGCGAGATGTGCTTGTTCCAATGGTAATTGAAGAACCATCAGTGGTGGCAGGCGCCTCTTTCATGGCCAAATTGGTTCGCAGTGGCGGCGGCTTCCAGACAACTTCCACCCCCCCGTTGATGATCGGTCAGATGCAGGTCATTAATATCACAAATCTACACGAAGCCGCGTTTAAACTTTACGAACATAAGGCCAACCTGCTGGCTGCGGCGGATGAAATTGACCCGGTCTTGAAAAAAATGGGCGGCGGCGCACGTGATCTGGAGGTCCGTGTTATTGAAGATTCGCCTATCGGCAGCTTTATCGTAATCCACCTGATTTACGATGTGCGCGACGCCATGGGGGCAAACGCTGTGAATACAGCCTGTGAACGCCTGGCTCCACTGGTGGAAACGATAACCGGAGGAAAGGTGCATTTGCGCATCCTCTCCAATCTGGCCGACCGGCGCATAACGCGGGCCCGCTGCACCATCCCGGTCAAAGAATTGGCCTTTGATGACTTCTCCGGAGAAAGCGTGCGCGATGGCATCATCACCGCATACGCTTTTGCTGCGGTTGATCCATACCGGGCTGCAACGCATAACAAAGGCATTATGAATGGCGTAGACGCAGTCGTGATTGCTACGGGCAATGACTGGCGCGCCATCGAAGCTGGGGCGCACGCTTACGCCGCCCGCACCGGCAAATACACCAGCCTTTCCACCTGGGGTAAAAACGCCAGCGGTGACCTGGTAGGTACTCTGGAAATGCCCATGGCCGTGGGCATCATCGGCGGAGCTACGAAAGTCCATCCCGCGGCGCGCGCGGCGCTTAAACTGATCGGCGCCAGGACGGCTTCCGATCTGGCTGAAATCATCGTCGCTGTCGGCCTGGCCCAAAATATGGCTGCCCTACGCGCGTTAGCCACCGAAGGCATTCAACGTGGGCACATGAGCCTGCATGCCCGCCAGGTGGCCATCGCTGCTGGCGCAGCTGATGATATGATTGAAAAAGTAGCGGCACAAATGGTCTCTGAAAAGACGGTGCGTATTGACCGGGCCGAAGAAATTTTGAAGAATCTAATTATCAAGCACACTTAGACATCTCAGGAAGGTCTGAATGACAACAGCTAACTCACAAACATCCAGCACTCTGCTAAGGCCTAACAAACCCGTGGGCATCGTCGGCTATGGCGCTTATGTGCCACGCTATCGCCTGCCCGCCAAAGAAGTAGCCCGGGTCTGGACGGGTGGAAAAGGTGGTCTGCCAATAAAGGAAAAAGCTGTTCCTGGCCTGGATGAGGATGTAATCACCATGTCAATTGAGGCAGCCCGCAACGCCATGGCACGGGCCCAGATCGATCCGGTTGAACTTCGGGCTGTATGGGTTGGTTCGGAATCACATCCGTATGCAGTGAAACCATCATCAACCGTGGTAGCAGAAGCCATCGGCGCAGTACCTAACACGCAAGCCGCAGACTGGGAATTTGCCTGCAAAGCCGGCACCGAAGCGCTCGTCGCCGCAATGGGGCTGGTTGGTTCGGGCATGGCTCACTATGCCATGGCAATTGGCATGGACACTGCCCAGGGAAAACCTGGCGATGCACTCGAATACACAGCTGGCGCCGGCGGCGCCGCTTATATCATCGGTCCCGCCGAAGAGTCGCTGGCAATCATCAATGCTTCATATTCCTATGTCACAGACACTCCTGACTTTTGGCGGCGCGAATACCAGAAATATCCCGAACATGGGTTACGCTTCACTGGCGAACCAGCATATTTCAAACATATCAGCGAAGCTGCCACCGCGCTGATGCAGGCTGCCGGCACCCGCGCAAGTGATTATCAATGGGCAGTATTTCACCAACCCAACACCAAGTTTCCCCAACGAGTGGCAAAACAGTTAGGATTTTCGATGGATCAGATCAGCCCGGGGTTGCTTGTCAATGTGATCGGCAACACGTATGCGGGAGCTGCCATGATCGGTCTCACCGGGGTTTTAGACGTTGCCAAACCTGGCGATCGCATTCTAATGGTCTCGTTCGGTTCCGGAGCCGGATCTGACGCTTTTGATATCGTCGTTACCGACAGGCTGGCAAAGTGCCGCGACCGCGCAACCAGTACCCAGGAATATATTGCCCGGCGCACCGAAATCGATTACGCAGCCTATGTACGCTTCCGCGGCAAGCTGGCAATGAAGTAAGTGAACCGGAACAATGGAGTACACATGACAGATATCGTCATTGCAGGGATTGGACAAACGGAGGCTGGCGAGCATTGGGGAATTTCCCTGCGCGAGCTGGCCTATAAGGCCATCAAAACCGCTATCGACGACAGTGGTCGCCTGAAGCCGCAGGCGCTGTTCGTTGGCAATATGCTATCCCTGAACCTTTCTAACCAGGCGCACCTGGGCGCCCTGCTGGCCGATCATGCCGGGCTGACCGGTATTGAGGCAATCACCGTTGAAGCCGCGGGAGCATCCGGTGGGGCGGCCCTGCGCCAGGGCTATTTTGCCATTGCCAGCGGAATGGTAGACGTTGCGCTTGTTGTCGGTGTAGAGAAATTTACCGACAAGGTCGGACCAGACGTGGAAGCTGCAGGTTCTACAACCACGGATAGCGACTATGAAGCCATGCAAGGCATGACCACGACTGCGCAGGCAGCCTTGATTATGCGACGTTATATACACGAATACGAAGTGCCGACAGATGGATTCGCCGGGTTTGCCATGACCGCGCACAGCAATGGAGCCAATAATCCGCTTGCCATGTTCCGCAAAGCCATCAAACCAGAAATGTATGCCAAAGCCGAAATGATCAGCGAGCCGGTCAATTTATTTGACGCTGCCCCATACGCGGATGGCGCGGCCGCCGTGCTCCTCACCCGGCGCGAGCTGCTGCTAAAAGATTTTCCGCACCCACTGGTCAGAATCGCCGGGATAGGTAGTTCATCTGATACCCTGGCGCTGCACGACCGGCAAGATCTGCTCTTCTTCCGGTCCGCGCAAATTGCGACAGAATTGGCATTGAAAAAAGCCGGCATTCAGCTGAAGCAAATTGATTTTTTTGAATACCACGACATATTCAGCATCTATGCCGCCCTATCCCTGGAGGCAGCCGGTTTCGCTGATCGCGGTCAAGGCTGGAAACTGGCAGCGGACGGATCAATCGCTCTCAAAGGCAGAATCCCTTGCGCAACAATGGGGGGTCTCAAAGCAAGGGGCTTCACAGGCGGTGCTACGGGTGTGTATCAGGCCGTCGAAGCAGCCAACCAACTGCGGGGCAGCGCCGGCCTAAACCAATTAAGCGAGGCGCATTACGGGTTAATTCATTCTATCGGCGGCCCTGGCTCAACCACCGTATGTCTTATTCTAGAAAAAATGAATTAGCATTTCAAATATCTGCTCGAAATTAGCCCGCACAGATTTTCAACAATATATTCAGCGCAAGGTTCTTATTCCCTGGCCGAACCATAATAAAATGATGGCTCTTTGATAGTTCTTGATAGTGCTACTGGATAAAATTAGATCTAGAAGCACCCAACAAGGAGTTGAAATCATGGAAATTGCGCGCCACTGGCGATTGAAACAACAACGATACGGTCTTGTCGGTGAGGTCTGCCCACACTGCGACTATAAGATTTTCCCACCTCGCGACGTTTGCCCCAACTGCGGCGACGAGGCCAAAACACTCTACACCTTCTCCGGTAAAGGTGAAGTGTTTTCTTACACTACCATTTACGAAGCTCCAACTGGTTACGACGCCAATGCTCCATATACTGTGGCAATCGTCAAATTAAACGAAGGGCCAATGGTGACCGCCCAACTGACCGATGTGGGTGACCAACCAGTAGAAATTGGCATGCCCGTGGAAATGGTCACACGCAAAATGCGTAACGACGGTGACGAACGCGGAATCATTGTATACGGGTATAAATTCAGACCGGTCCAAAATGTACCGCTGCATACAGTGTAAAATTATCGAAATTGAAAATTAAGCCAGCCTATTTGCCGCACTCCCCGCGCTTTTAGAGCACGAGGAGTGCTTGTTTTAATATACACTGTGCAGTCAAGTATCAATTACCACGATATGCCACCGCTAAAAAGTGGAATATCGTGGTAATATTTATTTATGATTACTCGATCAGCGCTTCAAGATACTATCCAGCACAAGTTAGAAACCAATCGCGTTGTGGCTCTCATCGGCCCTCGCCAATGCGGGAAAACAACCATCGCCAGGCAGTTTGTTCAATCTACATCGCAAAATTACTTTGATCTGGAAGATCCATTCAGTCTGGCCCGCCTCGACCAACCTATGACGGCACTCCAAGGTCTACAAGGATTGGTTGTTATCGATGAAATCCAACGCCGCCCGGAACTTTTCCCTGTGCTGCGTGTACTGGCAGACCGCACGCCGCTCAGCACCCGCTTCCTGATTCTGGGCAGCGCTTCGCCTGTATTACTACGTCAGTCATCCGAATCACTGGCCGGTCGGATTTCGATTATCCAAATGAGTGGGTTCAGTCTGGCTGAAATTGGGGCTGAATCACAAAATTTGCATTGGCGTCGAGGAGGCTATCCGCTCTCATTCACAGCACCCTCAGAAGAAACCAGCCTGGAATGGCGCAAGGACTTTGTGCGCACATTTCTGGAACGTGACATCCCGCAGTTCGGATTTAATATTCCATCAACCAGCCTGTTTCGTTTTTGGAGCCTGCTGGCACATTATCACGGGCAGGTCTGGAATGTTGCCGAAGCTGCCCGCACATTAAATGTCGGCGAAACAACCGCACGACGCTACATAGATCTTTTACAGGATCTATTCATGGTGCGCCTGCTCCAACCCTGGTATGCCAACCTGGGCAAGCGCCAAGTCAAAACCCCCAAAGTGTACATCCGCGATACCGGTTTGTTACATTACCTGCTCGGCATTCGCACTGAACAGGAACTGCTCCTACATCCACGCAGTGGCGCATCCTGGGAAGGTTATGTTATCGAGGAAGTCATCAAGGCCACTGCGCCGGATGAAGCCTATTTTTGGGGAACCCATTCCGGAGCGGAACTGGATTTGCTCTTAATCAAAGATGGCAAACGCATCGGTATAGAATGCAAACGGATGGATGCTCCGCGTCTGACTCCATCCATGCGCGCAGCGTTTACAGACCTTGAACTTAGTAAACTGCTGGTAATCTACCCCGGCCCGCACCCCTATGCTCTAGCAGAAAATATCCAGACAATCCCGTTGACAAGTCTGGCAGAGAGATCTGAAACCTTTCTGGGGTAAACCTATGATTGATCCAACTCCCAAAGAACGAGCCCTTGCCCACTTGCGAGCCATGCTTGGTGAACAGGCAGACTTTCGTCCAGGTCAGTCGGAATCCATAAACAGCCTGCTCAACGGACACCACACTCTCACGTCATGCCAAAAGGAGCGGGGAAGTCGCTCATATTTCAACTGGCCGCGCTACAACTGGATGGAATAACACTGGTCATTTCTCCGCCTATTGCGCTAATGAAAGATCAGGTGGATAGCCTCGTACAGCGCAATATTCCCGCCACTTACATCAACAGCGCATTACCCGCTATTGAGCAAGCCAAGCGGCTGGAAAACCTGTTTCAGGGTAAATACAAGATCGTTTATGTTGCCCCCGAACGGCTGCGCAATGTCTCGTTTCTAAAATCCCTTCATTCTAAAAAAATCAGCATGCTGGCTGTGGACGAGGCTCACTGCATCTCAGAATGGGGGCATGATTTTCGCCCAGATTACCTGCATATCACCCAGGCACGCGCTGTTTTTGGCAATCCACTCACCGCCGCATTGACGGCGACTGCCACGCCACAGGTTCAAAACGATATCATCCACTTGTTGGGAATGGGAGATTTAGCGGCTCGAATCGTGACTGGCTTCAACCGACCCAATCTTTTCCTGAATGTACGCTACACAAACGGAACACCCGCCAAGCCGCGCGCATTAAACAAACTGCTCTCTATCGGTGAGCCTGGCGCCGTTATTGTTTATACTGGCACACGGCGGAACGCCGAGGAAGTAGTCGAGTTCACCCGCGAAGTTGCCAAAATCCCGTCCGATTTCTATCACTCAGGTTTGCCAACCGAAGGAAGAACTCGAATTCAGAATGCTTTCATTGGTGGGAAAAATAACTTGATAGTCGCCACCAATGCTTTTGGTATGGGTATTGACCGTGCAGACGTGCGCCAGGTAATTCATTATTCCGTGCCAGGTTCACTCGAAGCCTATTATCAGGAAGCCGGACGCGCCGGGAGGGATGGTTTGCCTGCGCAAGTAACTCTGTTATATGATCCGCAAGACAGGGCCCTACAGGAATTTTTCATCCAACAAAGCGAGTTAACAGTTGGTGATTTGCGTGTCATTCACAGCAGCATTCGTGCTGGTGAGAACTGGCTGGTAATAGACGAGCTTTCAAGGGTGACAGGCATGCACCCGGTTCAGTTGAAGATAGGAGTATCGGCATTAGAGCGCGCTGGAGCGGTGGAACACCTCGGTGATGAAGGTTTTCGCAAGCTGCTCAGAAAGGGGGTATGGAACCCGAAGGAAATCGAAAACACCATCAGTCACAGTAAACAACATATTGCCCATCGCCACACTCAATTACACGGCATTGTCCATTACGCTGAAACAAATGCCTGTCGCCGGAGGGTTATCTTGCAACACTTCGGCGATATGGGATCAGCAGAAACCCCCGAATGTTGTGACAATTGTCGGCAGAGTCAGGTCAGTACCAAAACCAGCCACCAACAAACATCCAAAAACGCAATAGAATTTGCGCAAATGAATTACCGGCAACATGCCTATCTGATAATGCTGGATACCATTCGCCAGCTAAACCCAAAAGTAGGAAAAGGAAAATTGGCGCAAATTTTGAAAGGTTCCAAAGCGCAGGACATTCTTAAATTCCACTACGACCGCAATGCTTTTTATTCAAAACTCGTTGCGATAAATCAAAATGATATCGAGATGTTGGCGGAGAAACTGGTAGAACAGGGTTATCTTAAAGTGATTGGCGGCAAATATCCCGTGTTAAGCCTCACGCCAAAAGGCGAAATGGCGCTTAAACAAAAAGAAACCATTGCGCTGAACCTGCCTGAAAATTTCTCTATAGAAAAAATCGAACGCAAACAGGCGCAGCTCGAGGCAGGCGGAACAGTCGAATTTACTGTGGCATTATTTTCAAAGGGCAAGACTCCGGAACAAATTGCTCAAGAACGTGGACTGTCGCCAATAACCATTTACGTTCACCTCGCCACATTAATCGCCGGAGGCAAATTGACCGTAGCACAAGTTGTTCCAGCAGAAAAGCTCACCAAAATCACTAATGCTATTCGAGAAGCAGGCTCAATAGATGATCTCGCGCTTATCAAAGAATTTTTGCCTGACGAAGAAGATTACAACCTGATTAGATGTGTGATTGCGGGCTTGCAAGCCAAAGCATCCCACCAACTTACACATGACGTCGACATCGACTCCTTCCTGTCCAAACCCCACCATCGTCCACTCACTGGCCCATGGCATATCGGCTGGGCGCTCGATTTTCACTCTCGCTTTAGCGGAGGAGATTGGTCTCGCAGTATGGTGGGAGATTTGGCTTACCAACTCAAATATCAGGGTAACCTTGCAGTGCTGCCTGCGCTTGTTGATTACACACTGGATCTTTTTGCCGCCAAACCTGATCTGGCAAAGTTGGATATCATATTGCCCGTTCCACCTTCCAAACGACGCGAAACCGATCCGGTATTTACTTTTTGTGCCGCGTTATCAGATAAAATAAAAGCGCCAGTGCAATCCATTATCACAAAAACTCGCCAGACCCAGCCGCAAAAAGAGATGAAGACTCTTGCCCAAAAACGTGACAATGTAAAAAATGCTTTTACCCTACAATCCGTTATAAAAGGTAGGCGGATATTACTGGTGGATGATTTGTTCGACTCTGGGGCAACCCTCGAGGAAATCACCCGCTTGCTGACCGAACACGGCGCAGCGCAGGTCAATGTGCTTACCATCACCCGCACCATTCACTCAGATCTATGACACCTTCTCCCGATTCTCTCGCCCTGCTTTTACTCTGCTCCCAACTAGGATTGGATGCCGATTCTGTTAAAGCGCTGACCTTGCGCGAATGGAATCCACTTGCCCGAAAGCTGCAAGCTGTCTCACTGCGTCCTGCCAATCTACTGACCATTTCGTTAAGAGACATTCAGTCCAAGCTCAGTCTATCCGTAGATGAAGTTACCCGTATCGAAGAGTTATTGTCGCGGACTGACGATTTGTCCCTTGAATTGGAGCGCCTTGCTCGACTTGGTATTCACCCTCTCACCCGGGCCGATACCGACTATCCCCAACGTTATCGCCAGCGATTAAAAGACTCAGCTCCGCCAGTTTTATTTTACGCTGGTGAAAAAGCCCTGCTTGGGCAGCCTGGCATCGCGGTTGTCGGCTCGCGCCATCTCGATGAGGCCGGGCAAGACTGTGCCAGGTTCGTTGGCAACGCCTGTGGCATTTCTGGCCAGGTGCTCTATTCTGGCGGCGCAAAAGGTGTGGATACCCTCAGCATGGAATCCGCTCTTGAAGCGCGCGGTAGCGCGGTTGGCGTTCTGGCCGACAGCCTGGAGAAAAATGTCCGCAGTCGCGAAACTGCCCTGCGGCGCGGCGATCTGTGCCTGGTTACCCCATACAGCCCGAATGCCGGGTTCTCGGTTGGCGCGGCGATGGGTCGCAACCGTCTCATCTACTGCCTGGCTGACTACGCTCTCGTGGTTGCCAGTGATGCCGAAACTGGCGGCACCTGGGCAGGCGCCATAGAAACGATCAAAAACGGGTGGATTCCGGTTTTTGTGCTTGAGCATGACCAAATGCCCGATGGGAACAAACTTCTGTTGCAAAAGGGCGCATTGTCCTTCCCTCATCCATTCAAAGAACCGCCGCTGAAATTGCCAGAATGGCTCAGTGAAAAAGCAGCCTGCCTTCCCCAACAACCCAGTCAACCAGGGTTGTTTTAACCGTTATTTTTGCGATCACATCATCACCATAATCATCCAGGCGCGGTGCATATCTGTTATATGGGTATAAATTTCGTAAACGGGACGTAGGCGGCACGGTATAGAAAAAAAATCAGCAAGAACCTATTTGAAAAGTTGGTCCTTGCTGATTTTTTAGCGGCCCCGACGGGGTTAGAGACCCGCGATTTCCCACCCAATAGTAAAATCCAATAAACTTGCCAGAATCTTATCGTTTTTACACAGGAAAGCATCATTGTCAATAATTTTCCGTTCAAAATCATTGTGATTTTTCCAAATC
>CAZHWV010000011.1:46700-51308 GCA_964536185.1 uncultured Anaerolinea sp. | reverse complement strand
TCAAGGAGTATGAAGAATACGCCGGACTGGCGGTCAGTTCGCTGTTTTTTGGGTCAAACGGCCATCAGACCCGCCCGGCGCAAGGGCAGATCGCTGCCTACACCCGGCGCACCCACGAGGCGGATGAGAAAAACGAGTTAGTAAAAAGCATTGTCCAACCAGGGCTGACGCTGATGCCATATTCTCCGCATGATTTTGCGTATCGAGAGAACACATGGTGTGTCAATGAAGCTTTTCTGCGTGTCGAAGGACAGCACTTCCCCAACCACATTGAGAAAATCCAGCTCAACCATTATTTCTGTCGCTCGGCCAGAGAGTTGGAGCAGAAACTGAATCGTGGCAACTTTGGAGCTGCCTCCTGGTCGCGCAAGCGTTATGATCTGGTAAATATTTTTGCAACGATTAAAGATACGGCTATTCTTCAAAACATCGAGACTCTTTTTACAAGGGCTGAGATTGACGGGACTTGCCTGAAGGAATTGTCCGAATCTGTTGGTTTGCTGGAAAAGATGGCGGTCCTGGCGCGCAGCCGGCATCCAGCATCGCTGGAATTTACTCCCTGCGCTGAGATGGCCCTCAGGGTTGAGTTGGCTGCGTATCTTGATTTTAGTGCTCAATTTGAAGCGGTTAAAAAACGAGGTGATCTGAAAGAAAAGATTCAGTGGCTCCAGAAATACATCCGGCTATCTCCAAAAAAGACCAGTCTCTACACAGACCTGGCGCTTTTATATCTTAATTTAAATGATTTGGAAATGGCCTGGCAGGTGCTGAGCCAGGCCTGGCAGATCGCCCCGAATAGTTTTTATGTCTTGTCTGGGATGGCATATTATTTTTTAAAGGGCAAGAATTTTGTGATGGCCGAGAAAACCTGTTATCTGCTGCTGGAGATGGCGCCTCACGACGTGACGGCGCTGGCCTGTATGACGGAAGCCATGCTCAGGCAGGAGCGTTGGGATGCAGCGCTTAAGATTGGTGTGCCGTTGGTTGAACTGGCCAGCATCCAGGGCGGAGGTTTGCTGGGACAAATGGGCCCTTATCTGGTCAAGAAAATGGCGGGTTACCTGCTTGAAAAGAAAGATTTCGCCGGTGCCGCGCACCTGTGGGAAGCCTGGTCCCAGTGCCAACCGGATGAGATTAACCCGCTGCTTGAGCTCGCCAATGCTCTTTTTCTCACTGGTGATCAAATTCGCGCGCGTCAGGTATTGGCCCAGGCCCAGGCAATGGCCCCGCAAAACGAAGCAGTGCTGGCCCTGCTCAACCAGGTGGGCCCCGTCCCCCGTCCCCGGTCTTCCGTCCTCCGTCGCTCAAAGAGACATTAAGGTTCCCATGGATTATCTGAGTCTGTGCCTGATCTGTAAAGATGAGAACGACTACCTGCCAGAGTGGTTGGATTACCACATCTTGATGGGCGTCGATCGTTTTTATATCTATGATAACGAAAGCCAGGTCAGCCTGCGTGAGACACTCAAGGAATATATTGAACGTGGCTGGGTGGTGGTAGTGGATATCTCCGGCCAGGCCATGCAGTTGTACGCCTACGACCACTGTTTGCAGACCTTTGGGCATCTCACTTTCTGGTTGGGTTTCATCGATACGGATGAATTCCTGGTGCCCAAGACCACATTGAATTTGAAGAAACTGCTCAAGGATTATGAAGCCTACGCCGGGCTGGCGGTCAGTTCGCTGTTTTTTGGTTCCAACGGCCATCAAACCCGCCCGGCGCAGGGGCAGATCGCTGCCTATACCCGGCGTCCCCACGCAACCTTCAAGGATAATGATCTGGTAAAAAGCATTGTCCAACCCGGACTGACCTTGATGCCGGTTTCTCCGCATGATTTCAGCTTCAAAGCGAATACCCGGTGCGTCAATGAAGGTTTTCTGCGGGTGGTGGGGCAGTACTTTCCCAACTACACGGACAAGATCCAACTCAACCACTACTACTGTCGTTCCGAAAGCGAGATTGGTTTGAAGCTGCGCCGCGGCCGGGGGGATAATGTCGACCCCTGGCCGCGCAGGCGTTTCGAGGTGATCAATTTGTTGTCAGCGTATGATGACAGATGCATTCTTCGAAATTTGGAGGCGCTCTTTCAGCAGGCTGGCAGCGCTTCTTGTGGGCGGGTTGAAGCGGGTCTGCTTGAAAGAATGGCGCTCCTGGCGCGCGCGCGGCACCCGGCGCCCTTGGAAATGAGCCCTCCGCGCGCAACGTTCAGTTTTCGGGCTGAGTTTTCTATCTGGATGGATCTTAGCCTTCAACATAAGTTGGCATTTGATGCCAGGGATTTTAAGCAAGCCTGCCAAATAATGCAGCGCATGGCCCGGGTGCGGCCGGAGTACGCGGGTGTATATACAGACCTGGCGAGCTATTCTATTAATATCGATGATCTGGACACGGCCTGGCAGGCGTTGAGCCAGGCCTGGCAGTTGGCGCCGAATACTTATCTGGTGCTGATGGGCATGGCGCATTATTTTTTGACAATAAAAGGTTTTGCCAGGGCAGAACAGATCTGCCGGTTGGCACTGGAGATTGCGCCTCACAATTTGATGCTCCTGGGCTTTTTGACCGAAGCCTTGATTGGCCTGGGGCGTCACGAGGAGGCGCTTACAGTGGGCCTGCCGGTGGTGGAGCTTTCGGCTCAGCTTGGCGAACTGCCAGAGCGGATGGGTATCCATCTTGTTAAGATTATGGCCAATATCCTGCTGGAGAAGAAAGATTACGCTGGGATCGTGCGTTTGTGGGAGGCCGGGGTGAAATGCCAGCCGGGTGAAGTGAATGCGCTGCTTGAACTTGCCCAGGCTCTGTTTTATGCGGGTGAACTATCCAGGGCGCAGCAGCGCCTGGCCCAGGCTCTGAAGTTGGCTCCGCAAAACGAGGACGTGCTGGAGCTGATGTAGAGAGTTAACGCCGCTGCCCAGCCTTCGTCTCCTGTCCTCAGTCCTCGGTCGTCTACCTCCCGTCGCCCCAAAAAGAGACATTAAGGCATGGATTATCTCAGCCTGTGCCTGATCTGCAAAGACGAGAATGATTACCTGCCCGAGTGGTTGGATTACCACATCTTGATGGGGGTGGATCGTTTTTACATTTATGACAATGAAAGCCAGGTCAGCCTGCGCGAGACGCTCAAGGATTATATCGAACGCGGCTGGGTGGTAGTGTTGGACATCCCGGGCAGGGCGATCCAGCCGTATGCTTACGATCACTGCCTGCAGACCTTCGGCTCTCAGACTTTCTGGATGGGCTTCATCGATACGGATGAATTCCTGGTGCCCAAAACTTCACTGGATCTGAAGAAGCTGCTCAAAGGTTACGAAGCTTACGGTGGGCTGGCGGTCAGTTCGCTGTTTTTTGGCTCCAACGGTCATCAAACCCGGCCGGCACAGGGGCAGATCGCCGCCTATACCCGGCGCACGCAGGCAACGTTTAAAGAAAATGAACTGATCAAAAGCATTGTGCAGCCAGGGCTGGCCTTGATGCCGAATTCTCCGCATGATTTTCTTTTTAAAGAGGGCGCCTGGTGTGTCAATGAAGGTTTTTTGCGGGTGGATGGCCAGCGCTTCCCCAATTACACAGAGAAGATCCAGCTAAACCATTATTTTTGCCGTTCTGCAAGCGAGATCGACCTGAAGCTGCGCCGCGGACGGGGCGCTATGGATGCAGCCTGGCCGCGCAAGCGTTTCGATGGGGTCAATGTGCTGGCAAGCTGTGAGGACACGAGCATCCTGCAAAATTTGGAGGTGCTCTTTGAGCAGGCAGGGCTTCATTCTGAGGGTCTGGTGGGAACGATGGCCGCCCTGGCGCGCGCGCGGCGACCGGCGCCGTTGGAAATGACCGTTCCTTGCGCGGCGCAGAACTTTCGGGCTGAGTTTATGGATTGGATGGAAGTGAAAGATCAAGGGCAGCTGGCGCAGGGTCTTAAGGATCCAAAGCAAGTTTGCCAAATGCTGCTGACCCTGATTCAATTGCAACCACAGTACGTCCATCTCTACATGGATCTGGCGAGTACCTATTTGAATCTTAATGATCCGTCGCTGGCCTGGCAGGCGCTGACCCGCGCCTGGCAGCTGGCTCCTAATACCTACGATGTATTGGCGGGTATGTCAACCTATTTTTTGTGGACGAAAGACTTTTCGATGGTTGAAAAAACCAGCCATCTGCTGCTGGAAATTGCGCCTCACAACCTGAGGGCTTTGAGTAATTTGACGGAGGCTTTGATCGGGCAGGGACGCTGCGAGGAGGCGCTTAATGTGGGCCTGCCCGTGCTTGAGCTTTCGGCCCGGGTGGGTGAGCTGCCAGAGGGCATGGGTTTTTATTTGGTCAAGCAAATGGGTGATTATCTTCTGGGAAATAAAGATTACACTGGAGCCGCGTATCTGTGGCAGGCCGGGGCGCAGAGCATGCCGGGTGAAGTGCTGGCGCTGCTTGAGCTTACCCGCTGCCTGCTGCTGGCGGGCGATAAGGACCAGGCGCGCCAGGCGCTGGCCCAGGCCCAGGAGCATGCCCCGCAACACGAAGCCGTGCTGGACTTGATCCGGCAGGTGGGGGCGGCTGCTGGTCCGCTGCGTAAGAGAAAACAGTCTTGACTATGATTTTCAGGATACCCGTGCAGAACC
>CAZHWV010000011.1:5887-46600 GCA_964536185.1 uncultured Anaerolinea sp. | reverse complement strand
GGGCACCATACCCGTGCAGAACCGGGCACCATACCCGTGCAGAACCGGGCACCATACCCGTGCAGAACCGGGCACCATTACAGGATGGGCATGATTTTAGATCTTAAAATCAAGGAACTCCTGTAATCAGGGTAATCAATGTTAAGACAGGCAATAAATCGTTGCCACGCCGCAGAGCAGATTAATAACAGATTGATAAAAGATTAATAACTACTAGATTAATAACTACTATTGACAAAGTATGCGCCATTGGCGTATACTTTGAAGTGGGAGAATATGGATATTATTGAAACATCTTATTTTACCCGTCGGGTCATTGAACTTCTGCCGGATGATGAATATCGTGAACTTCAGGCAATATTGATCGCCCGCCCAGATACTGGACCTGTAATTCCTGGCGGTGGTGGTCTTCGCAAAATCCGTTGGAGTGCGTCAGGTCATGGGAAAAGAGGCGGCGCAAGGATTGTCTATTATTGGGCGACCGCACAAGAACATGTCCTGATGTTGTTTATTTACGCGAAAAATGAAATTGACAATCTCACGCCAAAGCAAATAAAGATGTTAAGACAGGTGGTGGAGGCAGAATATCCATGAAAGACGAATTGTTTAGTGAATTACTAGAAAGTGTTCGCGAAGGTGGAACGATATTGCGCGGTGAAAAGTCCCCATCGCGGATTTTTAACTTAGAGAAACCGGATGTGCAAAAAATTCGGGCTGGCTATCGCCTCTCTCAAAACGAATTCGCTACATTGTTAGGGATTAGCCTTGGCACATTGCAGAATTGGGAACAAGGACGACGCATGCCACAAGGCCCTGCTCGTGTATTGCTGCAGGTGGCAGCCAGACACCCGCAGGCAGTTTGGGATGTTGTTCAACCCAACCCGGACAAGCTGGAAAAATTAAAACCTTTTGCCTCTAAGACACGCGGGAATACGAAGGAAATAATTTAGAAAGTCTACTGCCGCAAGCCCAGTAATATCGCGGAGCATAATTGGGGTCAGGAGAGTTTTCTATGAATCTCAGTGAAAAAAATCAGGCGACCATTCAAAAACTTCTCCCATCATTTCAAGTAGGGATGCAGCGCCGCTGCGTCCCTACTGAGCGTGAGGATAAGGAATGGGCGCGCCTTTCACTTGCCTCGGCCATGCGGGGCATGGAAGAGGAGCTTGGACTGTACACGCTTGACGATTTGAAAGTGAAATACACAGGGTGAAGCGCATTAAGAGTCATCTTGCCGATTGGATTTTGGGGTAAATAATTATCGCCGTCTGAACCATGATTTTAAGGATGCCCGTGCAGAACCGGGTACCATACCCGTGCAGAACCGGGTATTGTTACAAGATGGGCAGGATTTTAGATCTTGAAAATCAGGGTCATCAAGGTTAAGACAGGCAACTCACGGATTCCAGAGACGATATTGTCTACCAGAATCTGTTCAGGCGGTATAATTTGAGAAGATGATAGCTATGGAAAACTATGACAACATCTGAAACGAAAAGAAAAAAAGGTGATGAGCTGCGCACTGAATATGATTTTAGCCAGGCAGAGCGTGGTAAATTTTATCGACCATTAGAAAAGGGCTATACAGTCCACGTAGAGCAAAGCGATGGTAGTGTCATCGTCAATCACTATACCCTGGCAGATGGTACGATTTTGCTGGCGCCGGATGTGCGCGCATATTTTTCGGATTCACAAGCAGTGAATGAGGCCCTACGCTCATTGATTCGCTTAGAGGAGCAGGTGCCTGCGCGGAAATACAGCGCGCAAAAATCAGCAACGCATCAAGTGGCAGAAGGCAAATAGGAATCAAAGTATTACAGGTGCCAGCGTGAATACCTATACATTTACAGAAGCGCGTGAAAAATTTGCTTCCATTCTGGACCAGGCTGCGCGTGAAGGCGAAGTCAGCATCCGGCGACGGGACGGTCAGGTATTTGTGATCCGCTTACAAAAGCGGACGGATTCCCCGCTCAATGTCAAGGGGCTGAATTTGAAGTTGTCCCGGGAAGAGATTCTCGCAAGCATTGCGCAGGGGCGCAGGAATTTCTAGCGTGAATGAGCTATGATTTTAAGGATACCCGTGCAAAACCGGGTACCCTTACGGGATGGGCATGATTTTGATGCCTTGATAGAGGTTAGCGTCGCAGCCTGCGCGGGGGCAGAAGGGCTGGAATCGATGACTGAGATACCGTGTATAATATATTCAATGTCGCCTTACGATAAACTTTTGTCAAAAATATTGCGCGGTACTTCTGACGCGAATATACCTTTTTCTGAATTGTGCGCTTTGTTGGAACATCTCGGTTTTGATGAAAGGATTCGGGGCAGCCACCATATTTTTACACATGCGGATGCCGACGAAATTTTGAATTTACAACCAACAGGTTCAAAAGCAAAGATCTATCAAGTAAAGCAAGCGCGCAACCTCATTCTGAAGTACCATCTGGGAGGCAGCGATGATTAAATACGAAGTCATTATCTTTTGGAGCAATGAAGATCAGTCTTTTCTGGCCGAAGCGCCGGAACTGCCAGGCTGTATGGCAGATGGCGCAACTTATCAGGAAGCATTGAACAATTTGGAAACGATTATTAAAGAATGGATTGATACCGCGCATGAACTGGGGCGGATTGTGCCGGAAATCAAGGGACGGTTGGTGTATGCATAACGAAACGAGTGGTTGTTCCATCAGGGTAATCCCATAATCCGGCAAATCAAGGTCATGACCATGCCCATCCTTGCAAGCCTGCAAAGACAATTAACGCAAACTTTACGCCTTTTGCCCCTCCAGCCCTCAAGAAAAGGACTCTGCTGCCGAAACTATATGTGTACGGAAAAAACAAACAAAGTTTTCGGAGGTGAGTAAGAGACTGAAGACCGGAGACCGAAGACGGGAAGAACGAAGACGGAAAGACAAGGACAGGCACGTGGGTTTTTTCAGCGATCTGAAAAAACCTGAACACCAACCCAAAAGGGGAAGGATCCCCTTGAACGAACATTCAAACATGGAGGTTTGAAATGGCACAGGTAGATGTAACACGAATTGCAAGTAACATCGGCGCTCTTAACGCCCTGAATTCACTGCAACTGATCAACGCGAAATTGGCCATGCACCAGAACCGCCTCTCGACCGGCAAGCGCATCAACAGCGCCGCCGACGACCCGGCTGGTCTGACCATCGCGACCAAGATGATGGCGCGCTCGGAAGGTCTGAAAGCCAGCATCGACAACATCAGTGATGCGCGCAACATGCTCTCCGTCGCCGAAGGCGGCTTGAGCACGATGACCGACATCATGATTTCCATGCGTTCCAAGGCTGAAAAAGCCGCATCGGATACACTGGGTACCACAGAACGGGCTACGATCCAGACCCAGCTCTCATCTTATGCCCAGCAGCTGCAAGACCTGGTTGACCAGACCAAGTGGAACGGCGTCAAGCTGCTCGACGCATCCACCGGTACCAAGAACTTCCAGACCGGCGTGGACGAAGGCGAAATGACCACCTGGAAACTGCCTGCTTCGCTGGATCCCACCGGATTAAGCCTTTCCACGGTCGTAGAATCAGCGACGGCTACTTCGAGTGGCACGCCGGCATCCTTTGTGGCTGGGCTTACTGGTGAGCAGGTCGAACCGAGCGGCGTCCTGGGTAACATGACGGAGCTCTCCACGGGCGACTACAGCTTCAAGATCCTTGATAAGGCAACCTCCACTGCGTATGGCAATGTGAACCGGGATGTTAGCAGTTCTCTGCTGACCGGTCTGACCTCCTTTACGAATTCAACCGCCACAAGCACTCAAGTCGGTAGCAACGTAATGACGTCCGGAAAATACACAGTTGAAATTACAGCCGCCGTGAGTAAAGATCAGACCAGTTACAAACTTACCAAAATTGGCGACACAAGCTTTGGAGATGCTGGCTCCATTTCGTTCAACAATATCAACCTTAATAAGCAAGATCGTGGTATGGGCGCAGCTACCAATAGTGTCAATGTTGGAGCAGCAAGCGTGTCTAATATAGTTACTGATAACACCCAATTAGTGAGCGGGGCCTACACTGTGGAAACCCAGGTTTTGGGGGGGGCTTCCACTACCATTACCACCGACGATGTCTACCAATTTAGAATAGTTGACTCCGCTCAGAAGGATGTCTCGTTCGCGGCAACCAGCGGCGGGGCTGCATCTGCAAATACTACGGGATGGCGGACTTTCTATACTGGGTCACCAAGTGCCACAGCCGTTAACTATAACACCGGGCTCGGCGTAACGATAGCCTTGACGGCAACTGGCGCTACCACAGGTCTTGACGCCAGTGCGCTAACCCTAACCAGCGGATCATTTACTTATACCCAGGCAGGTTCGAATTACAACTTGTTAGATTCAATGGCTGCCAAGGATGCATTAACGGGAACTTACACCCAAGCAAATCATACTCTTGGAATAAAAATGCAATCCGCAGATTTTGGGAGCCTGAAGGTTGGCGAGTCGATGACTTTTGAATACATTGCCAAGGGCGACATTAAGTTTTCTCTGCTAGATGGCAGTGGGGCGGCACAGGTACTTGCGCAGAACAGCACAGGCACGGTCACCGGTTCGGTTGGATATAAACAAGCTGGCACTTCATACGTTTCTGGGCGCGGTGTCAGTATGAAATTAGCTGCTTTTGACACAGTCAAGGCGGAAGGCGGCAGCAATGAGCAGGCCTTTGTCTACGAGCGAGCCAACCAATATTCGGTGAACGTCTCGACCTCATCCAAGGCTGGCGCGTATATGACCACCATCAATACCGCGCTGGACAAGGTCACCAGCACTCTGTCAGATCTGGGCGCTCTGATGGCCCGCCTGACCTACAAGGAAGAACAGGCCGCGACCGCCCAGGTCAACGTCGAAGGCGCTTACAGCCGGATCATGAACGCCAACATGGCTGAAGAGCAGTTGAACGCCAGCAAGTACACCATCCTGCAGCAGACCGCCACGGCCATGTTAGCCCAGGCCAATGCGGCTCCGCAGAGCCTGCTGACCCTCTTCCGCTAAGAGCTGATGCAGACCGGCGGTTTTAGAACGAACTGAGTTTTCACGGGGGAGGCGCTCCAGCGCCTCCCCCACAATCCATCTTAATCGAGTAAACTACGGAACGCGGGTTGCGCGGATGATCAGGCTTTTCGCGGAGAAACCCAGAAATATTATAAAAATCCGCGAAAATCGGCCAGGTCAGATTTTACATCGTGCCCGACTTTGGGTATCCGCGTTCCAATAATAAAAAACAGCAAACTTAGCCTCCCCAGGCTCGTAACTCCAGCAGAAAAGTTGTCCAGAAGAAGGTGAAACATGGCCACTACAATCAACCCCATCGATACCCAAATCGCAGGTTTGGCGCAGACCTTCCAGACGGCGATCAAGGCGACGATCACGGCCGAAAGCATACCCCTGACCAAGATTCAGACCCAGAGAGATACGATCGACGTGCGCCGCGGCATCTACACGGATATCAAAACCAACTTCGACGGCTTGCAGAGCGCGCTGCAGGCGCTGATCAGCAGCCAGGGCTCTTATGGCTTGGGCCTGACCAGCAAGGCCACGGTCACGCCGGCCACGAGCGGGACAACGGTGTTGACGGGCTCTAATACAGAGAGCACTCCGGCGGGAGAATACGATATCGCCGTCACCCAGTTAGCCAAAGCGCAGACCAAATCCACCACCCTGGCCTACAGCCCGGAAGTGGCGCTGGGTAAGAGCGGCACCTTCTGGCTGGGCGGTTCGGGCACAGCAGCCGTGCAAACCAAGACCACGCAAGGCGTTGTTTTTACTGATGGCGCTGCCAGCGATTCGGTGACCGCCGCCGCGACGGCCACGGTGACCAGCGGTCAGAGTGAGTTGAGCACAGGCGCCTACACGCTGGAAACGCAATTTGTGGACGGCGTGCACCAATTCCGTTTGCTCAACGGCAGCACCCCAGTTTCCATCCGCAATGGAACTGGTTTTAATAGTGAATGGCAAACCATGACGGACGGTAGTTTTGACACCGGACGTGGCCTGAGCCTGACTCTGAAAACCTCTGACGTCAGCACCAGCACAGCGCTGACGTATACTGCAAATTACAGTGATTATATCGCCAGCGATTCGGTCACAGCCGGAGGGACAACCACGGTAGCCACTGGTCAGCGCGAATTGGGTGCAGGAAATTATGCGCTGGAGACGCGTGATTCGGGTGGGGTGGTCCAGTTCCGCATGGTTAACGCGGATGGCAATGCCGTGTCGATCCGCAACCAGTCTGGCAGCAGCTATACCAGCGCCTGGCAAGACATGACCAGCGGCAGCTATGACACCGGGCGCGGACTGAACCTGACCCTGAGCACCACTGGCACTACTGCCAGCACGGCGCTGACCTATACCGCTGCGGGCACTTCGATCAACATCAGTTCGACAGACACGCTGCGCACGATCACCGCCGCAATTAACGCCGCCAACCAGCCGGATGGGCGTGACTTCAGAGCCTCGATCGTGGCCAATAAGCTGGTGCTGACCGGCATCCAAAGTGGCGAAAACCACAGTATGCTCTACAAGCTGATGAAGAGTGATGTTGAAAACGACTTTATCGGTTTTAGCGCTGAGCTGCAGGCCGCTCAAAACGCAAAATTCACAGTCAATGGCTTGCCAGTTTCACGGATGATTAACACCGGTTTGAGCGATGTCGTGGATGGGGCTACCATTAGCCTGGCCTCAGACGCGGAAGGCAAAAGTGCCCAACTGAGCATTTCCACCGGATCTGCTAACGCTGCCGCTTTAATGAACGCCATGGTGACCAGTTTCAACACAACCTTAACCCACCTGAAGAGCAAATTAGCCACCACTTCGGCGACAGGGACCGATGGTAAGGTCACTTATACTCGCGGCCCACTGAGCGGCGACCTGGGTCTGAGCGGTTTGCGCCAGGAACTGATGAGTCTCATGAACAGCAACATCACCAACAGCGGCAGTTTTAAAAACCTCGAAGAGATCGGGTTGAGTTTTGATAAAAACAATCAACTGACCCTCGACAGCACCAAATTTAGCGCGGCGCTCAAGAACAACCGCACAGATGTGACGGCGCTGTTGGATAAGGGGCTGGGCGAGATCAATACCGTGGTCGCGGGCTACACCGGCACTAAGGGCACTTTGTCCAGCACGCTGACCTCGATCGAAGAGCAGCGTACAAACTATGATAATCGCATCACCAAATTCAATGCGAGTATCATCACGCGCAAACAATTTTTGTATAATCAGTATCTGAATTATCAAACCCAGATCGCTGATTACGGCAAAACAGCGGAATGGTTTGGCATACTTTATGGTACGACGAATAAATCGGGTTAAGTGGATGTTTATAGATAACAAAGCGGCGGCAAGCATGAGGTTTGCCTCGCTTTTAGGAAAGTTTTTGAAGTCCCATTGCAAGGATGCAAGGAGAGTGTGTCATGGCTGAAATTTCGATTAACCCAATCAGCGCTGTCCGGGCAGCAGAGACGTCCGGCGTGCTTGCCAGGGCGCCTGCAGCCCAGACGGAGACCCCTGCGGTTTCTGCCGCTGCGGCCAAACCTGTGGCTCCAGTTCAGGATAACCCCGTGGCGGCCAAGCTGGCGCCTATACAGGAAAAGGCCCCGGCGGCTGCCAAGCCGGTGGAAAGCACAACTGCGTCTGCGCCCCTGGTCGGCAACGCTTCGAATATTGCCCTGCAGTTCCGCGTGGACGCCAAAACCAAGGATGTGACCGTCTTTGTGGTTGATCGCAGCTCCAAAAAAGTGCTGCGCTCGATCCCGGCCAGTGAGCTGGCCAAGCTAAGCAGTGGAGATTTGGTGTCATTGACGGGCTAAGTTATTGAAATTGCACGCGGACAAACGCGGATGGTACGGGTTTCCGCTGATAGGTTTTTGATCCCGGAGATAGGTGGCTGGGGGTATTTGGGTTTAAGGATCAAGTTCTGAACCATGATTTGCCTGATACCCGTGCAAAACCGGGTACCATTACAGGATTAGCATGATTTTAAAATCAGGGTAATCAGTGGTTCAGACCGGTTCTGGAATCCGCCGGTTTTTTCGCGAAAGAGTATAATTTGTCGCATGAATACGATGATAAGCCACGATAGAACGGAAGAGACAATCGAAGCGAAAACACTTTGGTTTCGCTCGTTGACTCTCGCGGAGCGCATGGACATGTTATGCGCATTCACCGAATTTTTGTTAATGGCCAACCCTGAGATTGTGGAGCAAGCCAATGCTCAACCTATTGAAGGACGTGTTCTCGTCCTTACAGCGGCATAAAGTTCGTTATATTGTTATTGGGGGAATTGCCGCGGTACTTTATGGAGTCCCGCGGGCGACATTCGACCTTGATATTCTAATTGAGGCTAATCCAGATAATGCAAAAAATCTACTTGATGCGTTTTTGGAAGCAAAACTTGGAACAGCGGCTTTGACAACCCCTGCAGAACTGCTTTCAAAGGAAATCACGATTTTCAAAGATCGTGTGCGCATTGATGTGCAAACATCCACGCCTGGATTGAAATTTGCTGAAGCCTGGGAGCGGCGCGCGACAATGGAATATCAAAAGCAAAAATTCTATGTCGCCTCACGCAAAGATTTAATTTCCTCCAAGCGCGCCGCAGGCCGTCCTGTCGATTTGGAAGACGTGCGCCTTTTAGAACTTAAAGAATAAATGATATTAACGAGTGTAACACTTTTTATTTTCGGGAAACGTCAATAGATAAGGGCTGGGGGGCAAGTGAGAGGATTTTAAAATCGGGGGAATCCTGTAATCTGTGTAATCAGTGGTCAGTTTTTATCTTAAATTTACGCCCAGCCCTTCAGTTTTGCCAATCCCTGCCGAAAATAAGAGTATGAAACAAATTGAAAGCCGAGCATTGGCTGCTTTTTAAACAGCCCCGCGAGTATGGATATTCGCGGCCAGACCAAAAGGAAGGAACCTGCCATGGGAGAAAACTTAATCCAAAGCGTCGGAACGGCCGACAGCGAAAAGCGCGCCACCGTCATGTACCAGATGTACCAAAACCAGCTTTTCAAGACCACGGACGCTGCGTCAGCAGCGCAGCCTGACAAAACTGAAAAACCGGTTAAACCTGAGCCAACTGCTGCAAAGCCGGCTCCCGGCCGGTTGCCGATCACCAATACGGATACCTTCTTGCGCTTCATGGTTGACGAGAAGTCCAACGACATCACTGTTTATGTCGTCGACCGGGCCTCGCAGCGGGTCATGCGCAGTATCCCACCCAATGAGGTCAACAACCTCAAGGCTGGCGACCTGCTCAAGCTGATGGGTTGATCGCAGAAAAAATTTATGTGAAATTAACGGCTGGAGCCTAAAGTTCAGACGAAATCTGCCGAAACTAGTTGTGTTGAACAAAACCTTAGCGTTTTCATTGAGGAGTTAAAACCATGTATCAAGCAGCTTATCACAGCCAGTACCGGAATCAAGATGTCATGGGCGCCAGTCCGCTGCGCCTGGTAATCATGACCTACGATCTGGCCATCCGCTCCTGTGAAAAAAAGGATTTCACCAAGTCGGTCACGACCATTTCTGCGCTGCGGGATGCGCTTGACCTGGATTATCCGGAAGTTTCCATGGGTCTGTTCCGGCTGTACCAATGGTGCATGGACTCCATTCGCGAAGGCGATTACGAGTCGGCCATTCGAACTCTGACCGAGCTGCGCGAGGCCTGGAAAATGACCGAGCAGACGATCGTTGCCCGGCAGGTTTCGATGAGCGTGCCGCCGGCTTACGCCACCGCCCTGGGGAATATCTCGGCTTAGGCTGTTGGTTTTGGAGTTTGGGAGCCGAAGATTTTAAAGGACTTGCTTTTGTCGGAGATGGCTTCGACGGAATGACATGAAAACAACACTCAAAAGCGCCTTTCCGCGAGGAATGTGGCGCTTTGTTGTTTTCTTCACATGATTTTTATTTTAACTTCACACTGCTTTTACAGCCTTTATGTCTTTGATTTGGTATTATCAGAGCATCAAGGAGCATATTATGAGTTTCTGGGAATCTCTTCGTATTGGCACATCCGGGTTGACAGCGCAGCGCCTGCGCCTGGATCTAATTTCGAACAACATTGCGAATGCGCAAACCACGCGCACCGAAAAAGGCGGCGCTTACCAACGCCAGGATGTTATCTTTGTACCTGATGAACAGGCTACTTTCGCGGCCAAGCTGAATGCGGCTCGCGCTGCGGATGTGAATAATCTACGCGGGGGTGTAAAGGTGGTTGAGATCACCACGGATACTTCCGCGGGGTCGACGGTCTATGACCCGACTCACCCGGACGCGGATGCGAACGGGAATGTGACCTACCCGAACGTTGATATTGCGGTTGAGATGACCAATATGCTTTCGGCGACGCGTTCTTACGAAGCTAATTTGGCCACGATTGAAGCTGTCAAGCGCATGGCACTTAAAGCGCTCGAGATTGGACGCTAAGCATGCAAATCCCTCCCATTCACTCCAGCCTGATTGCCGCCATCCCTGAGATTGGCTCGACAGCGAAGCCCTCGGCCAGCGGCAGCACCAAGCAGATCACTCAGACGTTTGAAAGTATGCTGAGTTCCTTGAATCAATCCCAGGCGAATTCAGATAACTTGGTCCAGCAATTGTCCCAGGGCGATAATGTCGATCTGCATACGGTGATGATCGGCATGGAAGAGAACAACGTCAATTTCAATGTTGCCCTGGGTATTCGTGACAAGCTGGTCGAAGCCTACCGCGAAGTCATGAGAATGCAAATTTAACTTCAGGATCCCTACCTATGCTAGTACCCATCACAAACCAATTTACATCCTACTGGAAAAGACAACGCCCGGCGCGCCAGATCACCATGGTGGCTTTGATTCTAACGGCTGCGATCCTGATCCCGGTGCTGGTCAGTTGGGCGACTGCGCCCAGTTATGAAATTGCTTACAGTGGTCTGAGCGAAGCGGATGCAGCTCAGATCGTCTTGAAACTGGACGAAAATTCGATCCCATACCAGGTGAAGACGAGCGGGACGATCTTGGTGCCCAGCGAGCAGGTCTATACGACCCGCCTGCTGATGGCGCGCGAAGGCCTGCCGAAATCGAGCACGGTCGGGTACGAGTTGTTCGCCGGGAATACATTAGGAATGACCGAGTTTTCCCAGAAGATCAATTATCAGCGCGCCCTGGAAGGCGAACTGGAACGGACGATTGGCAGCCTGACGGCGGTCAAGGCCGTGCGGGTGCACGTGGTTACCCCGGCCAAGACCTTGCTTTCTTCCGACCAATCCACGACGACGGCTTCGGTTACCCTGCAGATTGCTCCCGGCCAGACGATTGACGCCGAACAGGTGCGCGCGGTTACCCACCTGATTGCCAGCAGCGTTGAAGGTCTCAAGTCTGAAAATGTGGTTGTGGTAGACAGCGACGGTAATATGCTGGCGGACGGAACCGGCACAGTTGGCGATCCAAACATGACGGCCAAGAACAGCCAGCGTGCAGCTGAACAAGAGTATGCGCTAGAATTGCAGAAACGAGTGCAGGCTCTTTTGGACAAAATCCTGGGGCCGAACAAATCGGCCGTGCAGGCCACGGTAGAGATGGACTGGACTCAGCGTGAAGTCACCTCAAACACTTATGAGCCGACAACGATCGCCCTGCGCAGTTCACAAAAGATCAACGAAAACTCGAGCAGCGCCGATGGCAGCACGGGCGGCGTGCCGGGGGCCACGTCAAACCTGCCCACACCTGTGGCCGCGAGCGCAGCAGCGTCAGGTTCTTCAGCCTACCAACGTGGTGAAGAAACCCTTAATTACGAAGTCAGCCAGGTCCAGTCGCATGAAGTGGTAACGCCCGGAAAAATTAACCGCCTGTCGGTCTCGGTCATGGTGGATAACATCACCGATCCGGTTCAATTGGATTCGATCAAGGCCGCCGTGGAAGTAGCGGCGGGGATCAATCTCACTCGCGGCGACCAGATCGTCGTTGATACCTATGCTTTTGATCGCACTGCTTATGATGCCATGCTGGCCGACCTGGCCAGCCAGCAGCAGCAGGAGTTGTATATGCAAATCGGGATTGCTGTTGGTTCGGCTGTGCTGTTGCTGGCACTGCTCTTCTTTATCTTGCGCATGATCAACAACTTGCGCAACGCATCCAAGGAAACCTGGCGGCCCGTTTTACGGCCGGTGGGCGAAATGGCGGCTCTGCAAGGGGCATCTGCCGCAGGCGCGGGCAATTTCCCGCAACTGCCAACCAGCAGTTCGAGCGGTATCCCAGCGATCACAGCCGCCCTGGCGGCCAAAGCGGAAGAATCTGGGATCCCCGTCCAGCTGCCCGCGGGCAAACCGGCGGAAGAGGAAAGCGTTATCGTCCAGCTCAGTTCCAGAGTCCAGCATTCGACGGCTTCTGAAGATGAACAGCGTGCGCGGGTAATTTCCAGGTTGACCGAGGAAAACCCGGCCACCGTGGCAGAGATCATTCAAATCTGGTTGAATGAAGGCAAGAAGTGACCAGCGGGATCGACAAAGTATCGGCGCTCTTGCTTGGCCTGGGCGTAGAGCTTTCCTCCAAGGTGCTCCAATACCTGTCCGAAGGCGAAATTGAGCAGGTGCTCATGGCTTTGGGCCGGGTTGGGACAGTCTCACCGGAAGTCCGCCACATTGCGCTGCAGGAAGCCTGTGAACTGAGCTCAGTAGACGCGGATCAGCCCAGAGGCGGCGTTGAGTACAGCCGCCAGCTTCTGGCGCGGGCAGTTGGACCCCGGCGCGGCACCGAGATTTTGGAGCGCATCTCAGTTCACCAGCAGCTGTCATCCTTTGAGATGCTGAAAAACGCGAATCCGGACGAAGTGGCTACCCTGCTGCAAGAAGAAATGCCGCAAACGATCGCCCTGGTGCTTTCTTACCTGGAAGCCAAGGTTGCCGCGGATATTTTGACGAGCATGTCCAAGGAAAATCAGATCGAAGTGACTCTGCGCCTGGCGGCGATGGATCGCGTTTCGCCCCAAGTTGTGCAGCAGGTTGAAAAGAACCTGAAGAGCAAGCTTTCGAGCGTGATCAATGAAGCCGATTTTCGAGCGACTGGCGGTGTGGCCTTCCTGGTGAAAATGCTTAACCAGGTGGATCGCGGCGCGCAAAAATCCATCTTTGAATCTTTGGAAACGACCAACCCCAAGCTGGTTGAAGAAATTCGCTCCAACCTGTTCACCTTTGATGATTTGGCCAAGTTGGATGATCGCACCATGCAGCGCGTTCTGCGGGATGTCAGTAAGGCTGACCTGGCGCTGGCGCTCAAGGGTGCTCCCGACAAGTTGCGCGAAAAAGTATTTGCTAACCTGTCGGAACGAGCGCGCGAAAATATAAAAGAGGAGATCGAAATTTTGGGGCCGCAGTTGGCCAAGAATGTGTACGCGTCGCAACGTAAGATCGTCGATTCGGTGCGCACGTTGGAGGATGCTGGTGAAATTGTGATCGCGGGTGGCGGTGGTGGAGAAGATTATGAAGTCATTAATTAAATTAATCACTCATGATGCTGATGGCCAGCGCGCGACCTGGGCGCCAAGCGAACTCGGCGTGACACAAGAGCCGGTTTTATTAGAGGAAAAAAGGGGCGAAATATTGGCTTTATTCGGCCAGGAACTGATCGCTAACCCCGAAGAAGTCGAAAAGCGGCTGCCATCGAACGTGCATTCAGTCGAACTTGGCCGGGAATTCAGCTCCTGGCTGCCGAATGATATGGATTGGCAGCCACCTTTTGTTGGCCGGGAAGCCTGGGCCTTTATTCAGACGGCGGACGGAGCTGTGCCTGTCGTTTTGAATGAAGAACCAGTTCAAGCAGAAAATATCCTGGAAGACCCACCCCAACCAGAGGTTGTGAAATTTGACCCGGAAGAAGCGGCTGAAGCGATTTTAAGGCGCGCGCGCGCGCAGGCGGATGAGATTATTCTGGATGCCCAATTGGCAGCCGATAACTGCCTGCTGCAGGCGCAGGATGAAATCGATCAGCAGAAACTAGCCGGTCACCAACAAGGCTTGCAGGAAGGCATCCAGGAAGCGCAGCGCGAGATGGAATCAGCCCTGAAGGCCACGCATGCGCTGGTTGTAGAAGTGCATGAATGGCAAAAAGCGCTTATGGCTCAGGCTGAGCAAATCCTGGTGGAGATGGCCAAGGAAATTTCCCAGACCTTATTTGGCGAAGGCGCCAAATTAGATGCCAATGCACTGCAAATTAATTTAAACCGGATCATGGAAAGCGCCCAGGGTTTGGGTGATTTGAATATTTTCCTTAACCCGCGCGATGCCAGGTTGTTGGATCCGTCCTGGAGTGAATACCAGCTGCTGATCACGGGCGATCGGGTTAAAGTGATCCCATCGGAAAATATTACCGTAGGCGGATGTTTTGTAAAAGGCAGTATGGGCAGCGTGGATGGGCGCGTAGAGACCCAACTGGCGGCTGTGTTGAAGTCATTTGAAGAAAATAAGGAAGTAAAAGAGTAAATCATGGAAGCCCCCAAACTCGACCTGGCTCGTTATCGCAAGGCAATCACCCACATGAACCCATTGGCCATTTCCGGCCGGGTGGTGCAGGTGGTCGGTCTGACGGTCGAAACGATGGGCTTGAACTGCCAGATTGGTGAAATTTGCGATATTCAAACCGGTAACAAGGGTGAATCCCTTTTGGCTGAGGTGATTGGTTTTCGCAACAAACACATGCTGCTCATGCCTTTAGGCAGCATGGAAGGTATTCAACCGGATAGTACAGTGCGTTCGGTTTCGCGCGCTTTCAAAGCCCCAATTGGAAATTCCCTGATCGGGCGGGTGCTGAACGGTTTGGGTGAACCAATCGATGGCAAAGGGCCGCTTGAAATGATTGAATGGGCTTCAACCAATCAAACTCCGCCGCATCCTTTGCAGCGTTCCGCCATTGATGCGCCGCTGGTGACCGGTGTGCGCGTTATTGATGGCATGTTGACCTGCGGGAAGGGCCAGCGCATGGGTATCTTCGCCGGCAGCGGTGTTGGCAAAAGTACCCTGCTGGGTTCAATTGCGCGCAATTCGCAAAGTGATATTGCGGTGATTGCCCTGATCGGTGAGCGCGGTCGTGAAGTGCGCGAGTTCCTTGAGCGCGACCTGGGAGACGAGGGCCTGGCGCGATCTGTCATTGTCGTTTCGACCTCAGACCAACCAGCCCTGGTGCGCCTGAAAGCGGCCAATGTGGCCATGACCATTGCTGAATTTTTTCGGGACGAGGGCATGGATGTCATGTTCATGATGGATTCGGTCACCCGCTATGCCATGGCGCAGCGCGAGATCGGTCTTTCGATCGGTGAGCCGCCGGCCAGCAAAGGCTATACTCCGTCTGTGTTTGCGATTCTGCCGCGCTTGCTCGAACGCGCTGGCCGGGGCGAACGCGGTTCGATTACAGGCTTTTTTACTGTGTTGGTGGAAGGCGATGATTTCAACGAACCGATTTGCGATGCGGTGCGTGGTATTCTGGATGGACATATTATTCTCAGCCGGGCCCTGGCGGCGCGCAATCATTACCCGGCGATTGATGTGCTCAACAGTGTCAGCCGCGTTATGCCGGCCCTGATCAGCCGGGAGCATTTGGCGTTGGCGGCCTATGCGCGTAAAAACCTGGCGGTTTTCGAAAAAGTCCGTGACCTGGTGAATATCGGCGCGTATGTGAAGGGTTCTGATCCTGAAATCGATACGGCTTTGCTGATCATGCCGGTTCTACTGGCTTTCCTGCAGCAGGATCGCGAGGAAGTGACACCCTTCGAGAAGACTGTGCAGTACATGAATGAGATCAGTCTGGTGACAGCTTGAAATAGAATGATTGATGTTGTTGCGGCAGGCTTGGATAGTGATCCAAAAACTAAGATATAGATGAGGTTAGAGAATGGCGCTTCAATTTTCCTTGCAAAATGTATTGGACATCCGTCATAGTAAAGTTGAGCTGCTTGAAATCGAGCTGGGAAAACTTTTGACGGCTCAACAGAAAACTCAGGTGCTCTTGAATTCTTTACAGGAATTTCAGGTTAACCTTTTGGATCAATTAACCAGCGCCCAGACGGGAGATTTTGATCTGTTTAAGATTGGTTTGCTGCGCCTGAATATCCTGGATGTAACCAAGCGGATCGAAATCGTGCTGGTTGAACTGGAAAAGCAAACTTGGGCGATTAAAAATAAAAGAGCCGAATTGGTCGAAGCCAAGCAGGCCGAAGAGACCCTGGAAATTTTGAAGCGCAACCGCTACGAAGTGTATTTGGCCGAACAGGTTCAGGCTGAATCACGCGAGCAAGATGATATTTACATTGCCCAGGCGTTTCGTAAGACCCAATAGGAGGCATAAACTCTATGGATAACTCGATATTTACAGGTCAATTTCAATCTGCCATTTACAAGCTCATGTTTGCCATGCTCGAAAAATTCGGTCAGAAACTGGATGGCAGCGGGCAGCCTGTAACGGAAGGCGGAGCGGTTAGTGGTGAATTCTCTGCGTTGATCAACCAGGCTGCGGAAAAATATAATGTCAATGCGGGCCTGGTACAGGCAGTGGTTAAGGCTGAATCTAATTTCAATCCATTCGCGGTTTCTTCGGCTGGCGCGCAGGGCTTGATGCAGTTGATGCCGGCCACGGCAGCCGGGCTGGGGGTGACTGACTCCCTCGACCCAGCCCAAAACATTGATGGAGGGGTGAAGTTTTTAAGCCAGCTCTTGCAACATTACAATGGAAATGTTAAACTTGCAGTTGCGGCCTATAATGCTGGCCCTGGCGCGGTGGATCGTTACAACGATGTTCCGCCTTACCAGGAAACGCAAACGTATGTGGACCGCGTTCTGGGTTATTACAATGCAGGCAATAGCTGGGAAGGCTGAAAATGGGCGATTCACTCTTTGTAGATGACGCCACGCGCGCGGCCAAAGTTGCCCTGGAAGGTCTCAGCTTACGCCAACAGGCCATCAGCCGAAATATTGCCAATGTGGATACTCCCGGCTACCAGGCTAAAACGGTAGATTTTGAAGATACCCTCAAACGCATCTTTGATAAAAATACTACCTTGTCTTTGAAAAGGACCAATGCTTCCCACCAGGCATCTCCCACACCAATGGTTGGCTTCTCGCTGACAAATCGTCCGGGCGGCAGCTTCCGGGCCGACCAAAATAATGTGGATATCGATGTAGAAATGTCGGATATGTCCGAAGCCGGCATCCAGTACCAGGCAGTAACGCAACTGGTCTCTAAAAAATTACTGCTTCTCAAAACATTAGCGAGGTGATCATGATCAATTGGATTCAACCGGCCTGCAAATCTCCGCCTGCAGAGAGCATGTTGCTGAAATCACTGTCTTCGGAAAGTGAGGCAAGCTCAAGCCCGTCTTTTGGAGAGATTTTAAAGGCCAAAGAAAAGAAGGAACAAAAAGAGCTGGAGAACGGCGCGTTTCCAGCTGCGGCTGCCCAGGCAGTCTTTGTGCGCGCCCCGCATGCTGATACGCCGTCGGCCTCCTCCGAGGCCCGCAGCCAGGGTAATGAAATTGGTGGCGTTTCAGCAACCTCATCCGACAGGCTTGCAGAAGCGCAACAGGCAGCCGGCCGGCAGTCTTCGGCAGGGGCTGTGCAGTCTCAGTCTGATACAGAACAGGCCGAGGCTGGTAAGCTGGCCGAAACGCAAGTCGCGACACGCGCAACTGCGGCTGATCCCGCTGCTCCTAAAGGCCCAATGACAGGTCTGGCGGCTCAGCAATCTGCGCTAGAGATTCAACAGGCCCAGGCCGCAGTTGTGGCAACAAATGCAGCAACGCTCAAGTCTGCGACGGAAGTTCAAGCGCCGCAGGTTGCAGCAGTACCAGGCGCCGTCGTAGCAGACGTGGAAATGGTCGCGCCGCAGGTTTCCGCTGTCGCCGTCCAGGCTGCGCAAGCTGCCTTGCCTGCTGCTGAGCCAAGTATGGCAACGGATACGGCGCAAAGCGTCATCCCTGTGGAGGCCAAGCAGAAGCTGACTGATATAAAAGCGGCCACTGGAAACAATCCAGAAGCCACGGAGAGCGCTTCTTCTCCGGCCGTGCTAGCCGGCGATCAGATGGCCCCAGTGGCAAGCCTACCCAGCACATCGGTTATTGCGAATGTACAAACTACCCCGGAGGTCTTAAAAAGCAGTTCGACGAGCATCGCAGATGAAAAAACAATTTCATTAGAAAAGCAGCCGGAAAGCAACCCGACGCTTGCGGCCCTATCAACACCAGCCAGCCTGGCAGTTGAGCCGGCTGAGAATAAACTGCCTGGAAAGTGGTCGACGCCCCAAATAAATACCCAGGCTGGAGAAGTTGTCCAACAGGTCATGCGCCAGATGAGCGCAACACTTCAAAGCGGCCCATCTTCAATGCGTTTGCACTTGAATCCCAAGGAATTGGGTGTAATTGATGTCCAAATGATCCAGAGCGCGCAGGGTGTCAGCGTGACTTTCTTTGCAGAACAGGCCAGCACCGGACGGCTGCTTGAGACGCAAATGAACCAGCTGCGCCAGTCATTGACAGATTCGGGTATCCAGTTATCTAATCTCAACATTGGCCAGCACGGCCAACCTGGGCAGCAAGGTGGTTCCTCCAAACAGGGCTTACCCTTTGCCCAATATCCCAACTCCGGCGCGGCCCGGCCTGAAACGCAAGCCGAGATCGACAGCCGGTTGCAGCCCGAACAGATCGCCGGGCAATTACAGGGTGTTGACTATCGCATCTAAATTTATCGAAAGAAGCCCATTTCTTTTGAAGATAAGGAGAAAATCATGCAAGTGAACAATGTATCCAGTACGACGCAGGCCTCGACTACTTCGACTGCGCAGGCAGCCAAGGGTAGTGAAGTTGATGCTTCGCAGTTCATGCAAATTCTGATGGCGCAGCTCACTCACCAGAACCCGCTCGAGCCGATGAATAATGCTGAAATGATGTCCCAGTTTTCGCAACTGAACTCTCTGCAAGAACTACGCGATATGCACGTTGCTATGGATGGCGTTTCCAGCTCAAATCAGACTGCCTACGCAGCCAGCTTGATTGGCAAAACCGTCAAGGTTAACCGCCCGGATGGAAACTTTTTGGTTGGGGTGGTGGATGGCGCAGTTCTCGAGAAAGACAATTTCCAACTGCGCATCGGCGCGGAAACTGTTGCTCTGAGTGATGTGATCGAGATCAACAGCGGAGTAAAGGCATGACAGACGCATTCCGCGTTCAGCTAGGACGAGTCACTGCGCCTGCTGAGCAACCTGTTAAACCGGCCAGCGCAGCGACGCCCGCGCCAGGGACTAACTTTACGGATATTTTGCAGAATGTTCAAGGCGTAAAATTTTCGAATCATGCTCAAAAACGCCTGCAAAGCCGCGAAATTAACCTGGACAGTGATAACGTCAACCGGCTTTCCAATGCGATTGACAAAGCCGAAAAGCGCGGTGGAAAATCATCGCTGGTGATGGTCGATGACCTGGCCTTCATTGTCAATGTTCAGGATCGCCTGGTAGTGACCGCTTTGGATGCAAGTCAGCGTGGTGAAGGTGTCTTTACCCAGATCGACAGTGTTGTTTTTGCCGATCCGGCTGCCAGCAGCCCAAAATCGTCGATCGATATAAAAGGATAACCACTTCCTAAATTCTTCAGTTCTCACAGGCTGGCCCTCTTGGAGGAAGCCTGAAGACTCACCTTGAGGAGCAAATAATATGATCCGTTCCATGTTTACTGCAATTAGTTCTTTGAACTTACACCAGAAATACCTGGATGTCGTCGCCAATAACCTGGCCAATGCCAATACCACTGGCTATAAGGGCAGCCGAGTTCTTTTTCAAGACCAGGTGGCCCAATTGCTGAGCCCGGGCGCTGGCCCAACCGCCACCCAGGGCGGCACCAACCCTATCCAGGTTGGGCTAGGTGTGACCATGGGCTATATTTCGCCCAACTTCACTCAGGGCATGCTGCAAAGCACCGGCCGGAATATGGATCTGGCCGTTCAGGGGGATGGCTTCTTTATCTATGGGCAGGATGTCAATCAGCGCTATTCGCGCGAAGGTTCAATGAGCATGGATGCCACCGGTTACCTGGTCAATTCGGCCACCGGCTTGCGCACCCAGGGTTGGATGGTTCCAACAGGGGACACCGTAGTGGATACCAATCTCCCGGTGGATGACATTCAGGTCAATATGGACAAGACTCTGGCTAAGGCTACAGGAAGTGTAATTGTGGGTGGTAACTTGAGCTCGACAACGGCGGTTGCGGCTGCGGCCGTTGGGACCACTCCTGCGGTTCTTGCCGGTACAGTCACTGTGTCCATGGGCGTATATGACTCTTTGGGATCTTTGCGCAAAGCCTTAGTGACCTTCACGCGCGGCGCTACCACTACCCCTGCTCCTGTCCCCCCGGCTGTTGCCACTACGTGGGATTGGAAAGTCACCGATCCTGCCGACACAACCACGACCATTAATGCCAAATATAAAGGCGCTGGCACGATCTCCTTTGATGCGAACGGCCAATATGTTTCAGTCACCAATCCCACTCCGGTAGTCATCCCTGGCTCGGGTGGCGCCGTTGACGTGGCACCCAAGCTTGACTTGACCAAGATGACCATGCTGTCATCTGATAATTCTCTCGCAGTTACCAGCCAGGATGGCCTGCCGGCAGGGAATATATCGGATGTCTTCATTTCAGCGCCAGATGGGGCGGTCTACCTGGTGTACACGAATGGTTTGCGCGATCAGGTTGGCCAGGTAGCCCTGGCGCGTTTCACCAACCCCACGGGTCTGATGCGCGCAGAAAATACGACCTTTGTCGCCGGCCTGAACTCTGGCGAAGCCGGGATTGGCGCTGCCGGCGTCGGCGGCCGCGGGGCGGTTGCCTCCAGCTACCTGGAAGCCTCCAATGTCGATATGGCCCAGGAGTTTACCAATATGATCCTGGCTCAACGTGGTTTTCAGGCCTCATCGCGGGTGATCACCACCTCAGATGAAATCCTGCAAGAGTTGGTCAATCTGAAACGGTAGTGAATAGCATAAAGGGGCTGCTCTTTTTGGGGCAGCCCCTTTATAATTTAAAAATGGCGTAATGCAAAGGGCGCGGCATAATTAAAAGGGCGCAGCAACGCTGCGCCCCTACGTTATTTCGGATATTTATCGGTGACGCGGTAGATATAGGCCAGGACTTCGGCGACAACCTGGTAGAGTTCTGCGGGGATTTCTTCACCAAGGTTCACATTGGCCAGGGCGGCGGTCAGGGCGACATCTTCGTAAATGGTTACGTTATGTTTCTTGGCTTCGGCCAGGATTTTCTCGGCCACTTTGCGGTGACCGCTGGCCACTACCTTTGGCGCGCCACCCAGTTTGGGATCATATTGCAGAGCGGTAGCCGTCAGGTGTTTCGGATTCTCGGCAGTCACCCGGGAGAACTTGAAGCGTTTATAGCCCACCTTTACACCTCAACATCCACAGTCATGCGCGGCGCGCCGCCGGAGGTCAGGGCAATACCGCCAAAAGGACGGGGAAAACCGACACCGATCTGGGCATCTTTCAAGACAAAGCCAAGCGCTTGAAATGCTTCTTCCAAAGATGGCAGTTCACCCTGCGCATTTTTTACCCAAAGAGGGTCTGGGGCTGTCAGCGAGGTGCGGATTTGTTTGTCGACCAGGGAGATGTCCACTTCAACGGTTTCACCCGGTTTCACATCCACCTGGATGAGCAGCCGCGTATAGGCCGGGTTGATTTTTCCGGACTCTGGACCGGCTTCGTGCGCGATGCGCAAGCGGGCAGAAGTTGTATCCTCCTGCTGCGCGGTTTGGGGGGTACGCTGCAGCAAAAAACCAATTTCTGACCACTCTCCACGCCCTGGAACAGGGTCGGGTTTTACATTCATGAACTGATTTTGGCGAATATCGCCCAGGAACTTGTCGATTGCCTCCGCCAGGTCATTTTTCCCATCCTGCTTGAGCAGTTCCTGTAATTTAACCAGTGACATCAGGCTTTTTTCTGGCCAGAATGGATTTGTATTCTCGGATTGTTCCAGTAAAACATTCTCGACCGATCTGCCCAGGAGTTCCACCGAGGATTTTAACTGTCGGATCAGTTGCTCAGGTTTCGCATCCCATTGCACGACCAGTTCTTTTAGCATTTGCAAGTTGGAATTTAATTCCTGAAGAGTTGCTGCTGGCAGATTCTGTGGGAGCGCATTGCTGGTCCCCGTATTCAGCATTCCAGACGTAGGGCTATTCGTTGCCGTTGTTAAATTCTGCTTGAGGGCATTACCCAATAATGTGATCAGGTTTCCGAGCGCTTCGCCGGTTTGGGCACCCTGGCGGGCGACCAATGCCAGGCTTTGCGCCGTCACTGGCAGGCCAGCTGCCTTCATCGCCGTGGCCAGTTCTACCTGCGCATTTCCCCCGGAACCATATTCCGAAAGAACCCCAATCAACTCATTGAGCAGCGCCGGAGTCACAGGTAAATGTTGCTTGAGCACGGAGCGGGCCAAAAGGAGACTGTTTTCTGTTATGGGGATGCCATTTTGCTCCAATATTCGCGCAGCTAGTTCGGGACTGGCCGCATTGGATGCGGTTAAGGCTGGCTGGGGAAGGTCAGTCTTGACAAACTTTAACGTCACCACCTGGTCGCTTAACTGGGTGACAATGAATTGAGCTGTGCCTTGAGCCAGCAGAGCTGCCGCCTGGTCTGAAGAAGACAACTGCGCTACCACAGGGTAGCCATCGATGGATAAGATGGCGGTGGTATTGCTGACGGACAAAATTTGGGCTGTGATGCGCTGAAAAGCCCGGAGATTTAACTCTTGGCCGGTCAGCGGGTTGAGAGGTGAAACCGAAAGCGGTCCGGGAATATTCATTGTGTCAGCTGTTCTCTAAGCGGTGTATCCTAAGAAAACCTATTTTTTGCGATTATAGAGCTCATCGGAGAGGATGCGCAGATCGCGGATAATTTCTGCCTGGCGCTGCGAAACATACTGAGAGACAAGCATGCGCTCCATATCTTTGATGTAAAGTTTTATTCTAATTCGGTAGCGATTCAAGATAAGTTCTGGACGCACAGCCAGGATTTTCCCCCAGGTGTTAATCTCGACCTTGCCATCCGGACCAGCGAGTGAACGGCTGGGGGGAATCAGGGTTCGAGTATTCCTGTTTTCGCTTAATTGACCTGTAAATACCTTTTTCGGTTTTTGGATTGCTGCTTCTGGGAACGAAATTGACATAGTAATTTCATTCCCAGGTTGGAAAAGCCTGACCGGAAATAAAAAATCTTCAACATAAACACTGACGCCATGTATTGAAATATCGGCTATGGGAGTAATAACCTTGGTAGGATAGCCTTTAAATTGTATAATTCCAACCAATGGATCACCAGGTTCCACACGGATGTTCATTCTGTTTCCGATGCTGTTTTGCGCAATTTCAAAATTGGCTAACAGGGCATCTTCTTTGGCCAAATTCAAACTCATCACCTGTGAGCGGATAATATTTGGAAGTTCTTCACCTTGTATATAGGTTTCGCGCTGGTGAAACAAGCAGGAAATCTGGTACCGGTTAGTGGTGACATTGATTTCAGAATCGCCAATTGAACTGATGCTGGCATCGTACGAGATGGGCAATCCCTTGTAAATGTTTAGGAGCCTGATTTCTGATTGGTTTTTCGCAACTTGCCTTAATAATGTAAATAGGTCTGTGCTGGGTGTCAAAATAATTCTCTCGGGTTCATCTTCGGAATCTTTCTAAAAAAACCAGTAATTAGCCGGCTTCAGAGGAGTACTTACCCACTGACTCCCAGCGTTACCGAGGTCGGATCGATGGGGGCGTTGTTCTTGCGGATCTCATAATGCAGATGTGGCCCGGTGGAACGCCCAGTGTTGCCGGATAAACCGATCATGCTCCCCGCACTGACTTTATCTCCAACCGCTACGGGTATGCTGGAAAGGTGGGCATAATACGTCTGGGTTGCGCCATTTTCAACAATCACTAAATTCCCATAGCCCTGGTTATTCCAACCAGCGGAGATAACCTGACCGTCCATGGTTGTCTTGATCGGAGTACCCTCAGCAATACCAAAATCCAAACCGTTATGCCCAGGATGATAATCCTGGGTTAATACACCTGCCACTGGCCGGCCTTGCGGTTCGCTTTGCGCCAATAGCCCATTTGTGGCTGGTGTTGTTTGCTCCATCTGTTGCGCAATCATTTTTTCAAGCAGCATCAGCATGAGTGGCGCCATTAGATCGCTGGCTCCAATAGTGGATTGCGAATCTGAGGCTGGCGCGACACCCGGCATCATCATAGTAGAAAGGATATCTTTGAAGGATGATACAATATCGGCAGATGTTGAGCCTATGCTTTCGGCCTGATGTAAATTTGTACCAGCCAACCCATATGTTGCGGGGATGTCAGAATAATTTTTTATCATAATGCACCAATTATATGTTCATTGCGTGAAAATGTCAGTAAACTGAACATAAAATCGGGGCAGGCTGGAATTGTTTTATCCCATCTTTACGCAATATTCAGGAGGGCTTTATAGGATAAGGCCCAAAATTCAATTATATTGTATTAGTGCTAAATTTTTTACTTGTCAGCCCCAAATTTGGGGCTGACAAGTAAAAAAACACCCAGGGAAATGTCGTCTCGATCTTGAATTGGCATTGGGATGATGTGCAAGTCGGCACCAGGATCAAGGGTGTATGTGTACAGGAACAACGCAGTATGTAATTGAATGATATTTTGTTTCTCAGGTGTAATGGATGCGCGCAGAATTACAAGCAAGAAAAATTATAGGTCGGACATACCTGAATGAAAATCGACTTGCGGAAGCGTTGGACATTTTCAGCAAGATTTTGCTGGATTATCCGGACGATTTTGAGACACTTTTGATTCTTGGGAACTGTTATTTGGCGAGTGGCGACGGGAAGACAGCAAAAAACCTTTACTTGCGAGTCAAAAAATTGGATCCCGAAAATAAAAATATTGAACGCCAGATCGCTATGGCTGAAGAAATAGAGGATATCGGTTCTGAAGAGCCTGCGCCAACCGATATGGCCGCTGTTGCGCGCTTATTGCAGCGGCTAACCGGTAAAACAATGGCGATCGATGAAAACGATATTGTGCGGGCGGCTTTCCTGCTCGATAAAATTATTCATAGTGACAACCCCGCAGAATTGGTTTCCAGGCATTTGGATGAAATCAACGAACTTATGCCAGCGCTGATCGAATTAAATATTCGGCAGGCACAAGCGGATGGTAAGCCCGACCTGGCTCAGGCTTTAAGGGCTCTCCAACTTAACATTGATCACCAATTGGTTTCAAAGGAAGAAAAAAAATCGGGGAAAAATGGAGTTGGCACACCTGCGCTTGTTTTCAAAGGCAGTGTCTTAATGCTTTATCCAAATCTGGAAGAAAAATCCAATCGAATGACGCTTCTAAAGCCGGCATTGGAATCTTGTGGCTGCCTGGTTACCGAAAAGGGAGAGTATCTTCCCGGTCGGGATGCTCTGCCGGATGTCGTGATTACGGCTAATCCCCACACGAACCCAAGATTGCTCGAAAGTCTGTCGGCTTTGTCGGCTGCAGATATTCCCATTATTCTCGATTTAGATACTGACTTTGAAAAACAACCCGTTTCGCATCATGAGTATAGCGCGAAAGGCTTGGGCATTCACACACGCGGCAGCGCTTACACTTCCATGTTGCTGTTGGCAGACATGCTGTCGGTCCCATCTGAAATGTTGGCCGAATCCTTGAAAGATGTCGCAGGCAATGTTTGTGTCATCCCAGACGGTTGGTCTCGAGAAAACGAACTATGGGAGAAAAGTGCGGCTGCGCGTGCCAGTATTAACATAGGTTGGGTGGATTCAAGCGGTCAGTTGGAAGACCTAACCCTTATCCGTCGCTATATTATCCGGATCATCCGCGAATTCCCAAATACGCGCATAACCATTATCGGTAACCCGCAGGCCTATCGACTGTTTGAGAATTTATCCGAACACCGGCGTTTGTATCTGCCATTGGTTGCCCATGAAGAATTTCCCTATCTGCTTAGTCAGTTGGACATTCTGATGGTTCCCTTGCGCAATACGCCTTACAATCTTTCCCTTCCCGATACCATGCTTGTTGAAGCGGGTGCAAAAGGGATCCCTTGGGTTGCATCTCCAATTCCATCATTTCGGCAATGGATGGCTGGAGGTATAATCGCAGAGTCATTGAATGAATGGCATCTCAACCTTCGGCACCTGGTCATGGACCAGGAATTGCGTAATTACTTGGGGATGGCTGGCAAGGCTGCGGCCAGATCGAGAGAAATGGGCCAATTAGGCAGACGATGGTTAGAAATTATCGCCCAGGTAACCCACAAAGGCACATCCTTTCCGCGCAAGCTTGGAAAATGATAATCGCCTTTTTTGGAGTTGGAGTGCTAGCGTGATTGTCACTTATGTGTATTCAGATTGTTCGGAAGATCAATTCCGCGTTCAATTACGCTGCCGGAATTTTGCTGATGCGATTAACCGTGTAGGCTGGCACACCGCGAACGTATTGGATTTAAATTCTTTCATTCAAAATACGCCGGAGGCGCAAAAACTGTGCGCCGGATCGGACCTGATCGTTGTTCATCGTTATCTGTATGGACCTGTTCTTCGGGCGGTTCAATATTGGAAAGCGCGTGACAAAAAAGTGGTCGTGGATTTTGATCAAGCGATTAATTACCTGACCCCAGAATTCCCCAGTTATCCATTTTGGATCGAAGGGGTACCATTGGAAGAGTGCGCGACCGGTAATAAAAAGCATGAAGGCAATATTGATCCAATTCCACTGGAACAATTTAAATGGGGTCTTGGCCTGGTGGATGCTGCAATCGTGCCATCTTCTCGGCTTGCGGATGATTGGGCGAAGTATACGAATGTCTTTGAGCTTCCGGATTATCTCAATACCGATCAGTATCCCGCATTAAATCAGGATCACGAATCTGAAACCTGGATTGGCCTGTGCAATAATACAAAATCTTATAATTTGGACAGCAGCGGCTTATTAAGAGCGTTGGAAAATATTTGCCGCGAGCATCCCCAGGTTAAACTTGTTTTAGGGGATATGGAATTGGCTCGAACAGGTAAATTGGATATTCCCCCAGCCCAGGTCATTTTAAGCCCATCGAGCTCGTTTGAAGAATGGTCAAATATTCTACCGAAATTGGATATTGGGCTTATGCCTCTTTGGGGAGATTATGATCTTCGCTCGAGTTGGATCAATTTGCTTGAATTTATGGTATCAAAAATTCCATGGATTGCCAGCGACCTGGTTCCACTGCGGCCTCTGTCTTTATATGGTAAATTAGTCCAAAATTCATCCAGTAACTGGGAAGCAGCCATTTTGAATGCCCTTGACCAACTCGGTGTATATAAAAAAAAGGCGGCTGGAGAACCTTTTTTGTTTGCTCTCAGCCAGGATGTCAATGGTAATATTGATAAAGTGCTTAAACTTTATACAGCTATTATCAATCAAGTATAGGGATCAGGTGTAGGATGACAAATTCAGGCAAAAAAATGAATGCGGAAGGCTGGGAGGTTACTCCCCCACCTTCGAATAAGGTGAAGCCCCCGCCGATGATTGAGATCCAAGAAGGAAAATTCTTGATTGGTACCAGCGAGGACGATATAAAGCTCTTGCAGTTAAAAGAATCGGACTGGGCGTACGAATGGTCTGATAACGAACTTTTTGCCGCAGAACAACCGCAGCATGTCGTTTCGTTGCCCGCTTTTGAGATTGCTCAATATCCGGTCACGAATGCCGAATACCATACTTTTATTTGGGATGTTGGCCACCGGCTGCCTCGTAGTTGGGTTGGGTTTACTTATCGGGAAGATACGCAAAGTCATCCTGTTGTGGGCGTTTCAAAAGTTGACGCCGAGGCCTACATTGCATGGTTAAATAAAAAAACGGGGATGGTTTTTAAGCTGCCGACAGAAGCTGAATGGGAACGCGCTGCTCGCGGAGAGGATGGTCGTATTTTTCCGTGGGGAAATACTTTTGACCCGTGGCGCTGCAATACAGCCGAAAGTGCTAAAAGGGGCACGACCCCGGTTGGATCGTATTCACCTGGTGGTGACAGTGTTTGTGGTGCGGCAGATATGGTTGGAAATGTGTGGGAATGGACACAGTCATTGTTCTTGCCATACCCTTATCGGCCGAATACCAATCGGGAAGAATTTAGTCCCACCGGACGTTATGTTGTGCGGGGTGGAGCATGGTACTACACCCGGAAATTAGCTCGTTGCGCAGCACGCGAAGGCATATTAGCCAATCATCTTTCCCCTTCTATTGGATTTCGCATTTCTCGTTTGAGCGCCTGACCTCGATATATAAAAATCTAAGGTTTATTTTTGGGCTTGAATGGAACCGTCCCGTCTGATCTAGGCAAAGGCTTAGATCAGACGGGACGGTTCTTTGCCTGGCTGGCAAAATCAATCCTTTGTCCGTTCGATATCCGGTAAGATGATTATAAATTTTGCGCCTTTGCCTGGAGTGGATTCGGCATCAATGGTTCCATGGTGGTCCTTGATTACTTGAAGGCTGACGGACAAACCTAAGCCAGTCCCTTTGCCAGCTTCTTTGGTGGTGAAGAAAGGCTCAAAAATTCGCTCTTTATGTTCCGATAAAATCCCTTTGCCGTTATCTGAAAAAACAATTCGGAACTCTTTATTCTCATAACGGGTTGAAATTGAGATTGTACCTTGCTCAGACTCGATAGCCCCCAACGCGTTAGTGACCAAGTTGATCCAGACGCCTTTTAGCTGGTTTTTATTAGCAAAAATATCGGGAATCTCTGCGTCCAGGTCGAGGCTGACGGCAATTGAGCGTTTGTTGATCTCGTATTGCAGCATGGAAATGGCATCTGCAATTGTCTCGTTTAGTGAAGTTTCCTCGAATTCATCGTGCTTTTCTTTGCGGGCGCTTTGCAGGAGATTGTTTACAATTTTCGCGGCTCGTTTGCCGGCAGTTTCTATCAACTTGAGCGAATCAATCGTGTATTCGTCCGCTTCAGATAAATCGCGAAGTAATAACTGGGCATTGGCAATAATGGCTGCCAGAGGATTGTTGATCTCATGGGCGACATTAGCCGCAAGCTGTCCAATCGAGGCCAGTTTTTCGGATTGGATCAAGTTCGCTTCCAGTATCCATTTTTCGGTAATGTCCTCATCAAAGACAATCACTTGATTAATGTAATTTTGATTTTCTCGAATTGGGATGGTTGATATCTCCCAATGAACGAAAGTCTCCTGGGCTCCCCATTCTCTCAGGTTTCGAACAGCAGGAACCCCGTTGAAGGCCTCGGCAACGCGGCAAAGTGGGCAGGGGCTGGAATTTCCAAACAATTCCTCAAAACATTTTCTTCCGACCAGTTCATAAGGAGCCTTGCCAATCCTTTCGCTGCGTCGGCTGTTCACGGCCATAATAGTATATGAGCGATCAACGATGTACACACATGAAGGGATATTGTCAAAAAAGGTTCGAAGAGTATTACGCGAGTTCAGGATCTCCCATTGGCTTGCCTCCAGGTCTGCATTGCTGACAATTAATTTTCGGTTATGCTCCACAGCGTAAATTGCATTGGCCAGGCCTTTGACAATGAGTTCTAAAATTTTTTTCCGTCTTTCATCCATGAAATCAAATAATGGATTGATGAATATCACCGCCCCAAGTATTTTTTTATTGACACTCAGAGGGGCCAGGATGACTTTTCGGACGGGAGTTGCAAAAGCATCATAGATGAGAGGATCGGGTTCAGAATTGGCGAGCGAAGTGCCATTGATCAGGAGCATATCCTCTGTGATTGTTGCGCAGAGGTTGCTGTCCTTAATTAGAAAAGTGCTCTCATTCTTCCAGGTGTGTTCGGGGCCGAGTAATTTTTTGATCGCCAGGTCTGGGTTTTCAAAATCAAATATAACAAAAAGAGTCTCATCAGTCTTGACATATTCACTAATATTGCTGACGGCATTTACTTGCAAGGTATTCTGATCGAGATGTCTGTTCTGCTCAGTTACCAATGTCTCAAGAATCCTGAGCTCAGTTGACAAATCGTTGTTATTATTCGTCGAGTCTAGCATAAGATATTTGTCTATTCCCCTTCATCTATCTGTATGGTGTACCCGTAACCTTGTATGGTTTTAATAAACACAGGCGACTTGGGATCCTCTTCGATACATTCGCGCAGGTTTTTAATATGGACTCGAACCAGATCCGCGCTGCCTGTATCACTGGGGTAGGCCCACACTTCATCGAGTAACTGAGATGGGGAGAATATTTTATTTGGATGGGTCATTAAGTGGTAGAGTAAAGCATATTGAACGGGTGTGACTCGAAATTTCCCCTTCACTGGACTGGAAAAAATATATGTACGTGTATTTAATGAATACTTACCAATGTGGATAATGTGGTTCTCGTCAGATTGACTAACTGGACGAGTTTTTTGGCCATCAATTGTAACGGGGCTGATTTCAGGGTTTGCGGTTTGCAGTTTTGCATGCTTGGTACGGCGCAATATGGCATTGATTCTCAAGATCAGTTCATCTACGTTAAAGGGCTTTCCCAAATAATCGTCTGCGCCAACGCTTAGACCAATAATCGTATCTTCAACCTTTATTTTGGCTGTTAAGAATAAAACGGGAACGTCTTTAAGCAGCGCATCTTCACGCATTTCTTTGCAGACTGTATATCCATCCATGCCAGGCATGATCACGTCTAAAATTACCAGGTCAGGTATCTTTCGGCGAGCGGCCCGCAAGCCAGCTACCCCAGTGTTCGCCAATTGAACCCGATATTCACTCCCGCGCAGGCAACGCTCGATCGTTTTTGCCACGATCTCGTCATCTTCGATGACCAAAATGTTTGATACATCCATAATAGACCTCTATTTTTCTGGCTCCGCTGTAGAGCTTCTGACAGATCTCTTTTCAGTTTTTTATGGAGTCAACTCGGCAAGATTATTTTACCAGAAATTTATATAATTTTTACGAGCCTGCTTTTGTCGAACAGTCGAGCTGCGGTATAATATATTAAAATGGTATTTGTGAGTAGCCTATCAGCTGATCACAAACGAGGTTTTAGTGAATTACTTCGAGCATGCATCTCCCGAAACGGAACAAATGCAAGGTGAGCAAAAGGAACATCAATTCAATACTGCCTCACGAATTAATATTGCTGCATTTGACCCACAACATGATGAGGAGCGTCTATCTACCAGTCTGAAACCTGACGGGGATGTTCATTTGGATGCTTTCCCGCAAAAACCACTTGATTTATCCTATGCGTGTTTATTGATACCACGCTTTAGTGATCATTATTTGACAGGCGATATTTCACTCAACTTACCGATTTGGATGAAGGAAATTTGTGTGTCTTATGGTTGGCGTCTGGAATCCATTATCATCCGCCCGGGATATATTCAGTGGGCGGTTAATGTGCCACCCACCGCAAACCCTGCCCAGATCATCCGGATTACCCGCCAGCATACCTCTCAAAAAATTCTGAATGAGTTTCCTCGTTTTAAACAACAGAACCTTTCCGGCGATTTCTGGGCACCTGGATATTCGATGATATCTGGAAACCAGTTGCAAACACCAGAAACAATTAGTAATTTTATCCAGCTTACCCGCAAGCAACAGGGAATTTTTTAGCACGATTTGGGCAGTGATTTTAGCAGGATCATCACTTGGGCCTGCTCAGCTTAGCTTTACAATTCTTGATCCAGGTAACTGTCATAATCGTATTTTCTTCCAACGCCGATCAAAAGGTAGGCGTTGGACTTTTTTGTTTAAACTCATCCACAGTTAAAATGTTTTATGGCCAAAATAGCCAATAACCGGATTTATTCAAGGAACACATCTTGACAAATCAGCGTCTTCAAAACATACTGGTGTATATGGGTTTATATAAAGGAATATTCCGAGGAATTAATATGAAAAATCAATTTCGTTGGTTCGTATTTATCATATTGCTGTTTTTTAGCCTGTACCTTTCGGCTTGTGAAGGTCTCACTCCCGTACCAAGTCTTGTGCCTACACCTGAAGCACTCTCGATTGATAGTACCCCTTTGCCTTATCCGCAAATTGTCTATCAGAATCCCCTGCCGGGGGAGCGGTTGGGCCTTTCGCCAATGATAGAAATTTCATTCGATCGGCCCATGCAGCCAGAAAAGACTGCCTTGGCCTGGCAATTTGTTGATGCGGATGGCAAGCCAGTGGCAGGGAAAATAAGTTGGAGCAACGTGCAAACCTTCCAGTTTCGCCCTGACCGAGCGCTGAAGGCCGGGAAAGCTTATACCGGCGTCTTCTCCATGGAAGCTAGCGGAATGGATGGCTCCAAACTGCTCCAGGAAGCCAGGATCGAATATCGAAGCACTGACGAACTCACCGTAGGCCAGGTCTTCCCAGCGGACAAGGCCGAGGAAGTTGACAACAAAACTGCCATCACAGTCATTTTTAACAAACCCGTCGTTCCATTGATGACCAGGGAAGAGCAAGCCAGTCTGCCCAGCCCAATCACCATTCAGCCACCTCTCAGCGGCGCCGGAAACTGGGTTAATTCATCTGTCTATGTGTTCCAGCCGGACAGTGGATTGAAAAGTGGTAGCAATTATCAGGTGCGCGTGCGCAGCGATCTCAAAGATACCACTGGCACCCTGCTTGCCAGTGGTTACGACTGGGGTTTCACCACTCGCGCCCCGTCCGTGGCTGATTTTGGATTAAAGGACATAGGGCAGGGGTTTTCTGAAAGTATCTTCGATATACTACTTGACCAGGCTTTCGTGGTTACATTTAATCAACCCATGGAACAGGCCAGTGTTGCGGCGGCTTTCTCCCTGCGCAATGTGGAAACTGGCCAGGTTTTCCCAGTCAAGTTGACATGGGATATTGGATCCACTGTGTTGACGGTTACGCCCGCCAATCGCCTGGCGATTGCCAGTTTCTATACCCTGACGCTCGCTGAGTCTGCTATGGCTCAGGATGGCGGTACGCTTAAGGAGCCGTACCATATCAAGCTCGCAACCCTTCCGCTGCCTGCCATTTCCAGTGTCAGCCCGTCTACGGGTAAACAAAACACGTTTTCATCGGTGGCCAGTGTGTTTTTCAATACACAAATGAAATCGAATAGTATGCAAAACCGGGTTAAAGTTTTGCCTGAGCCCAAAGTTCCCGTTAAGCTGTTTTACCGGGAGGGCCAAAACCAGCTTGATATTTTTGGGCTCGAACCATCCAAGGAATATGTTATTCGCATCTTGCCCGGGATGACTGATATTTATGGTAATTCCATCAAAAACGAGTTTTCATTCAGCTTTGAAACGACCGGTTTATCCTCGCAGGCTCGCCTGGTAACGCCCGATTACCCATTGATCTATCGCCAGCAAAGCGAACAGAGCCTCTATTTCGAATATACTAACCTGGAATCGGCAAAAATTTCGCTGTACAACCTGACTTTTGACGAGTTTTCCGCTTTGATGAGCGGCACCCCAGAGATGGATGACCTGGGCGAGTCCAGCGGCAGGCTGCTGCGTGAGTGGACTCCTGAGCTGCGGGCGGGCAAGGACCGGTTTGCGCGCATCTCGCTTAGCCTGGACGATCAAAAACCACTCACCCCGGGATATTACTATCTTGGGTTGACTGCCGAGCCGCTCGCACCGCTGCACCGTTTTTTGCAGGGAGCCATTTTCATCGTCTCAAATGATAACCTGGCACTTAAGGCTACCCAAAACGAGGCGCTGGCCTGGTTGGTGGATTCGGAAAATGGTCAGCCTGTTTCGGATGTGCCACTGGTTTTTTACAATGACATCTGGGATGTTGTTGGCCAGACCGTTACCGATAAAAATGGTCTTGCGCATCTGAAGGATGTCGAGAATGTCCAGTACGTACAGTCGGTCGGCGAGAACCACCTGGCATTGGCAGCGCTCGCCTGGGGTTCCGGAGTCAATGAAGGCCAGTTCGGTATCTGGACCGATTACTGGAGCCCGATTAAGAATAATTTTGCCTACACTTATACCGAAAGACCATTGTACCGTCCCAATCAGCCAGTCTATATCAAGGGAATTGTCCGTATCAACGACGATTTGCATTACAGCTTGCCTGCGCTTGACCAGGTTTACCTGACCATTGAGAATGAGCAAGGCAAGGTGTTTGATGAGACTGTGACCCTTTCCAAAAATGGTACTTTTGCCAGCGAATTTCAGCTTAGCGCCGATGCGCCAGTGGGCAATTACTCTATTTTAATTCGGGAAACGCCTGGGGGCGATACTGTCCTGAGCTGGACCGACTTCCGGGTGGCGGAATATGTTAAACCCGAATTCCAAGTGACCGCCTCAGTTGATCGTCCCATTGTGCTGAGTGGAGAGGAAGTCAAATTTAGCCTGGATGCAGCATATTATTCTGGTGGCAGCTTGAGTAGTGCCAGCGTGGCCTGGTTCATGGAAATGCAGCCCTACTTCTACACAGCGCCGCAGCCGTATGATGGTTACAGTTTTAACGACTTTGATTATTACGATTATTATTTCAACGGCGGCGGCGCTACAAATGGCCCGCCCATGATCAAAGAGGGCCTGGGTCAGACTGACGAAAACGGTCGCTTTGAATTGATGCAAACTCTGGAACTGCCCAAGGACAGCCTTAGCCAGCAGGTTGCCTTCAGCGCCAATGTAACAGATGTGGGTGGCAACCTGGTAGGCAGCAGTACCAGCCTGACGCTTCTGGGTAGTGCTGTGCATGCCGGTATCCGTCCGGAAAATTATGTTGGCAAGGCTGGTGAAGCTCAGACGTTTAATCTGGTTGTGCTGGATATGGATGGCAAGCCTGTTGCGAAACATGATGTCAGCGTGGCATTTGTGGAACAGCGCTGGTTCAGTGTTGTGCGCAAGGATGAAAATGGGATCTCGCGTTGGGAGACTTCAGTCAAAAATATCCCGGCTGGCAGCGCCTCGGCTATCACTGATGAAAACGGCCTGGCCGCGGTCGCGTTTACGCCTTCCAGTGGTGGCGAGTATAAAGCCAGTATAACGGCGAAAGACCGAGATGGCCGGCCCGCGAAAGCATCAACCTATTTGTGGATTTCAAGTTCGGACTATGTTCCCTGGCGGCAGAACAATGATCGTTCGTTTCAATTGATCGCTGATAAAAATAGCTACAACCCCGGCGATAGCGCTCAAATTCTGATTGCCCAGCCCTTTGAAGGCGAGAATTATGCCTTGATCACCACAGAACGCGGTCATATATACGAAAAAGAGGTGATTAAGCTGCAAAATAACAGCACGCTTTATGAGCTACCTATCACTTCTGACATGGCGCCAGTTATGTACGTTTCAGTGATGGTGGTCAAAGGCGCTGACAGTAAAACGCCCGCAGATTTCAAAATGGGCATGCTGCGCATTAACGTCAAACCAGCAGGCCAGAGTATCTTTGTCAGCTTGCAAAGCGATAAGACCACAGCCCGGCCCGGGGATTCAGTTACTTATACTTTGAAAACCAAAGATCTGGATGGTAAACCAGTCCAGGCGGATATTTCCCTTGCGCTGGTGGATAAGGCCGTCCTGGCGCTGGCTCCTGCGAACAGCTTGCCTTTGTTGGACGCGTTTTACCCTGAGCGTGGACTGAGTGTGGTGAGCGCCTCGAGCATCGTGCTTAATGCTGAGGATTTCAACGCAAATTATCAGGCTACCGAGCCAACCGGTGAACGATCCGGAGGCGGAGGTGGAAAGGGTGAAGGCGATACTGGGATTGTCACCGTGCGCGAGAACTTCAAGGATACAGCTTTCTGGCAAGCTCAAGTGTTGACGGATGAAAATGGCACAGCCCAGGTGCGGGTGACTCTGCCGGATAATCTGACTACCTGGCAAATGACAGCTCGAGCTGTTACCGATGATACGCGTGTTGGCGAGGCGCAGAGCGAACTGCTCAGTACACGCCCTCTTCAAATTCAACTGCAAACCCCGCGCTTTTTTGTAGTGGAGGACGTGGTCACCCTTGGCGCGGTTGTGCACAATAATACCGATCAAACTTTGAGTGTTAAGGTCTCCCTGCAAGCCGAAGGTTTGACCTTGAATTCCCCGGCGGTTCAGACTGTTAGCGTGGATCCGATGAAGCAGACCTATATCACTTGGGATGCAATCACTGTGCGGACGGCCAAACGTGTAGACCTGATTGCCAGTGCTGAAAGCGGCATTTACAGTGACTCCACCCGCCCAACGCTAGGTACATTGCCGGGACAGGGGCTGCCCGTTCTGGCTTATCGTGTCACCGAGACGGTTGGCAGCGCCGGTTTTTTGCGGGAAGAGGGTTCGGTCACCGAGGCCATAAGCCTGCCGAAGTCGCTCTTCGAATCGTCTCTGAGTGCCAATCTCAATCTGGATGTCTCGCCTTCTTTGGCAGCCTCCATGACCGATGGCTTGACCTATCTAAATGATTACCCATACCTGTGCGTGGAGCAGACGGTTTCACGCTTCTTGCCAAACCTGGTCTCGCTCGAAGCCCTAAAGTTGGCGGGTAAATCATCTGGTGACCTGCAAAAAGCGTTGGATGGGCAGGTTCAGCCTGCTCTTCAGCGTATTATCAGCAATCAAAATTCAGATGGAGGTTGGGGACTGTGGCCGGGGTCCGAGAGCCAGGCCAATACCACGGCTTATGTCATCTTGGGGTTGGTCGAAGCGCGTAAAGCAGGCTATACCTTTCCAGCAGATACCGAAGAACAGGGTCTGACCTACCTGGAAGAGCAGGTTGCGAACACCTTTTCGAGTAATCTTACCTGGCAAAATAACCAGGCTGCTTTTGTGTTGTATGCGCTTGCTCAGGGTGGCCGCGCGAATGGGAGCCGGATTTCCTCGCTGTATAACAGTCGCGGAAATTTGGACATATACGGCAGGGCCTTGATGATGCAGGCCATGCAGTTTGAAGATCCGAAAGATGAGCGCATCCGGGCCTTGCTCGCGGAGATCAATGGCGTAGCTGCTAAATCAGCCGCAGGCACCTGGTGGAACGAAAAAGAAGTTGATTACTGGAATTGGAATACGGATGTGCGCACCACCGCTATTGTACTCAACGCGCTTATCCAGGTTGATCCCCAGAACTCTCTGATCCCCGACGGTATCCGCTGGTTAATGAAGCACCGTGAAGGCAGCCACTGGTACTCGACCCAGGAAACGGCCTGGTCGTTGATGGCATTGACTAACTGGCTTTCGCTCTCCGGGGAATTCAAGACAGATTACCAGTATGCCATTGGTTTAAATGGAAAATTGCTCGAAACAAAACAGGCGGATGTCTCTCATCTGGCTGAAACTACTTCCTTGCGGTTGGACGCGGCCAAACTGTTGGTGGATAATGCCAACTATCTTGTTCTTACGCGCAGCAGCGGTCCTGGTGTGCTGTACTACACAGCTTATATGGATTATTCGTTACCGGTCAAGGATATTCCCGCTCTCGACCAGGGCATTCTCGTCTCACAGCAGTATTATCACCCGGATGATTTGAAAACACCGGTCAGTGAAATCGCGCGCGGTGAACTATTGCAGGTGCGGTTGACGTTAGTTGTGCCGCAAAGTCTGCATTATGTGGTCGTCGATGCCCCGCTGCCCGCCGGGTTGGAAGCGGTTGATGCATCTTTGATGACTTCCCAGCAAGTCCCTAGCGCGTATCAATCTCAAGATTACGACCGCTATGGCTGGGGCTGGTGGTATTTTTATTACAAGCAGATCTACGATGAAAAAGTGGTCATGTCTGCTGATTTCCTGCCGGCTGGGACATATACCATTACTTACCTTGCGCGTGCCAGCACTGTGGGCCAGTTCCATGTATTGCCTGTCACAGCCAAGGAGTTCTACTTTCCTGATGTGGCCGGTCGCAGCGCAGGGGCTGAGTTTATTGTAAAGCCATAAGCAAACTTGAAATACAAGATAAGACCTCGCAGGCTCAGCCTGTGGGGTCTTATCTTGTGACCACAATGTTTATCTGGTCACTCTTTACGATCAGGCCTTCATTGGTGACGCCCTGGGCCCAGAAGCTATGCGATCCCTCTACCAATGACCACCAGGTGACATAGGGTTGTGAAGCGAAGCTGCTGGCTTGCTGGCCGTCTATCCAAAGCGCGATATTGGTCAGGCCTGGGCCGGCCAGCGCCTCCACCGGGATTTGCTGGGCAGAACGTTCTAATTTTTCCGAGATGCGATAGGAAGCGCCCGGCAGGGGTGAGATCAGTAGCAGCGCCTGAGGTTGTGTTTCAGTGAACTTGAAATCGGATAACAAGTTCAATCCCTGTGAATGCGCCCAGCGTTGGGCGCGTACAGGTAAATTCAAAACAATCATGGGTTGACGTTGGCTGGTGGGGGTGGTCTCGTTTGCCAGGGTTCCGGAGACAGGATCCAACCAGATTTGCTGGTAAAGGGTGTCAAGCTGTGTGGGCTGTGTGCCATCTAGGAACCATTCCAGCCCGGTTCTAGCGCAAAATGGTGTGGGCAGCAGCCCGGAATACATGCAGACTTCCTGTTGAACCATCCCATCTGGGCGGGTAAAAGACTCTACAGGCTTGCCGCGTAACAAGCTGCGGATTGTTTCCTGCCAGATCGGCGCTGCGCCTGTCAGTCCATTGACATCGCGCATGGCTTGATAGTCAGTGTTGCCCACCCATACCCCAACCACCAGGCTGGGAGTATATCCGATTGTCCAATTATCGTGATAATTGGTTGTCGTGCCAGTTTTCACTGCGGCGGGGCGTTCTAAATTAAGCGTGCTGTTTTTCCCAAATCCGATCATGCGGGCATTGTCATCGCTTAAAATATCGCTGATCAGCCAGGCTACGCGAGGATCAAAGATTTGCGCCTGTGGGGCTGTTGCAGGCTGGTACAGCAGGCTCCCATCCGCGTTGCGGATCTCGATGATGGCGGTTTGTGCTGGCAAAAAACCACCATTGGCAAAAGCTGCGTACGCGTTAGTCAATTCCAGCAGGCTCATCTCCCCGCCGCCCAGAGCCAGGGATAGATCATATTGATCTGGGTCGCCGAGCGAACGAATGCCTAGGCGGCTAGCAAGGCGGAGCATATTTGAGATGCCGACTTTTTGTAAAGTTGCAACTGCCGGGATGTTCAGCGATGACGCCAGTGCCACTCGTACTGGAATTATGCCATTCTCACGTTCATCATAATTTCTGGGGATATAAGACTGGCCATCGTGGGCAGGAAAAACTGTCTGTACATCCAGAATTGGAGTGGCTGCGTTCCACGGGGCCGGGTTTAACGGGTTAAACGCCTCTGCATAAATAAATGGTTTAAAGGCGGAACCCGGCTGGCGGGATGCGGTGGCCATGTTTACTGCTCCAAAGATGGCGGCGTTAAAATAATCAGCGCTGCCCACCAGTGCTAGAATATCGCCCTGGCGCGCATCCAGTACCACCACTGCCGAATTGTTGACATTGTGATCGAGAACTTTGTCTTTTTTAAATTTCGTGATTTGGCGCGCGATGGCTTCTTCTGCGCTGTTTTGGGCATCCAGGTCAAGACTGGCGCGCACCACCAGGCTGGCGCGCGGATCAAGCTGACCACTTTGGATCAGCTCATCTAGCTGCGTTTTGACCATCCAGACGAAATGCGGTGCGCGAATGGGAAACGGGGCGGTATTGTAGCTGAGGGGAGTCTGAGAGGCTTGCTGGTGTTCGGCGGATGTGATGAACCCATCTTTTTCCATCAGGTTTAAGACGATTGCCTGGCGTTCTTTAGCGGCAAGCGGATGGTCAAAAGGGTTGTAAAGAGCCGGCGCTTGAGGCAAGCCAGCCAACAGGGCGCATTCAGGGAGCAGCAGTTCACTGGCGGACTTAGCGAAATAGGTGCGAGCGGCTGCTTCCACGCCATAAGCGAACCCCCCATAAAAAGTCTGATTGAGATACAGAGCCAGAATTTCGTCTTTGGAGTAAGCGCGTGTTAACTGCCAGGCCAGCAGGCTTTCACGAAGTTTACGCCGCAGGGTGCGTTCGGTCATTTCATCTTGCAGGAGTATACTGCGTGTAACCTGTTGAGTGATTGTGCTTCCCCCTGCTATGGTCTCGGCGCCCTGTAAGTTAATCCACAACGCGCGCAGCATACCTTCAAAATCCAAACCCGGATTTGTGTAAAAATTCTTATCCTCCACCGCGATGCTGGCTTGCTTTATGCATTCCGGAATGTTGTTCAGCTCTATTACCGCGTGCCGTCCACCAACCTCTGGCAAAATATCATATAGCGGACGTCCATTTCGATCGGTGATGCGGATCGATGGTTGGTTCAGGTGTTCCGGGATGGTTTCGATGGATGGCAGATCAGCAAATATTGAATAGCCGATGATCCCGATCAGGACCACCAGGCTTAAAAAGATCAGGAAAAAGCGTTTATGGGGATGCATGCGCTGAAGATATTCGGGACGATTAATTATTTAAATCAGCGGGTTAAGCGGAGCTGGGTGGTTTTCAGAAAAAAGTGTTCTGGATAGGTCATAAGTTTGCCATGGGGTAAAGCCTTTGTTTAGACAGATTGTTGATACAAGTATACTGATGCGTAAGGATATTGAAAAGGCTAACGCCTGGAATTGAGGGTAACCCTTTTTGATGTACACAGTTGGGCGATTCGTTTTTAATGATGACAAAACAGAGCTAGAGCAGCGGCTCTGTTTTGTCATTCACGTTTGGCTTGGTGGCTTTCCTTAAGATCCTTGGC
>CAZHWV010000011.1:0-5877 GCA_964536185.1 uncultured Anaerolinea sp. | reverse complement strand
GCTATTTCAGTTTGTCAACTTCGGCCTGCAGGGCGGGTTTGATGGTTTCAAAATCCAGACTGTTGGTGGTGCAGAAATCCTTGACAGTGGCAGCTGCATCGCTGGGCATGGGTTTGCCGAGAATTCCTTCGATACTGGCTTGTGAGACACCCCAACCAAGGATTTCGCCAAAGGTTGTTTTTCCCTTGATGGTTCGGTCTGTAGATTCTGACGCCGAGGTGGATTCGGCTTTTGGTGTTGCTTCAACCCCAGGAGTAATGCCTGTTTCGGGAGCGGCAAGTTTGGCGGTATGGGTTTCCAGATAAGCGCTTTGTTCGGGTGTCAAGCTCTGTTGCTTGAGCACAGCCGCCGCGGCTTCGGGTAAATAGATATCCGTTGATAGATCGAAGGGCATGTTCTTGTAAAAAGAAACGAACAGGCGCACCGAGGCCGTGCCGATTTCCACGCCGCTGTCGGTGGCCGTCCCCTCGAGATTCTTTACCTGGAAGGCGGCTGGATCGGTGCTGATATTGAAAGCCTCTCCCAGAACCGAGGCGGGTACGCCAAAGTTCTTTTCCACATCTCTAAAGGTGTAAGAGCCGCGAATGTCTGCGGGGTTGGCCTGTCCGGCGAATTCGCCTTCTTTAAAGGTGGCAGCCACCTTGCTGTTTTCTGTCTGCCACCAGCCTAATTGAGCTGAGATTAGAATGCCGCCGAAAAGAATTACCATTACCAGCGCGGCGAGAGTTTTAGAGTTGATGGTCATTTTATACCTCGTGCTGAAAAGATAACGGTTTTGGCAACTGGGCAGATGGCTTCGGATGTGCATTCCAGGCAGGAGATGCACTGATGATCGTGAACGGTGGTCTTGGTATCCACGGGGATGTTCATCGGGCACATGATCGAGCAGGCGCTATCGGCCTTGCAGGTGGTTTCGCTGCGGCGGATGCTGAAGATGCGAAACATGTTGCTCAGGCCAAGCACTGCACCGTAAGGGCAGGCATATTTGCACCAGGGGCGTTCAACGAAGAGGGATAGACCAAGCGTGACAGCCAGAACGATCACGCCGCCGATGGCGACTTCACTGCAAAGGCGGCCTCATGGATTTCTCCGAGGTAGTCCTGGTTACAGCACGGGGCTGCACAGATTAATTGTTTCCATTTCCCGTTTATGGAAAAAGGCGCATCTTGTGAACGCCTTGGGTTTGGGTTAGGGTTTGCCATTCCCCTGCCCCGTCCCATTGCCCTGCGTGCTGCTCAGGATGGTCTGATATTGTTCAGCCGTCAAATACTGCTGGCTGTATATCTCGCCGCTCTGGGTGCTCAGTGTGTTTACGAAAGATTTCAGATGGTTATATGATCCATTCAACAAATTATTGTAGGCCAGTTGAATGTCAGCGTTGTCGGTCTTGGAGAGGCGTGTTTGTAAATCGAGGATGTCAATTTCTTCGACTGCGCCGCCGACTTTGATGGCGTCATTGAGTGATTGATTACCCTGAGCGATCAGGGTGTTATAGAGTGCCTGAAGGTTTTGATCTGTAAAGATGCCGGGGGCCTGGGTTGGGTTCGGCAAATTGTAGTTGCTAATCAACAGACCGATTTGGTCAACATGTTTCTGCTCACTGCCTGCAATATTCTGGAAGATCTGAATATTCCATGTAGCGAAGAGCGTGTTATAGACATCGCGAGCCAGTTTTTCTTCTTCGATCATGAAGAGCAGCGCGGCAGCCTCTTCTGCGTTCAAGCCCATGGCTGGATTTTCAAGCGTGGTTTCACTGGCAGGCGCAGTGGTTTCTGGAGCAGTAGATACGACCTCGATGGTCGGTTCTACTGCGGCGCTGATGGGTATGGCCGGCTCGGATGTGGCAGCGACGACGATGACAACCTGCTCGGCAGGGCTGATATTTGAAGCCGGCTGGGTGGTACAGCTAGTGATTCCAAGTGCTAACACCAGCAGGACTGTGATAATTTTGATATTGTTGTTTGTGTTCATTTTTTCTCTCGGTCTGAAATGTGAAGGGAGGATGTGGTGGCGAAGGAGTTTTGTAAACCCGGGTTATTTTGTTTTATCCACTTCGGCTTGTAGAGCCGGTTTTATGGTTTCATAATCGAGGCTGTTGCTGGTGCAAAATTCCTTGGGTGTGGCCGCAGGATCGGTAGGCATTGGCATGCCCAGGATTTTTTCGATGGCTGGCTGGGATACTCCCCAGCTGAGAATGTCGCCAAAAGTCGTACTGCCTTTGATGATTCGCTCGGTTGAGGCTTCCCCAGCTGTGGCTTCGACTTGTGCTGTGCTCTCGGGTTGTGGCGTGGTTCCGGCTTGCGGGCTTGGTACTGCTTCGCCGACCACCACGGTTGTGGTGTGTGTTTCCAGATAGGCGCTTTGTTCGGATGTGAGATTTTGTTTTTTGAGTAGGGCTGATGCGGATTCGGGCAGATAAGTATCGGTGGAAAGATCGAAGGGCATGTTTTTATAGAAAGCTACAAACAATCGAACCGAAGACGTCCCAATTTCCACTTCACCTTCGATCGCCATTTCTTCGAGCTGCATGATCTGGAAGGCGGCTGGATCGGTGCTGACATTGAAAGCCTCTCCCAGAACCGAGGCGGGTACGCCAAAGTTCTTTTCCACATCGCCAAAGGTGTAAGAGCCGCGAATGTCTGCGGGGTTGGCCTGTCCGGCGAATTCGCCTTCTTTAAAGGTGGCAGCCACCTTGCTGTTTTCTGTCTGCCACCAGCCTAATTGAGCTGAGATTAGAATGCCGCCGAAAAGAATTACCATTACCAGCGCGGCGAGAGTTTTAGAGTTGATGGTCATTTTATACCTCGTGCTGAAAAGATAACGGTTTTGGCAACTGGGCAGATGGCTTCGGATGTGCATTCCAGGCAGGAGATGCACTGATGATCGTGAACGGTGGTCTTGGTATCCACGGGGATGTTCATCGGGCACATGATCGAGCAGGCGCTATCGGCCTTGCAGGTGGTTTCGCTGCGGCGGATGCTGAAGATGCGAAACATGTTGCTCAGGCCAAGCACTGCACCGTAAGGGCAGGCATATTTGCACCAGGGGCGTTCAACGAAGAGGGATAGACCAAGCGTGACAGCCAGAACGATCACGCCGCCGATGGCGACTTCACTGCTCCATAAATTGAACAGGGCGAAGTAGGGATCATAGCTGGCAAAGATCAGGGTGCTGGTGGAAGCGGTCATATAAATGACCCAGGCCAAAACGATGTAGCGGATATAGCGCAGGACATTATCCAGCTTTTCGGGGACGAAATGGTTGAAGCGGCGTTTGAAGAACTTTTTGCCGAGCATGCTGACCCACTCCTGGACTGTACCGAGCGGGCAAACCCAGCCACAAAAAACTGGTCCAAAGAGAACAGCCAGAACAAGCCCAATCACCATCAGCGCAAACGCGGCCTCATGGAGATGCTGGACAAAAGTGCCGGTAGTGGCATACTGGTAGATCGTAACCACGCCGCCAAATGGACACAGGGCATGCAGCGAGGCGCTGGAGAGGAAGGATATCCCTCCGCCGCTTTCGACCAGGGTTTTGTTAATGGAGATGAATGCGATCAGCGCAAAAAAGAAAAACTGCACCACTTTACGGATCCAGATGCTGCGTGGGCGAAACAAGCGAATACGTTTACCAAATATTGTGAACATCATTTTCTCCGAGGTAGTCCTGGTTACAGCACGGGGCTGCATAGATTAATTGGTCTGATTGTAATTATAATTTGTACGGGTTGTGCAAATTATATGTAAAGATTGTGTAAAGATACGCTATCGTATGAGTGCCTAAGTATTGCTATCATTTAATAAATTGAACAAGCGACACAATTTGAACACGGCAAATCATTCCAAAAAAGCAGTTTTCGCAAAATGGAGTGCTGCCAGGCGGATAAAGTTCAATCTTGTCCCAAGCTGCCACATTAACTTGACACCTTCTTATCTTATTCTTTACACTACCTTCACATTTGGTTGATATCCTTGAAGAAATTCATTTTGAGGAGAATGCAATGTCCAAATCGAAGAAAAATCCCTGGTTAATTACAGGCATCATCATCACCCTTATTCTGGCCGCCGGAGGCGCTTATTATTTCTGGGGCATGCCCACGGCAGCAGCCGAAGCCGCGCCATTGCAAACCGCCAAGGCGCGCACAGGCGACCTTTTGATCGTGGTCAGCGGAGCGGGCAACCTGGTGTCCGCCTCGCGGGTGGATCTTGGCTTTCGCACAGGCGGAACCGTCCTGGAAGTCGCAGCCCAGGTTGGTAAAGAAGTCAGCCAGGGACAGGTGCTGGTGCGCCTGGATGACAGCGCTGCCCGTTTGCAGTTGGCGACCAAGGAACTGGCCTTACAAGCGCTGATCTCGTCAGATGCTTTGAATGCCGCCGAAATTGCCCGGCTGAATGCCCAGGATACTCTCAACACTTCCATCATCACGCTGCAATATCTAATCAGCCCAACTGTTTACAACAGCGAACTTAAACTCGCTAAAGCGCAGGCCGTGTTGGATGAAAAGAAAGCCGCCAATGCTCCCGCGGCGGATCTGACCCTTGCTGAAAGCGAAGTTAAGCGTGCGCAAAGTGTTCTGGATGGGGCTATGTACACCTATCGCGCAGAATATATCCCCGTCACCTTTCCATACACCTATAAAGACCTGGTAACTGACCTGGTGGTTGAGACCGTCATTCCACCCACCGCCGACGAAATCAGCCTGGCACGCGCCAAAGTCCGCACCGCCGAGCTGTCGCTGGCAGACGCTAATGCTTACTTTGAACGCTTGAGTAGCACAGATACCTGCGCCGATTTGAGCGCTCTTGGCACATTGACCTCCAAACTCTCCCAGGCTTGCCTGGATGTGAAATCTGCGCAGCTAACTGTTGATGGGGCCAACCTGACATCACCCAACGCAGGTCTGGTTACTGAAGTGAATGTGGCAGTCGGCCAATCGGTGGGTACGACGCCGGTAGTGGCCATTTCAAACAATGAGAAGTATCTGCATTTTTATGTCGAAGAAACCGATCTGGCGCAAATGAAGATAGGACTACCCGTGCGAGTCACTTTTGACGCCTATCCTGACCAGGTTTTCGATGGCACCATCGATCGGATTGATCCTGAACTGGCGATCATAGATGGTTCCCCGGCAGTCAGCGCCTGGGCAACGCTGGAACCATCCACAAGTGAAACCCTATTCCTGAGTGGAATGACCGCCGAAGTTGAAGTTGTCGCCGGCGAAGCCAAAGGCACTGTGTTGGTGCCTGCGCAGGCGTTGCGAGAACTATCCGCTGGATCCTACGCGGTCTTCATGGTTCAATCCGACAGCAGTCTGAAGCTGACCCCGGTTACCATCGGTCTGCGTGACCTGGCCAATGTCCAGATTTTGAGCGGCTTGAAGGCTGGCGATGTGATCAGCACCGGCGTGGTTGAAACCAAATAAGGGCCGATGCCATGAGCGAATATTTGATCGACGTTCAAAACCTGAGTAAGGTGTACGGTGAAGACGAGGAAGCCATGGTGTATGCGCTGAATGATTTGAGCGCAAATGTGCAGCGCGGCGAGTTCGTCGCCATCATGGGGCCCTCTGGTTCAGGAAAATCGACTTTGATGAATATCCTGGGTTGCCTGGATCGACCGACTTCCGGGGCTTATTTTCTGGATGGGCGCGATGTTAGCAAGCTGAATAAAAACGATTTGGCGGATGTGCGCAACCAGAAAATCGGCTTTGTCTTCCAGTCTTTCAACTTGCTGCCGCGGCTCTCGGCACTGGATAACGTGATGATGCCGATGCTATACGATATCAGCATTGATTTGAGCCAGGCCGAACAGCGCGCGCGCGCCACGGAAGCGCTTGAATCGGTTGGGCTCGAAAAACGTATCCACCACCATCCCAAC
>CAZHWV010000010.1:0-54822 GCA_964536185.1 uncultured Anaerolinea sp. | reverse complement strand
TACACTCGGAACGAGTTAGTGAAATGCTGTAACAAGAATACGGATAAACGATGATTTGTTTAATTTGTGGTGAAAATGCCCATAACTAATTCTTATATTGAAGCACAATTTTAGCCTTTTATTTCAGGAGAGGAAAAATGACACTCAACAGCGCAACTGCGATTATCCAGGATGGACACCGTCTGTATTCCGATTCTGGTTCGGAGAATCTCGTCGCCTGGATTCAGGAACCAATCAGCCATCAGATTTTCAGAAATGGCATCCTCATCAAAGATCTTTATCTGCAAGTAACGCCATCGGTCGAAGTAGCTTCTGATTCGGACGAGATCGCGCGTGAGTTCGCCGTATGGGAAGCCGCCAGTGACGAGGCGCTCTCGAATTTTGAAAAAGAGAACTTTAGCAATGAAGCGGGGAGATAATATCTTTGAAGAATCACCGCAAGCAGATACAAGCGGTTATGAGCTGGAAGGGTTGCGACCCGCGCAGGTCGTGCATATCGACAAGCACTTTGACCTTTCAGTGATTATTCCCGCAGACAATGAAGCTGATAATTTGGCCAACCTAATGCCTCAGGTTCATTCTGCTTTAATTGCCAACTCGATCATTTACGAAATTATTGTGTCCGAAAAGGACGCTGATGAACGCACTCGTGAAGTGATCGGTCACAACCACGCCAGACTATGCTCGCCATCAGAAGCCGGATATGGCGCAGCATTGTCTACCGGGTTTCAGCATGCAGTCGGAGACTATATCGTTGTCATGGATGCAGACCAGGCCAACACAGGTTTTTTGCGTGACTTGTGGGACGTTCGAAATACTGCCGATGTAATCATCGCTTCGCGGTATATCCCTGGCGGGCAAGCCACTATGCCCATGATGCGGACAATCGTCAGCAAATTACTGAATGGCGTGTTTAGCCGCGGACTAGACTTGCGTGTTCGCGACATGTCTAATGGTTTTCGCTTATATAAATCTCAGGTTGTTAAAGGTCTGGCAACGAATAACAAAGATTACGACATTCTGCAAGAAATCCTTGTCATGATATTGATGGCGGGTCATCAAATCCGCGAAATCCCTTTTACCTATATTTCTCGTAATAACACGATTCCTTATGTGCGCATAATTCAATTCGGGCTGGCATACTTGAAAGCATTTGCACGTTTATGGCGTTTACGGAATTCCATCGCAAGCGCTGATTACGATACCCGCGCCTATGATGCGCTTGTACCTCCGCAACGTTACTGGCAGCGCCAACGCTACAAACACATCACACAGTTATTGGTCAGCGAAGGAAAATGTCTGGATGTCGGCTGTGGATCCAGCCGGATTATCGAAGCATTACCTCCAGGCAGCGTCGCCCTGGACATTTTGTTTCGAAAACTTCGTTTCGCTCGTCGCTACGGGCGCCCGACTATCCAAGGCTCAATATTTGACCTACCTGTCACTCAAAATTCGTTTCCCTGTGTGATTTGTTCCCAAGTCATTGAGCATGTACCACGAGCCAATGTTCTGAGCGAACTGGATCGCGTACTTCAGCCAGATGGACTCCTGATACTAGGCACCCCCGATTATGCCAAGTGGCAGTGGCAGGTTATCGAATGGCTCTACAAAATCCTGCTTCCTCAGGCCTATGCTGATGAGCACATCACCCACTATACAAAGCGCGAATTGATCGAAGAATTTGTCCACAAACGAGGCTATACGGCGGAGGCTGTGATGTATATTCTTCAAGGTGAGCTGATTTTGGGATTACGTAAACCCACGAACCGAGGACAATAGGTCATCGAAATTAACCTTACCATTTCTACCATATCCCTATTATCTCAATGCAATTTTGTATTTCTATTGAGGCAAACATTAAGGCTGGAGATTTTTTCGGGCAATGAGGTTTTCAATTCTCGCCAATAAACGTCACGAGGCTTTTCAAAATGAAAATCAAGAATACCTATTGGACGATGATAATCATCATCGCAAACCTGATCCTGATCAATTGGGTTCTTTATCTATTCATCAATCTGAATTATCCAATGGTCGGACATGATTACAGATTTTTTATTGCCCAAATGCTTGATACGATTATCCATTTTCGCAATAATGGTTTAACTATTCAATGGTACACCCCCAGTTTTGGGGGCGGGATCCCCGCCTTCTCAAACCCACAAAATATTCAATTTTCGCTCTTGGAAATCTTGCTTTTTTGGATGACACCCTGGCAGGCTGTTATTATTTCTTCAGTCGTCTTCATCAGCCTGGGGTTTCTTGCCAGTTACCGTTTCTTCCAAAGGGTACTGAATCTACCCATGCAAGCAAGCGTTTTGGGAGCCATCTTTTTTTCCGCAAATGGTTTTATGATGGAGCGAATTGCTGTCGGACACCTGGGTTACCAACCCTTTCCTTTGCTTGCGATCATTGTGCTACTGGTATTTGATCCAGCCTTACCTGCCGGCGTTGCCGGGGTACTACTTGGCGCGGTGCTGGCGCTGCTTGTTCACCAGGCTGGTTTTTTCCTCATTGTTATATTTGGCCTCTCCAGCTTAATGATCTTCCCGCTAATTCATCTGAATAAGCCAGAAATATTTTCCTGGAAACGTCTATCTGTCACGCTTCTTTTCGGGGGTCTGGTCGGGGTGCTGCTTTCGGCTTCCAAATTATTTGCCGTGTATTCATTGATGCGTTTTTTTCCCAGGTTAATGGCGGATGTTTATTCTGTAAATACCTTGAGTGCGATTTTTGGCATTTTTCTACAATTACTTGGAACCATGAACCTGGTACCACTTTTTGCAATTGCCAGGCTGGATCCCAATTTATTACCTCCTTATCTGGCTTATGCCACTGGCGCAACTTATGGTTATTGGGAATTTGACATGTCTCTGTCACCAGTGGTGTTTGGGATACTCCTGGCCGGAATCAATAAGTTTTTTCATGCACCCCACAATTATTTCACGCGGGTTACATCGAATAAAAAATGGATCGCCGTTCTGTGTTTTATTTTTTTTACCTGGCTCACCGTGGAATTCACGCTTGCAACCGGCTTGTTTTACCCATACTTACGCCAACTGCCCATTCTGAGTTCAATGCGCGCCAATGCGCGCATCGCGGCAGCGTTTCTTTTCCCACTCGCGCTGCTCGCCGCAGTCATCTACAATTCATTTTCGAAGAAATGGTCACAGAAAAAATCAGCATCCCTATTCATCCTGGCTAACATATTAACCCTGCTGCCGCTGAGTACCTATTTCATTTTTACAAAGGATATACAAGGGCGCATTTATGATGTCAGCGCCTCTACACCAATCTATCAATCCATCCTGGCGGGGAAAATTTTTGAGGTAACCGCCATCAGCACCCAGGAAAGCAACACCCAAGCCCTGCAAAGGGGGGAGAGCAATTTGGAATTATATGAACCCATTTTTGGTTATTTTCTGGAGAATTTTCGTCCAGAAATCAAGGCGGGCTCCATCTGGGATGTTTCGGATGGCTATTTCAATATGACGAACCCAAGCGGGTATGTGTTTCCGGAGAGCAATTACACGCGTCCCTTTGAAAGGATCAGGATTCAAGACCGTGATAAACTGCAGGCCTTTGCAAAATACGGCCAACCTGAATGGGAAATCCCAGTGTATCAAAGCGTGTGCAACTGGATCTCTGGGCTTTCACTTGTATTCGCAGTGCTATTCCTTGGCGCATACAGTCTCCAGGTGCTGTTGGCTTCAGTCAGACACACTTTTCCATAAGACTTTGCAAAAGGGTAGGATGGCTCAGCCGAAATCCTAAGTATAAGGGCAATGCCTTTATTAAGTCGTCAATTCGAGGAACTTACAGGCATCACAATCTGAAAATGGACTGTGTCAGCCGGGTTACGCTCGTTATCGCGCATTTTCATCCTTTTGGGTGTCCTGCGGGACATGAAGACTACTGAAAAACCGAGTTAACCATCATCACTGGTGTTTACCAATTGTGTCAACCAAAGTCCTGATGGCAAGTCTATGAAAATGGCCCTGACAGGATACATCGGTCTGGATATGAATTTCTCCAATAATTGCTAAAAAACCAAACTGCATATTATGCCTATAAATTCGTTTTCCTTGCCCGTCAAAAAGATCTCCAGCCCTATTTATTTTCGCGCCCCTTTGTTTATTTTGTGTGCCTGGTTTGTGGGCGTGGTTGTCTACATCACAATCTCGCGGGCGGCCTATCTTTTTGACCTGGAATGGATGGAGGGCGGTTCCCTGGTGCAGGTCCTGCGCTTGCTGGAGGGGAAGTCGTTGTATGTCGCGCCGAGCCTGGAATACATCCCCAATATTTACCCGCCGCTGTATTATTATTTATCGGCCCTTCTGGCAAAAGTGATCAACAACAACTGGTTTCTGCCGCTCAGGCTGGTTTCGCTGGCAGCCTCGGCTGGGATTGGCGGGTTGATTTTCGCGATTACGCGGCGCCAGACTCAGTCCGCTTTTTGGGGATTGATCGCGGCCGGGTTTTTTGCGGCTATATTTCGAATTGGCGGCGCCTGGTTTGATATTGCGCGGGTGGATATGCTTTTTATCTGCCTGTTATTGGCTGCCACCTGTTTGTTGGAAAAAGAGGATTGGCTGTCCAGCCTGCTGGCAGGCCTGGTGTTCACCTGCGCCTTCTTAAGCAAACAAACGGCCATCTTTGTGTTTGCCGGCCTGCTGGTGTATGTTTTTATTTTTCGGAACCGGCGGGCTGCAATATTGACTGGTTTGACTTTTCTGGTCAGCTCGGGCTGTTGGGTCTGGTTTGAAAATGCTCGCTCCACGGGCTGGTTCTGGTATTACATTTTCAGCCTGCCGAGTCTGCACAGCCTGCCCGGCCCGGGTCCAGCCTATATTGGTCAGCCGCTGATGATTATATTGCCGGTCTGCATCGCCTGCGCTGTGGGCTGCGCGCGCTTTGTTTCCGAGCCGCTGGCGGTCTTGAAGGGTAAAGGCGGGTTGTGGCAGGTGTTTGCCGTGGTGATGTTGGGAACTTCCATCCTGGCCAGCCTGAACCCGGGCAGTTACAACAATAATTACCTGCCTTTTTATACAGCCCTGGCAATTGTATTTGGCACCAACCTGCCCTGGCTGCTCGAGCGCCTGAGAGGGCCGCGGCGGGACTTCAGGCAGGCCTTGCTCTACAGCCTGTGTATTGCCCAATTCCTGGCTCTTTTGTACAATCCCCAGGCGCAGATCCCGAGCAGCGTCGATTTGCAGGCGGGCCAAGCGCTGGTGGATCGCTTGAGAGAAGTGGACGGTGATGTGTTGATCCCCAATCACAATGCCCTGGCCATTTTGGCCGGGAAAAAGCCCTATGCGCACCTAATCGCCCTCCAGGAAATCCGCGGCAATTTTGGGCGACAGGAGCCCCAGAGCTGGAGCGCGCTGAGCGCAGAAATCAGCGCAGCTCTGAGCGGTCAAAAATTTAGCGCCATCTTGCTCGATCAGCCGAACAGTATTTGGGCAGATGTGGATAAATATTATGTGGGAACGCCAATCACCTATTCCAGTGAGGAGGTGTTCTGGCCGGTGACCGGTGGTCGTACCCGCCCGCGAACGATGTATACCCGTGGACAATCCCAGCCTTGAGGTTGCTGTTTCAAATGATTAACCGCCCATCCAGCAGGTCAAAAAATGGAACGCGGACAAACGCGGATTTGTCGGATTCACGCGGAATTATATTGTTTTCTCTCGACTGCAGCATGCGCTGCATAACTCAGGGGTGTTTTGTTCCACAATTGAAGACAGCATAATAATCATTTTGATATAGGGGCGGGCGTGCTTTTTCTAATATTGCTAGATTGCTCCAGAGTGGATCCAAATCGTTGACGACGAGAATATTGATGTGGTATTGGCGGCAGATCTGGTCGATCCAATCCCAGGAAATTGCATTTTGGGATAGAAATATAGGCTCGATTTGTTTGGCGAGCGCCTCCATAGCGCTGGCAGAGACACCATAGCCGGCCAGCATGGAGATGGCTGTTTGGCGATTGCCGTAGAGCCCCAAAGGACGGTCAAACAGAGTGTTTGGGTTGGTCTGAATGATCGCAGTGAGCGGGACATGCTCGGAAATAAAGTCATATGCCTGCTTGGCGGCGACAGTGCGCTGGCCTAAATGTGAATCTCTGGGAATATCAACCAGGTTTGTCAGGTTGGCCTCAATGGCTAGCGGCCAGGTTCGTAAAAATAAGGCGTTCGAGAAGGTGGTGAGCAGGCCAATCAGCAGGAATAGGGTCATTAAGGGGTGTTTTTCAGCGAGAATCTTAAGGATCGGTTTTGGAGATGTGACTGGTTTGCTGTTCATGAGTTCGATGAGGATGTCTGCGCTCCAGACAAGCAGGACAAATTGACCAAAGAGCCAGGCGCGCCAGCCAAAGTCATTATTGCCAACCGTGGATTTGACAAAGGAAGCCAGGAGAATAGTGACGGCTAGCAAAATTATCTCGGCTGTGTGGTATGGATTGGTTTTGAAAGCGCGCAGCCTAAATTGCTTCAATCCGATGAAAGCGATTAAAAAAAAATAGCCCAACTCCAGCAGGTAGTTCATGGGTAAGAGCAAAAAAAGGATCAATTCCTGCCACACCGGGAGAAGAGGGAGTGTGATCGGGAGAACTAGATTAAATCTTCTGACACTCAATATAAGCGGGAACCCGTCGGATGAGCCCACCCCCCCCAGCAGATCTGAAATAAAAGGAGAGGCGGCTAATAATGCGGTGACCCCGGAAAGTAGCATCAAGATGGAAAGAGCGTAATTTTTCTCGAAAACGAATTGATAAACAAACCAGATGCCCCAAAATGCGCAAAAAACCAGAGTGGTCCAGGTGGAGAGGCCGAAGGCAGAAGCAAAACCAAGCCCGGCAATGCTTAGCGCAGCAATTTGAGCAGGGCGCGGCCGTTTGGCGACAAATTGAACCAGCAACAGGCTGGTGACACAGGCGACCAAACTGGCAACATGATGAGGATCCCAAAGGACAGAAGTTAACCAGGTGGCGATTTGTTCATTCCAATGTTCGATGCCGCCATCAAAGTAGAATTTTCCAAGCACTAGCCAGGAAGTAATGATCATGACCAGGATTGGCAAAATGTCAAGGCCGCCAATGGCCAGGCTGCCAATACCGATGACCGCCAGGCGCCAGGGCTTGCGGAAATTGTTCGGCGCTCTCAGGCGGAGATAAACGGAGATCAAGGCCATCAGGCCCAATCCGGCCCAGAGGACGGAGGCGATCAGGGCGGTGCGCCCGCCGACAAGGCCATGGCCGGTTTTCGCGATGAGGCTGACCAGGACATACCAAAAATAATATAGCGAGGTCAATTGGACAGGCTCGCCGGGGAAGTAACTCGGGTTGGTAGGTGGCAGGCCGGTCCTGGTAATTGCATCGGTGACAGCCACGCGGGTGGTGTAATCGAGGGAGACAATCGAATAGTAAAGGCGGTTGCCGAGTTGCATATCCACCAGGGAAAGCATGGCCAACAAGATCCAGGCGGCAGCCAGGCCCAAGGCGATGCGCGCGCCTTTTAGTAGAGGTTTGCGGGGGTTCGAGAGCGAACTCTTTAGAAAAATGATGCAGAAAATGACGAAGAAGGCAAGTAGAACCGCGAGGGTAAATTCAAAGGAAACCAGGCGCCAGCACAGGAAAACGAGAATCGGGCTGATCGCGAAGGATAGAATCACTGCGATCCCCAACTGCATCAAAAGGGAGCGCTGCTTGATCTCGAAAATATTGAGCAACCAGCCAATGACAAACCCGGGAAAGACAAAGACAAGTGGAAAGAGGAAAAAGGCCAGGCTCGTGGAAAAAATATCTTGGAGGGTATAGTTAGCAAACATGCGAGTTATCCATGCGAAATGTGATCTGGTTTCGTTTAATCAATCAGGGTTGGCGGCGGCGAGGCATTCCAGAGTCCTAAGGCACCCCAGGCTGAGACAAGTAGAAAGCCATTGACCTGGGCAAACAGGATGTACGCCACGGCTTCGGCGTTGGAGAATCCGAATGGAACCAGCACCAGCATCGCAACAAACTGGTAGATACCCACATAGCCGGGTGTAGCTGGCAAAGCGCTGGAAAGGCCCAGCCCGGCCAGTAAAACGAGCGCCTGCAGGAGCGTGAAGTGAAGATTGAGGATAAATCCTCCGAGTATCGTGCCAAGCCCATCCATAAGCCAGATGAGCAGGGTCAGCAGCCCAAAACCAGTGGCGCGCCGGATATTCAGTAATGCGCGCAATCCGCGTAAAAACTGTTGCAGAAGCCCGGCCAGGCGCGCCTTGAGTGCGTCATCGAGCATGGGCAAGGCGAAGAGTATTTTCTCCATTCTGCACCCAAAGCGCGGCAGCATAAGCATGATCACCAAGCCAAACCCGCCGAAGACGGTCATGGCCATCAGCGCCTTCTGGAGCGGCGCAGAGGTCAAGCCAGTAGCGCCCAGCGCAAATGAGCCGAGCATGACCAGGGCGACCACGTCGACCAGCCGCTCGGCCATCCCGGTGGCGAGGATAAATGGGAGGCTGATGCGGGTCCTGGCGCCCAGATATGCCGCGCGGACCAATTCACCGGCGCGCGCGGGCAAAATGTTGTTGGCCAGGTAGCCGACCATGTTGGCCCAAAACACCTGCCGAAGGCCCACGGGTTTTTCGGATTGGATTAACAGGCGCCAACGCGCCGCGCGGGCGAAATAGGATAAGCTGCCCCAGGCGTAGGCCAGCGGGAGCCAGGCATAGCGCGCATTTCTAAATGTTTCAATAAATTTAGCCCAGTCCAGCCCGCGCAGGGCCAGGAATAGCAAAATGGCAGCCAGCAAAAAAGCTGCCGCCAGGATCATCCGGGTGCGCCTGGCATTCTCAGGCTGGGTGGTCTCTGGCACAAGCGCGGAAAACCATTTATTTGGATTCGAATAGGGCAAAATGACCTGGCCAGGCGATAAGAAAAGAACAATAGCCGCAGATCAAAATTCAACTGGTTTATGACTATTGTTTGCTGTGGATGTGATTAGAAGTTAATCCGTTCTTTTTCGTATACCAGCGGCCGGTTGAGGACATGAATATAGATCATAGAGATGTACTCACCGATGATACCCAAAAAGATCAACTGTACAGACGCAAAAAAGAACAAGCCGATGATAACCGGCGCGGTTCCCACCGAGAAGCTATTCCAGAACAAGAGCTTATAAACCAGGTAAAACAAGCCGATCAAGAAGCTTATCACCCCAGAAATAAAACCCATGATCATAGCAAGGCGCAAAGGTACTTTGGTGTAGCTGGTGATTCCTAACATGGCTTCTTCAAAAAGATATGGAATGCTGCTCTTACTCTTACCGTGTATGCGTGCGGGTTGTGTAAATTCGATAATTGCTGCTTCAAAACCAATATCGGCAATCAGACCCCGAAAGTATGGATATGGATCATTTAGGGAACGCAAAATATCAATCACCTGCCGGTCGTAGAGACCGAACCCGGTGAAGTGGGGGACAAGGTGAACATCCGAAAGGGCGGCTAATGCTTTGTAATAGAAGGAGCGCAGGAAAAAAATAAAAACAGACTCCTTGCTGCTCGATTTTACAGTCATAACTATCTTATAGCCTTGCTCCCACTTTTCGATAAACTCATTGATCATGGAAGGTGGATTTTGCAGATCAGATGCCATGGTTATGACTGCGTCGCCATAAGCTTGCATAATGGCGTTATAGCCGGAGCGGTCTGGTCCGAAATTTCGGGAATTCAAGATTACCTTCACGTTTTTATTTTTCAGCGCCAGCTCACGCAGGATCTGAGGTGAGTGGTCACTTGAATTGTTGTCAGCAATGATTATTTCATACGTGTATTTGCCATCAAATTTATTAACTACTTCTGTAAGCTGCCTGAAAAGTTCGGGAAGGTTTTCTTCTTCGTTGAAACAACCTGTGACGATGGAAATTTTTTTCAATTAGCCCTCATAAAGTGTAAATATTTTATTTTTGAGTTTAAGCTCGAATTGAATTTGATGAATGATTTCGCTTTGAAATATCCTTGATGAAACAAGAATTGGCTCTTCGGTTCCAATTAAAAGATCGGGACGGATGATAGGGACGTTATTTAGTTGTTTGCCTTGATAGTTGGGGTTGGAATCCACAAAAGCAATAATATTTGCGCTTGCAAGCCGGCTTGTTGCCAAGAGTCTTTGTGTGTGCGTGCCAACACCCCATACGATAAGAGACTGCTGACTATCAATCAGTTCGTTTACTTTTTTATGCATATGATCTTCGGTTTTTTGTGATGCAGCGATGTAATTTTGCAGTCCGGCCTCGGTATCGTGATCCAAGATAGGATCAAATTTATTGCTTACATTATCTTTTTGAAACACCATTCTGATTGCGCATCCGGTGTGAGTATCTGTTTGGTCATAGGATATTTGTGTCGAATCAATCTCCACAAAACCGTAGGTACCCATAATATTTGCCAGTGATCTTTGGGAGAAGAAATTTATATGTTCAATGCTGAATTCCTGAAATGGGGCATCTGGGGACGATGTGAATTTTGTGGCATCCGGAACTTCAATAAAAATTTTCCCGGCAGATGATAAAAGGTTGTAAAGTTTTTTTAACGCGCCGTGCAAATCCTGGATATGTTCCAGTACGGCGACCAAAATAATAAAATCAAACGGGCCTATCTCTACTTTTATTTTCGAGAGGGGAGTGGTTAAAACGCTGATTTGATACAGTTGCTCGGCGTTTCGCGCACAGATGGGAGATGGGTCAACCCCGAAAAGGTTTTGGTATCCGGATTGTTTCAGCGCGTTCAGCAGCCCGCCATTTGCGCAACCAATCTCTAAAATACGCGCGCGTGGATTGGGATTATGCTTTTGGATAAACTTGACCAGCGCCGGAAATTGACGTCTCTCAAACTCGGATGGCTGTCCAGAGCGATCCTGGTGCTCGTACTTGGACATTTCACGATAATATGCATCGAAAGCTGCTTGATCTGGGAGATTTTTTGCGAAGCAAAAACCACAGTCCTGACAAATCACAACATCATATCCATTTATCAGACTACCAGCAGACAACATAGAAAAGCGTTGCTGATAAATCAAACGTGTTTGATCCCCAGAGCAAATGGCGCATTGCCTAATGCTTTTTGTCTTTTCTGTCATTATGATAGTCCACTGAACATACCCCTTAAGAGTCTTTCTTTGGGAATTGCATAGCAGACCAAATCCCAACTTTCTTCATCATGTGGCCTGAGAAAAAAACGATAATCATCAAGACAGGACGAAATCAAAAGGGGTATCTTCCATAAATGGTCAGGTTTATGATAGACACAGATGGCTAAGATAGGCCGAAAACGTTGTATTGTTTTGCGAGCGCCATTGAGAGCATCTATCTCAGCCCCTTCTATATCCATTTTTATGAATGATGGTGCGGCGTCGATCATTTGCTGATCAATACAAACACAATTCAGTTCAACCTCTCCGTTCTCTATTACCCGGGATGATACTGTACCCGTGGTCATAAAGCGCACCTTTTGGCCACAAGTACCTACAGGAACCTGATTTGTAATCACATTATTTCTAATCGGCTCGGGAAGAGTTGAAATATATTCCTGCAGTTTATGAAAATTTATCTGATCAGGCTCAAACGCAAGGATTTTGCCGGAGAAATTTTTATTGTGCTGCAGGAATTCTCGAATAGTGTCGCCATCAAAGGCACCACAATCTATGAATACTTCATCAGGAAGGATAGTAAATAAATCGTCAGGAAAATATTGTTTATGAGAAACTGGCGAGGCTAAGCCATCAAAGTCGAGTTTCATCCTAAATCTTAATTGTGCAAGATACTCTCGGCGGGAATCGTCATCTGCCCACATATAAAAAAGTTTTCGCAGTTCATTGGTATGTTGATGAAATGTGCTGGGTAATTCTAAGCAAGCATGAGGAAAGAAAACATCTGGATACTTCCAGAACAAGTAGCCGAAGGAAATCACATTAGCACAATTTAGATCTAATAGTTGTTTTCGCCTTACGGCCTGCCGATCTCCGCCATTAGCTCGCCAAATGGTGATTACAAAGGTAGCTGTCTGGCCGAATTGAAGGACTGCATCCTGGGGAGATAAAACTTGAAGCCCATTAATAGCTGTATTCCACAGTTTTGGATTATTATCTGCAAAGGCTAACGGTTCTATTCCTACCAGACGCAAACCTGAAAGCGTTTTACATCCCAGTTCTCCAGCGCCGAAGAGAACCATTCGATCGCCAAACGATTTTGTCAATTGGTCAAAGGCCGTATTCTCAAGGTGTCTAACTAAATCAAGATTTTCGTCTAGTAACTCGTTTAATTGATTTTCAAGTTCCTTGGAATAATTGTTTTCCTCGGTCATATTTGTCCCTTAGTAATGATAGGTGATGTATTATTTTGAATTAATTGGTTTATCATTTTCGGGCTGGTATTAACATATAATACAATCGCACCCAAGGTTGGGTGGATCATTTCCAACCTGAAAGCGCTTTCGATCGGGTCAGCAGGAAGCGATATCCATTTCAGCAATGACAAAAGCTATAGAACTTCTTTTCGATAATATCCAGCGGTGTGTGTTTTAAAGCTTGGATAATGCGCGGAACGGCATGTCCGTCACCATACGGGTTTATTATACCCTCCAGACGTAACGCCAATGCCTGCTCAATACCTGCCAAAATTTCTTCAGTTGAATAACCAACATCAATCACATTGGCGCCCCGCAACCGCCCTGCCTGCCGCGTGCCAATGTTTACGGCGGGCAGATCAAATGACGGTGCTTCCATCAGGGCGGAGGATGAATTGCCTACAATAGCCACTGCATGACGTAACAGGTCATAGAACATCTCTGGAACCAAATTGGCGTGAGCCTGGGCTTTAGGGAATCGGCGCATCTTCTTAATAATCTTGCGTCCGGCGGTGTCCGCATTGGGCAGGATAAACACAATTGGTTCGGTTCGTTGCTTTAGCGCCGCCAACAGATTGTCAATATATTCGTCTGTGCGTTCATATTCCAGCGTTACCGGATGGAATATGACCACTAATGCTCCCTCGGCAACTGGATTCCCATGAGTTGCATCCAGCCCGTCCAGTGCCGGGTTGCCAGTAACGATCACCTGTTCTGGATTCTCGCCCATTTGCAAAACGCGGACGGCTTGCTCTTTTGCATAGCAGAAATGCAGATGCGACATCTTGGTAATGGCATGGCGCAGGTTTTCATCAAATGCTCCGAGAGTCACATCCCCACCGCCCAGGTGAGCAACAGGTATTTTGAATGGCATTGCAGCCATCGCAACTGCCGCAGCCTCGAAGCGATCTCCGGTGATAAGCAGGATGTCTGGGCGTGTACGGGCAAACGCTTGAGCAAAACCAAAGGATGTCATCCCGATGCTTTTGGCAATTCCCTCGGGTGTCTCGCTGGACATCAGGCACTCCACCCGTTCGGTGATGGGGAATTCGATCTGTTCAACCGTGTTCCCGAATTCCGGGGACAGGTGCGCTCCGCCTACGAATAATTGCAGACAAAGTTGGGTATCTGCCACAATTTCTTTCAGAACAAGTCGCAGGATACCGTATTCAGCGCGGGAAGTAGTGAGAACTCCTATGTTTCTCATTCTTTATTATTCCACACATTGTACAAGTTTCCGCACCTGTAGTTTATCGAGTGTGGTAAAAAAAATAATTCATCCTTTGGAACGTGGATTGCAATCCCCTGGGAACCGCGCCATTTAATCAGGTTATCGTCAAAATAAAATTTTAGATTGGTATTGCTCATTTGTTATGCCTCTATCCCAATTTCCAGAAGTCTGTTCAATTCAGCGGCGATGGACTCATCCGAGATTTCCTTGTGCAAATCAAAATACCAATAATGTTCGGCCCGCGGAAAACCAGCTTTCACGAAATCAGAATTGGTTCTCGCAAGGGATCTTTCGAAGAAATCAACAAAATGGCAGAGCAGCTGAACATGGCTGACATTCGACCTATCCTTAACTTCAAAATATTTGTCTCGAAGGTTCATACGGCTCACAATATTCAGAGTGTGAAAGAGCTTGATAGCGACGCAACTGATTTTCATACACTCGACCAAATCCTGACGGTTCATCGTTGGTGTTTGATAAACAAAGTGCTCACTGTCATTCGGGTCCGCCTCGAGGCCGGCGTTCATCACAATATCGTGGAGTTCCGAACCAGGCAAAACTCGCAAAACTGACAAACTCAGGTAGTTGTAACCATTGCGCATTTTATCGGCAACATACTCCATTAAATCAAGATAGGTTTTCTTGGTTTCGTAGGGCAATCCCAAAATAATATCGGTCTTGATCACAACACCGGCATTGGAGCACAGGTCAAAGGCGCGATTAAAATGCTCTATTGGGAGTTTTCTCTTGATTGCTTGAAGCGCTTCCCGATTGATCGTTTGCAGTCCAATGCCTATCAGGATTTGGATGTCTGGTGAAAGATCACGGTATTCCTTCATCAAATTGGCTATTCTCTTATCAACAAACGAAGGTATGGCTTCAAAGAAAAAAGACATTTTGATATTTCTCCTGATCAATTCAATCAGGATTTCAGCAGCAAAATCTTTTTTAGATAAAAAATTGGCATCCGTGATCCTAAAATCTTTAACGCCGCGTTCATAAAGCAACTCGATTTCGTCGACTACATCATGAAGATTGCGATAGCGAATAGACGGAAAATTCGTGTGGTAGAGACAATAGGCGCAACGGAAATTGCATCCACGCTGGGTCTCTATGTTTGCTTGAAACCCAGTTGAAAGTAGAGACTCCGGCACGACTCCTGAAAGGTATGGGGAAGGGCATTCCGCAAGATCTTGGATGATGTCTGCTTCCGGGTCGATTATGTCTTTATATTTAAATTGATCAGCGGCGCGATACGCGAGCCTGGAAATATCTTTCAGACTACCTTCATCGCCTTGCATTAGGCAGCGCAGCAGCCGATACAAAGGCATTTCGCCCTCTCCACAAATGAGAAAATCTACTGGTAGGTGATTGTACTTGCCTCTGATAATGTCTGATGCCGCAATTTCAGGCCCACCGAGAATCACTTTTACCAGCGGATTCGTTTTTTTTACAAGTTCCGCAATTCTCATCACGGCATCATAATTCCATGTGTAGGTGGAAAGACCTAAGATGTTAGGCCCGAATTGGATAATGTCACTGGCAATTATTTGACAAGATTCTTCCAATTTTGATGGAAGTATGTATTTGTAGTGACTTGCCTCCAGCGTTAATACCTGGGCCATTATCTTATCACTGAGAATAAAACTCTTAAGCGTAAAAATAGAAAGCAAAATATCCCTGGATGTGCCGGCAATGCCGATCAATTGCAGACGTAATGAATCAGCACTTATTTTGTCGGTTTGTTCATTCATTACGCTACATCCTCTATGATATCAGCCCATTTGAGTTGTTTATCTTTTGGAATGCCAAAACCTATCGTTTTTCCAAGTAATTTATCGTAATTTGCTGCTTTGATTTCTCCTGTACCCGGCCTCTTTACCCAAATATTTTCCGTGGACAGCTTTTCTCCTGGCTTGATATCGCGGATCGAGACGACGCAGGCATAGGCAAAATCAATTGTCGGTTTTTCATCTGGCAGGACTGTTTTTGCCCCCCCAAGTGATAAGTGAATGGAGTTAGAGCCAATAACGAGATCTTTTAATTCGGTGGGGTCAATTGAGATTGGAACATCAGGCCCTGGCCAGGTTTTATCAGATGTAAAATGCTTTTCTAATATCCGCGCGCCTAATGCAATAGCGGCAAAGCAGGTGTAATTGCCAAGTGAGTGATCGCTCAGGCCAATTACGGCATCCGGGAAGTGCTCGGCAAGTTCAACAAGTCCACCGAGACGAACCTTCTCGTAGGGAGTAGGGTAGATGGAGGTGCAATGCAACAAGGCAAAGGGAACTTCAGCCTGGCGCAGGATTTCCACGGCAGGTTCAATGGATTCCAGATCGTTCATGCCTGTGCTGAGAATAATTGGCTTGCCGTCGGACGCGATGTGTTTGATCAGTGGATAATTGTTGCACTCCCCTGAACCAATCTTGTACGCGCTGACTTTCATACGTTTTAGCCGTTCAGCCGCCGCGCGCGAGAAAGGTGTACACAAATAGATCATTCCCAAAGATTCAACATAGCTTTTGAGTTTGATCTCTTCACCCTCTGACAATGTGCAGCGCCTCATAATGTTCCAGATGGTCTCAGTCGTATTCCCAGGAACGACATCATTGGGTATCATTTCATCTTCGATCACATGCGATTGGAATTTGACGCATTCACAGCCTGCAGTGTGAGCGTCATCTACCATACGGATTGCTTTTTCAATATCCCCTTCGTGGTTAATCCCAATTTCTGCAATCACCAGTGGAGAATATCCTGTTCCGATCATGCGGTTACCAATTTTGAATTCCATGGCTCAATCCTTTTTGCAAAAAGTCATCAAAAATTCTGTCCGAGGGTGCTATCCTTAATCGTCAAACAGATGCATGTTTTCCCAAATCTCGTCCCTGGGCAGGAAGGGGGCCATGTCTTCCAGCGGACGGGACTCGATGGTGCCGTCTTCGCGCCGGAAAGACGAGGCCTTGGGTGTAATGCCTTGCCCGATGGCGATGTTCAGTTCGCACAGGGTTGGGCCTGCGGTTTGCAGGGCGTCCCGGATGCCATCTTCGATCTCAGCGTTGTTGCGGATCTGCGAGTAAGCCAGGCCAAAGGCTGCCGCCAGATGGGCAAAATTCGGATTGCTGACCCCGGAAGACTCATCCGCTCCGACGAAACGCCCGAAGAAGTTAGCCTGGGTGAGACGGATGTTGGTGTAGCCCTGGTTATTGAAAATGAAGATCTTGACCGGCAGGTGATAATGCTTGATCGTTAACAACTCCTGCACGTTCCACTGAAAGCTGCCATCCCCGCTCAGGCAAATGGTTCGGCGCGTGCTCCCGATACATGCTCCGACCGCCGCTGGCAGGTCCCAGCCCATTGGGCCCCAATTTCCGCTGATCATTGTGCGCTGGCCGGGCTTGACCTTGAAGGCTTGCCAGTAACTGACCTCGTCAATCCCATTTCCGGCAACCACGATGTCTGAGGAGGAAAGGAGATCCGACAACTTATCCACGAACACGTACGAGTTGACGTGATCCATGTCCAGGTAAAACTCATCCAGGATGATTGGGTAGCGTTCTTTCCAGCGAGCGCAAGTCCCCAACCATTTCGGCGATGGTGAGAACAGCAACCCATTTGCATCAATCTGACGCAGTAGCTCAACTAGAAAAGCATGCGCGTCGGCCTGTATCGCAAAATCGGGCTGGATTACTTGATGGTGCAACTGACCTTCGTCTATATCGACCAGAACCTTTTTCGCGCGAGGGGCGAAGCCTTTGTAATTGAAACCTGCCTTGGTGATATTGATTCCGGATGCAAGGAAGAGAACACAGTCTGCATTCTGAACGGCGAAGTTGGCGCGCCGCTGCCCGGCAGTGCCGAAGACACCCATGTATCTGGGGTGTGACTCGGGTACCAGGTCTTTTGCGCAATTCGGTAGGACGACCGGAAAAGGCATCCTTTCCAGCAATTGTTCCAGCAAGGCTTCAGCGTGGGCGAGGTGGATGCCATTCCCGGGCAGAATAAGGGGACGGCGCGCTTCGCGGGCAAGCTGGATGAACTGGCTGACTTGCTCTTCAAGCTTATTGGGGGACACTTCCACTAATGGAGGTACAAACGGTTCCAGTAAGGTCTCGTCGACCTCGGCTCCCTGTACGTCGAGAGGAAAGTCGAGCCAAACCGGCCCAGGTCTGCCACTGATGGCCAAATAGAGGGCTTTTTCCAGTTCGTAACGTACCTTTTGTGGGTTGAGCAGGGTGAGGGCATATTTCGTCACCGGTCGAGCCATCTCCACTACATTGCCTTCCTGCGGGCCTCGCTGCCTGATCTTGGAGTAATCGGCGATCAGATCCTGGCGTACCTGGCCGGAAAGAACCAGGATTGGGATCGAATCGACCCAAGCGCTGGCTACCCCTGAGAGAGCGTTCGTGCCACCCGGGCCGGTGGTAACCAGGCAGGTTCCGATCTTGCCCGTCACTCGACTGTATACTTCTGCGCTGTGGGCGCAGGCCTGTTCGTGATAGTTGCAGTAATAGCGGATGTTCGAATTCTTTCCGACGGAATCCACCAGATGCATGATTCCGCCGCCAGAGACCATGAAGATGGTGCGAATGTCTTTCTCGACCAGAAATTGGATTACGAAATCGGATAATTTCATCTTATGCGCCTTTTTGTATTTTATGGGCAAGCATATCATTCCAACCTGCCGTCCGGCGAATGGCATCGGGCAGCGGAATGTGGACTTGTAAGCCAAGCTCAACCTTGCAACGCTCGATAGACGGCACATAACGTTTGGCCGGTTTACCCGTCATGGGAACCCCGTCCATATCCACGGAAACTTTTGGAGCGACAACTTTCTTGACCAACTGGGCCAAATCAGCAATATTGAGATACTCGTCCGAACCAACATTATATGGACGGCATGACTGACCGCGAAAGAGAATTGTCCACAACCAGATGGCTAGATCGGCTGTATAAAGATAAGAACGATAGGGCGTTCCATCACCATTAATTTGGATTGAACTACCTATTAAAGCATCTCGGATAAAATTTCCGATGGCATAATTGGTATCTAAGGGCAGGTAGGGACCCACAAAGGTAAAACAACGCGCAATGTTGACGTTGATTGAACATTTTTGAGCATAAAAAGCGCACATATATTCAGAAATGCGTTTGCTGTGCCCGTAGACGCTACCCGTATCGGTTGTAGCTGGAGCGCCGTTGTAAGTTTCGGGGATATGTGTCAGCTCAGCGGGTTGGTTACCATAAATAGCTCCGGAGCTTGTAAAAAGGACTTTTTTTGTTGCACAAGTGTGAGCAAATTCTAACGTCCGTTGTGTACCGGTGATATTTGCGTGGAACTGCTTAATTGGATCAAATCCCAGCGTTATATTTTCAGGCTGGGTGGCAGCGTGGATTACATGCGAAAATGTCCCGGAAGGAAACGCAAAGCTGCGCACATCGCCGGGCAGCAAGTTGACGGCTTCAGCCAAGGCCAGGTGAGGCAGCCTGTCGATAAAGGCCTGCGGCTGGCGGGTCAAGACTGTGATGCTCGATCCCAAATGTAGACGTTCATTTGCCCAGAGAAAACTTTCCAGCAACCAGCAGCCAAAAAAACCGGTGCCGCCGGTAATGAACAAGCGCTCGCCGCGAAGTTCATCCCAGAGTTCACGGGTGTGGTCGAGAACGTGGTCGAGGTCAGAGGCCAGGGGATTCATAATAGCCCAGATGATCCAAGGTTAAATCCCCTTCGAGGTGGATAAGGCGCTGGAAACGATTTGGTGGAAGATTTCAAGCAGGTAAGCGAGCATTTCAGCGCTCAGGCCGGGGTAGAGGCCGACCCAGAAGACGTTGTTCATGACGAAATCCGAGTTCCCGAGAGCGCCAACGCTGCGCTGCGGTATGTTTTTATAGGCCGGTTGGCGGGTGAGGTTGCCGCCAAAGAGCAGGCGGGTGGCGATTTTGTGGCTTTCCAGGATCTGGATGACCAGGCTGCGGTTGAAGGGCGCGCCGGGGCGCACGGCGAGGGGGAAGCCGAACCAACTGGGTTGGCTGTGCGGGGTGGCTTCGGGCAGGATGAAGAATTCCTGTAAATCCTGCATGCCGGCGTTCAGATAGGCGAAGTTGGCGCGGCGGGTGGCAATGAAGCCGTCCAGCTTTTGGATCTGGGCCAGCCCGACGGCGGCTTGCATGTCGGTGGCTTTCAGGTTGTAGCCTATGTGCGAGTAGGTGTATTTGTGATCGTAGCCATGCGGCAGGTCGCCGAGCTGCCAGTCGAAGCGTTTGGCGCAGGTGCCGTCCTGGCCCGGCTCGCACCAGCAGTCCCGGCCCCAATCGCGGAAAGATTCGATCAGGGTCTTGAGTTTGGGCTGGTCGGTGAGCAGCGCGCCGCCTTCGCCCATGGTGATGTGGTGGGCCGGGTAGAAGCTGACCGTGGCGATCTGGCCGAAGGTCCCGACCATTTGATCTTGATAGCGGGCGCCAGCGGCATCGCAGCAGTCTTCGATCAGCCAAAGGTGATGCTGACGGGCGAATTCGGTGACCGTTTGCAGATCGAAGGGGTTGCCCAGCGTATGGGCCAGGATGATGGCGCGGGTGCGGGAGGAAAGCGCAGCGTCAAGCTGGTTGATATCGATATTATACGTGGGGATATGCACATCGACGAAAACGGGGACAAGCTGGTTCTGGATGATCGGGTTGACCGTGGTCGGGAAGCCAGCGGCGACGGTGATGACCTCATCGCCAGGTTTGAGCGCCTTGGAGCCAAGCTGCGCGGAGGTCAGCGCGCTGAGGGCGAGCAGGTTGGCTGAGGAGCCGGAGTTGACCAGGATGGCATGGCGCAAGCCCCACCAGCGTGAAAATTCCTTCTCGAACTGTTCGGCGAAGCGCCCGGTGGTCAGCCAGAAATCCAAAGACGAATCGACCAGCGACTGCAGCTCAGCCGCATCAAAGACTTTGCCGGAAACAGGCACGGGGCTTACCCCCGGGATAAATTCGCGGGCGGGGAAGGCTTCGTGGAAGTATTCCCCGGTTAGCTTGAGGATCTTCGCGCGCAGGCGCTGGGCTTTAGTGGGCATGCGCAAAAAACTCCGGGCGCCAGGCGCTGGGGCGATTGAGCCAGAAGGCGGGGTTCAAGGCCAAATTTTCCATGGGGGCGAGCCTTCCTGCCAGAGCCTTTCCAGTAAACTGACATCACGGATCGTATCCATCGACTGCCAGAAGGATTCGTGCTGGTACGCGGATACCTGGCCTTCGGCGGCAAGCTTTTCGAGCGACTCAAATTCCCCAGGAGGTGTCATCATCGTGGATGTAATCGACGATCTGCGGTTCGAGGACAAAAAAACCGCCGTTGATCCAACCTTCGCCGATCTGGGTTTTTTCCTTGAACTGGGTAACCTTGCCGTTCTGGACCAGCATCTGGCCGAAGCGGGCGGCGGGATGGACGGCGGTCAGGGTGACCAGGCCATGTTGGCTTTGATGAAACTCGAGCAGTTCTGGAATTTTTATATTGCTGACTCCATCGCCATAGGTGAGCATAAAGGGTTCGCTGCCGATAAAATTTGCCAAGCGCTTGATGCGTCCGCCTGTTTGGGTTTCTGAACCGGTGTCGAGCAGGTGAACGATCCAGTCTTCGCTGCTGCCGCCATGGAGCACAATTTCGCCGGTGTTGAGCTTGACGGTGAGGCTGCGCGCGCGATGGTGGTAGTTGAGGAAATAATCCTTGATCAGATCGCCTTTGTAGCCAAGCGCCAGGACAAATTCATTATAACCGTAGGCGGCATAAATTTTCATGATGTGCCAGAGCATGGGTTTACCGCCGATCTCAACCATGGGTTTTGGTTTGACGACGGTTTCTTCGGATAAACGTGTGCCCAGGCCACCGGCGAGAATTGCTACTTTCATAAGCCACCTTAAAAAAAGATATTACCAAAATTAGTTACTACTCAGGCTCTTTGCGGTTCCATGCTGATCAGAACGCGGATAAGGTCTGATTAGGCGGATTCTCGCTGATATTTTTTGTTTTTTTAGGATAACAGAAACCCGGCGGGCATAAGGTTTCAAAATTGGCGCGATTTTTGCATGCAAGTCAATAAAACGAATTCATAAATTAAGTTTATCATATTCCATGGTAGGTTGAACCTATGGGGGATATATCCCAGCCAAAAACGGTGGCCTGTTTTAGAAACTGCCCGGCTGGTTTGCAAAGAACTCGCGGTACCAGGCGATGGTGCGGCGCAAGGCTTCTTGCGGGGAGAAGAGCGGGGACCAGTCCAGCAGGTGGCGGGCCTTGGCCGCGCTGAGATATTGGTGGCGGATTTCGTTGCTGGCTTCATTGCGAATATCCGGGGCGAGATTTGAATCCATCAGCTGCAGAATTTGGGTGACGATCTGGCTGACGGTGACCTGGGTTTCGTTCGAGAAATTGAACGCCTGACCTTTGAGTTCGGGCCGGGCGGCCAGTTTTTCGGCCAGGAGCAGGTATGCGGCGGCGCCGTCTTCGACGTAAAAATAATCGCGGATGGATTGGCCGTCCGAGCGGATCAGCGGTCTTTGGCCGCGCAGGACGGAGCGGATGGTGCCGGGGATGATGCGGTTCCAGTTTAAATCACCGCCGCCATAGAAGTTGCCACAGCGGGTGATGGCGACGGGCAGGTCATAGCTGACGGCATAGGTGTGGGCGATCAAATCAGCGGCGGATTTGCTGACATCGTAGGGGTGCTGGCCCTGGAGCGGAGTTTGCTCGTCGTAAGGCAGGATTTCCTGGTCACCGTAGGCTTTATCGGAGGAGGCGACGACAATTTGCCTGACCCTGGGGCTGCGGCGGCAGGCTTCGAGCAGGTTCCAGGTGCCGGCGATATTGGTTTCAAAGGTGGAGAGCGGGTTGCGATTGGCAATGGTAACGATGGTCTGGGCGGCCAGGTGGATGACCGTGTCGATCTCGTATTCGCCCAGGCTGCGTTCGAGCAGCTCGCGATCGCGGATGTCGCCGCGGACGACCTTGACCCTGTCGATCAAGGCCGCGCGGACCAGCTCGCTTTGCGGGACCCAATCGCGGACCAGGCAGACGACGTCCGCATTGGCTTCGAGCAGCCTGCGGACGAGCCAACTGCCGACCAGCCCGGTAGCGCCGGTGACGAAGACGGGGCGGTCGAGCCAGAAGGCGGGGTTCAATGTGAAATTTAGCATGGGGAGATCCTATTGCAAATATTTTTTTTGCCATTCGAATAATTTATTCAGGGCTTCGATGGGGGCCAGGGCGTTGATGTCGACGCGTTTTAGTTCGTCGAGCAGGGGATTGGTTTCGGGGAAGAGGGCGGCTTGCTGGGCGGCGACGGGGTTGATCTTGATCGCGCGCCCGGAGGATTTCTCGAGTTCGGCCATGATCTCGGTGGCGCGCTGGGTGACGGGGCGCGGCAGGCCGGCCAACTGGGCGACGTGGATGCCGTAGGAGCGATCAGCGCCGCCGGGGATGATTTTGTGCAGGAAGATGACCTTGCCATCCGCCTCGGTGACGGCCACGTTGTAATTGCGCACGCCGGGGAGCAGGTCGGCCAACTGGGTCAGCTCGTGGTAATGGGTAGCGAAGAAGGTCTTGGCGCGCAACTGCGGGTGGTTGTGGATGTATTCGACGACGGCCCAGGCAATCGAAACACCATCATAGGTGCTGGTGCCGCGCCCGATCTCATCCAGGATGAGCAGCGAGCGCGGGGTGGCGTGATGCAGGATGTTGGCGGTTTCAATCATCTCGACCATGAAGGTCGATTGACCGGCATGGATTTCGTCCTGGGCGCCGATGCGGGTGAAAATGCGATCGACCAGGCTGAGCCTGGCGGAGGCAGCCGGGACGAAGCTGCCCATCTGGGCCATTAATGCGATCAGGGCGACCTGGCGTAGATAGGTGGATTTACCTGCCATGTTTGGCCCGGTGATGACGCGGATGCGTTCGCCAGGCTCAAAAATGGTATCGTTGGGGACGAAGCGCTCGTCCTTGAGACCGTTCTCGACGACTGGATGGCGGCCATCGCGGACTTCGAGAATGTCGCCGGCGACCATTTCCGGGCGGACGTAACCCGCCAGGGCGGCGGCTTCAGCCAGGGAGGCGAGGCAATCGAGCTCGGCCAGGGCGCGGGCGCTGCTGAGCAGTTGCGGGGTGGATTTTGCGAGGGTCAGGCAGACTTCTTTGAACAGGCGCTGTTCGATCTCGCGGATGCGCTCCTCGGCGTTGAGCACGAGGGTTTCATATTCCTTCATCTCGGGGGTGATGTAACGCTCAGCGTTGACCAGGGTCTGTTTGCGGATGTAGTTGGCGGGCGCGTTGGCGGCCTGGCCAGCCGAAATCTCGAGGTAGTAACCAAAGACCTTGTTGTAGCCGACCTTGAGGGTTTTAATGCCGGTGCGCTCACGTTCGATGGATTCGAGGTTGTTGATCCATTCGCGGGCGTGGGCTGAAGCGGCGATGACGCCGTCCAACTCTGCGGAGTATCCGGGGCGCAGGATGCCGGTGTTTTGCAGGGTGGCGGGCGGGTCGTCGGAGATGGAGGCTTCCAACAAGGAAAATTCAGCCGAACAGGGCGAGAGCAGGTCGAGGCTGGTCTGGATAGGCGCGGGGTTGGCGGGGAAGATGTTTTGGATGGCGGGAATGCGCCGCAGGGTTTCCCTGAGCGCGACCAGGTCGCGGGGCTGCGCGTGCCCGGACAAAATACGGTTGGTCAGGCGTTCGAGATCGGCGAGAGGTTTGAGGGCGATCCGAATTTCGGCGCGGAGCAAGGCGGCGTTGAAAAAATATTCAACACCATCCTGGCGGGCTAGAATTTTGGGGAGGTCGAGCAGGGGTTGGCTGACCCAGCGGCGCAGCAGGCGTTTGCCCATGGGGGTGACGGTGTAATCGAGGGCGCCAAGCAGCGAGCCTTTGGATTCGCCGCGCCCCGCGCCGGAAGCGGGACTGTCGCGCAGGGTTTCGGTCAGTTCGAGGTTGCGGCGGGTGGCGGCATCCAGGGTCATGAATTCGTCCAGGCTGTAATGGCGCAGGCTGGTGAGCAGGTTGAGCGCGGCGGGTTCGGTCTCGCGCAGGTATTGCAGAATGGCTCCGGCGGCGCGCACGGCGAGCGGGGTGTTTTTCAGGCCGAAACCGTCGAGGGTGGCGGCGTTGAAATGCTTGAGCAGGCTTTCGCTGCAGCGGCCGGGTTCGAAGCGCCAGGCCGGCCAGGGCGTGGTGTGACCAGGCGCGCCGGTGGGCAGGCTGAGGTTATCCGGGTGGATAATTTCGGCAGGACGCAGGCGGGTCAGTTCGGCGCGCAAGGTGGCCCCGCCGGCTAATTCAAGTTCGGTCACGGCAAACTCACCGGTGGTGATATCGGCGTAAGCGATAGCGGCTTTCTCGGCATCGATGACGATGGCGGCCAGATAGTTGTTGGCGTCGCCCGGGAGCAGATTGGCCTCGATGAGCGTCCCGGGGGTGACGACGCGGACGACTTTGCGCGGGAAGATGCCTTTGGCCGGTTGTTCGCCGACTTGTTCGGCAATGGCGACATGGTAGCCTTTTTCGATGAGGCGGACAAGATAGGCATCGACAGCGTGATACGGAATGCCAGCCAGGGGGACGCGCAGGCCGTTGCCAACCGGGCGGGAGGTGAGAACGATGTCCAGTTCACGCGAGATCGTTTCGGCGTCTTCGTCAAAGGTCTCATAAAAATCCCCAAGGCGGAAAAACAAGATGGCGTTGGGGTACTGGCGCTTGGCGTCGAGGTATTGTTGGCGGACTGGGGTGACATCGTCGTTTGGCATGGGTTGATTCTACTACGGGTGGGGCGGGAAAATGGTAGATTGGCGAGGCAGGAAACTATGCGTCATCTTGACCATCTCTCGCGTTTAACCTATAATTGAAAATGATTTTCAATAGAGAGGTCTTATGAGTGCTGAAAACTGGCTAAAAGTCTTATCTGACAATGGTTACCGGCTGACTGGTTCGCGGCGCGCGGTGGTGGAGATTGTCGGCGCCAGCTTGCGAGCGATGACTCCGTTGGAAATCTTCGACTCGGCGCGGGCAACGTACCCGGAATTGGGCCTGGTGACGGTCTATCGAACCCTGGAAAAGCTGGAGGAACTGCACCTGATCCAGCGTGTGCATGACTTGTTTCCCCATGATTTGCTGCATCGTCCCGATGCTCTTACGATTGGCTTAGCAAATCGAAGCAAATCGAACCTGGATCCACCGCGAAGCAAATCGCCGACGGGCTGCCAGGCTTTCATCAGCGCCAGCCAGGGTCACCAACATTTGTTGATGTGCCAAAATTGCGGAGAAGTGACCTTTTTCGAGGGCGATGATCTGGATCCTTTGATCTCGACCATTTCCGGCAAAACCGGGTATACCATCCACGAACACTGGCTGCAGTTGTATGGCGTGTGCGCGAAGTGTCGTTAGCGATTCAGCCTGCGAGGGTTTTGAGAATTTATTTTATTTTTTTTTGGAATTGAGATGACCCATACTCCGCACCGGCTTGAAGTCGAAAAAATCAGTGTTGCCTACGGGGATAAGATTGTCTTGGACGAGGTCAGTTTTCAAGTTTCGCACGGCGCGGGGATCGCGGTTGTGGGTCCCAACGGCGCCGGGAAATCGACGTTGTTCAAGGCTCTGGTCGGTTTATTGCCGCTGAAAACCGGGCGCATCCTGATCCATGGTCTGCCGTTGGGTAATCACAAGGATTGCGTTGCTTATATTCCGCAGCGTGAGGAAGTGGACTGGAATTTTCCGGTCACAGTCGGGGATGTGGTCATGATGGGGCGCTACAACCAGCGCGGTTGGTTTTCGCGCCCAAACCATGCAGATCAGCAAGCCGTGGAGCGCAGCCTGGCGGAGATGGATATTGCCGGGCTGGCCAAGGCCTCGATCAGTGATCTCTCGGGCGGGCAGCAGCAGCGTGTCTTCCTGGCGCGCGCGCTGGCCCAGGAACCGCATATTTTGCTGATGGATGAACCCTTCACGGGTGTGGATGTCACCACGCAGGAAGCCACGCTGAGCCTGCTCGACCGGCTGCGTGAGCGCCAGGTAACGGCGATTATCTCGACGCATGATCTGAACCTGGCGGCCACTCGTTTCGATACGGTGCTGCTGATCAACAAACGCCTGGTTGCCTATGGCGCTGCCCAGGAAGTTTTGAGACAGGAAAATCTGCAGAAAGCTTTTGGCAGTTCGCTGCTGGTGATGGAAAACGGCGCCATGCTGGTGGATGAATGCTGTCCGCCGGGCGAGGAGCATCATCCGGCAGTGAACTGAGCCTTCTGTTCTTAATCTATCTACGGGACCAATCGTTGTGAACTTTTTAGAATTATTAATCCAACCTCTTACGTATGCTTTCATGCAGCGCGGCTTGCTGGCCGGGACGATGGTGGGTATATTGTGCGCAGTCATGGGGACCTATGTGGTGCTGCGGGGAATGGCCTTTTTGGGCGATGCGCTGGCGCATGCGATCATGCCAGGCGTGGCCATCGCCTATTTGCTGGGTGGAAATCTGTTGATTGGGGCGTTGGTAGCGGCTGCGGTCGTGGCCCTGGGGATTGGCTATTTTTCCAGGCAGGGAGCCATTAAGGAAGATACTGCCATCGGTATCCTGTTTGCCGCGGCGCTTTCGTTAGGCGTTGCGATGATTTCATCTATTCGCAGTTACGCAGTGGACCTCAGCCATATTCTGTTCGGGAATGTGCTGGGAGTCTCACCCGCTGATTTATGGATCACGTTCGGTTTGGGCGCGGTGGTCCTGGTGACAGTTGCCTTGCTCTACAGACCTTTCATGGTGATTTCGTTCGATCCGGTGCTGGCGGCGACCCTGCGGCTGCCAGCGGAACTTTTGCGCAATGTCATGCTGCTGCTATTGGCATTGACGGTGGTCATCTCGCTGCAAACCGTGGGGGTTGGGTTGGCGGCAGCCATGCTGGTTACGCCAGCAGCGACGGCCTATTTGCTTACTCGCCGCCTTGCGCCGATGATGTGGATCTCGGCTGGTATTGGAGCGCTGTCTTCTTTGGTGGGCTTGTATCTCAGCTATCATCTCAATATTGTCTCTGGCTCGGCCATCGTGTTGACGGCAACGGCAATATTTTTGGTCGTATTCCTGGCCAAACGGGGCAAGCGCTAGAACTATGAACTTCCTTCAAGGCCGCCATTTCCGAATATTTTTATTTGTGGCTTGTTTTTTCTTATTGAGCGCCTGCGCGCCAACCCCCAGCGAAACAAGCACTTCGACAGATCCGCAACCGTTGGAGGATTATGTTTTGGTGACGGCCAATCCACAGGCTACGAGCACGCCGTTTCAACCCTCTCAACCGACGAACGACCCAGGACCTGTGACCGAAACGCCGATGGTGGAGGCGTCGGGAGCGGAAACCGAGACGCCGCAGCCAGGCGAAACGCCAACAGTGGCAGAATCGGGATTGGCGACTGAGACAGCCCAGGCGGGCGGGCAGGACCAGGCAACCGAGCTACCCGAGCCGACTGAATTAAGCCCGCTGGCGCCGACCAGGCCGCAGTATGAACTATCTGCCTTGATGGATTATGCCGGGCATAGCGTGACGGTCAGTGAGCAAGTGGTCTACCCGAATCGATCGCCAGATACGCTCGCAAGCATTGCTTTTGGAGTCAACCCAAACCTGTGGTCGGGTGTGTTTTCTTTGCAAAAGCTGGCGGTCAATGGCCAGGCGTCCAATAATTACAGCCTGGACGGACAGTGGCTGAGCGTGAACCTGGATGCACCACTCCAACCCGGGCAGTCGGTCAAAATTGGGATAGATTACAGCCTGACTCTGCCTTACAGTTCGATGAAAGGCGAGAATTTCGGCTATACCGGCCGCCAGACTAACCTGATTGACTGGTATCCCTTTGTGCCTCCGTATATTGGCGGGGAATGGGTGCTACCCGACCCGGCTGCGTATGGCGAAAATCTGGTCTACGAAAAAGCAGATTTTCGGGTAAGCCTGAGTTTTGCTGATCCGGCAAATGCGCCTGTGGTGGCTGCTTCGGCTCCGGCGGCGCTGGACCAGGGGGCGCTGGTTTACAGCCTGCCAAATGCGCGCAACTTCACGATATCGGCCAGCCCCGAATTCCTGGTCAGCAGCGCTGATGCCAACGGTATCACTATTTACAATTATTATTTTGCGGCGAATGCGGATGCCGCCGCGATGGTGCTCGAATTGACGCGCATGTCGGTCAACACTTACAGCGCCGAATTTGGACCCTATCCGCATGCTGCGTTGTCAGTTTGTGAAACTGATCTGAACGATGGGCTGGAAACGGATGGACTTTATTTTCTGGCAAGTAATTTTTACCGGGGATTTGACGGATCAGTGAAAAACAACCTATCGATCATCGCCGTGCACGAAACCGCGCACCAATGGTGGTATGGGGTGGTCGCAAATAACCAGGCCGAAGAGCCCTGGTTGGATGAAGCCCTGTCTACCTACAGCGAACATGTTTTTTATGAGGACAACTATCCGGATCTAATCAGCTGGTGGTGGAATTTCCGGATTTATTCGCAAGAGGCCACAGGCTGGGTCGATACGCGAATCTATGATACGAGCAGTTTTCGCGCGTATGTCAATGCGGTCTATTTTAATGGCGCACATTTTTTGCAATCATTACGCGACCGTATCGGTGACCGGGCATTTTTTGCTTTTTTGCGTGACTACTATGCCCGCAATAATGGCCGGATTGCCAGCGCCTACGATTTTTTTGCCATTCTTGATCTGCATACCAGTGTGGATATCTCTGACCTGGTCCAGCAATTTTTTCAATACCGGTAATCCATGCGGGCCCATTGGTTTGTGCGATTAATTCTTTTTTTGTTGCTTTTTGGATTGGGGGGTTGCAGTTTCCCGGAAAACCCTGGAGCCAGCGGTGCGGAGACGCCCGCATTGGAGTTTACACAGTTCGATGAAGCCGGGCAGTCGCACCCGGAAGAGGCGGGTCAGACATCGACTGTTTTAGAGGACCAGACACTGCCCGGGGAAGCCGGGCGGACATTGACCGCGCCAACCAGGCTGCCACTCTATATTATCGATGTCAGGATGGATTATGAGGCGAAAACGCTGGATGTCAAACAAGAGATTGACTTCCCGAATACCAGCGCCGTAGAGATCGTGGATATCCTGTTGGCCGTACAGCCCAACCGCATACCAGGCGTATTCAACTTAGTCAACCTGCGCCTGGATGGTAGAGTCGTATCCGATTACACGCTCAATGGACAGCGTTTGCGGTGGAAATTGGTCGCGCCAATTCGACCCGGACAGACCGCGCAGATCCAACTCGAATACCGGCTGGAACTGCCGAAGATTAAACAAGCCGATCCTAAGCTCAGCTTGCCACAAATTTTCGGCGTGACGACTCGGCAGGTCAATTTGACGGACTGGTATCCGATGCTGGTCCCCTTTGAGCCGGAGAGTGGTTGGCGGCTGGCTGATCCCTGGCTGTATGGCGAACACCTGGTATACCCACTGGCCAATTTCGACGTAACCTTGCGTTTTGTCGACCGCGCGACTGCCCCGGTGATCGCGGCCAGTGCGTTGGCACAGCCTGCGCAGGGTGGAGGTCAACGCTATTTCTTGAAGAATGGGCGTGATTTTGTGCTGGCAATGAGCCGCCAGTTTCGGGTAGTCTCAGCCGAAGTGGAGGGCGTGACGGTAGCCAGCTATTTCTTTCCGGGAAACGAAAGCGGCGCACTGGCTGTGCTGGATGCGACTGGAAAGTCGCTGAAAATGTACAATCATTTATTCGGGCCATACCCACACAGGACACTGGCCGCCGTTCAGGGCGATTTCAATGATGGTATGGAATTTGACGGCCTGTATTATCTGAGCAACTCTTTTTATAACCTGTATACTGGCAGTGAAAAGGACTATCTGGTTATGATCGCGGCGCATGAGACCAGTCACCAATGGTGGTTTGGACGGGTGGCGAGCGACCAGGCTAATCAGCCCTGGCTGGATGAGGCATTGGCCACTTACTGCGAAAAATTGTTTTACGAGCAGAACTACCTGGGTTCGGTCCATTGGTGGTGGACCAACCGGATCGATTTTTACAATCCAGTGGGAAAGATCGATGGGGATGTGCCAAGTTACGGTGGTTTTAGCCCATATACGGATGCCACTTACCGGCAAGGTGCGCGTTTTTATGATGAATTACGCCAGATGATTGGCGACCAGGCTTTTTTCGCTTTTTTGAAAGATTATGCGACTCAAATGGACGGACAAATTGCCACATCAGGAGATTTCTTCCGCATTCTACGTGAGCACAGCGCCGTAGATCTCAGCGGGCTGTTGTCTAAATATTTTGCTAAGCCTCAATGAGCAGGATTCTGCTATGGAATTGAATGAAACTTTCTTAACACGCAGCCTACGGGCACATCCTCAAGGCAGGGCTGTTGCGCGTATTTTGGCATCTGGGATCAATGCGGTGGCAGCGGATGAAGCTGTGCGCCGTTTTGCCCACCGTGAAGGTCGGCAACTCGTTATAGCCCGTTCAGCTGAGAATGAGTCTTTGGCTCAGTGTTATGATCTGGGAGAAGTCAGACGAGTGCTCATCTTTGGATTGGGTAAAGCAGCTGCTGCCATGTCCGGTGCTATGGCGGCCATGCTGGAAGATAAGGTTCCCCGTGGTCTGTTGATCGTCAAACATCTTGTCGCCAGCCTGCCCAATGGTTTTGAACAGGTGGTCGGTGGACATCCTATCCCCAATGGTGGCAGTCTGCTTGGCGCTCAAAAATTGAAATCATTCGTAAAAGGCTGCACAGCGGATGATTTGTTGATTTGCTTGATCTCGGGTGGCGGCTCGGCTTTGATCACCTCGCCGCTGCCTGGTGTTTCGCTGGAAGATATGCAGACCCTGACTGCCAGCCTGTTGGCGTGCGGCGCGCGGATCGATGAGATCAACACCCTGCGCCGGCATCTTGACGCGGTCAAAGGAGGCGGACTGGCCCAGATGACAGCTCCGGCGCGCGTGATCAGCCTGATTCTCTCGGATGTGGTTGGCAGCCCCTTGGAGGCCATTGCTTCAGGACCCACTGCTCCGGATTGGAGCAGTTCCAGGGATGCTCTGGCTATTCTCGAAAAATATGAGCTGATGGAGAAAACCCCATTAGCGATTGTGCGCTCCTTGCAAACGGCACCTGAAACTCCAAAACCAGGCAGCAGCCTTTTCGAGTCTGTGAATAATGTGATTGTCGGGGATAATTTGTTGGCCGCGCAGGCAGCTTTGCACCAGGCGAGATTGGAAGGATTCAACACTTATTATTTGCGCGGGGACTTGCAAGGCGAAGCCCGTGTTGTGGGTGCTGAACTCTGCCAGTATCTTATGTCAGTTTTGCAGACAAACCAGCCTGTGGAGCGTCCATTTTGCATCGTAGCCGGCGGTGAAACCACAGTTACTGTGCATGGAAATGGGCGAGGCGGCCGCAACCAGGAACTGGCTTTGGCGGCTGTGACCGAATTGGCTGATCTTCCGGGTAGCCTGTTGGTCAGCCTGGCAACAGATGGTGAGGATGGACCAACGGACGCTGCCGGGGCTGTTGTCAGCGGCGAGACTTTTTTGCGGGGAAAAGAGGCAGGGCTTAACCCTGAAGATTACTTAGCGGACAATAATGCGTATGCCTATTTCTCTGCTTTGGGTGATCTGCTGAAACCTGGTCCAACCGGTACGAATGTGAATGACCTGGCGTTTCTATTCGGTTTTTAGCTGCGTATTTTCATGAGAGTATAAAGACCAATAGCACTCTGTGAAAAGGGGTTATAGACCAGCGAACCTGGCGTTTACGCCAGGCTCGCTGGAGTTGGTAGATTATTTCCTTGCTTTTTTCGAGGATCCGGTTTTGGTGGGTGTGGAGGCTTCATAAGCCTGGTGCAGTTCCAGGGGTTCGCTTGGGCCGCGGACACGCATGTTCAACATTTCAACAAATACCGAAAAGGCCATCGCAAAATAGATATAGCCTTTTGGAATTTCCTGATGCAGTCCCTCAACCAGCAAAGAAGTGCCAATCAGCAGCAGGAAGCTGAGCGCCAGGATTTTGATAGTGGGGTGTCCATTGACAAATTTGCTGATAGATTCAGAAGCGAAGAGCATGACCATGACAGCGATGATGACCGCCAGAATCATGATAAGAATTTCTTTGGCCATTCCCACCGCGGTGATGACGGAATCAAGTGAAAAAACTATATCAAGCAAGCCAATTTGAAAAACAACCGAGGCCATCGTGACGCGGGTTTTCGGCGTAGCGGAATGCTCTTCTGTTTTGCCTTCCAGCTTGTCATGGATTTCCATGGTGCTTTTGCCGATCAGGAACATGCCACCGGAGAGTAATATCAGATCGCGACCCGTGAAACCAATCGAAAAAAACGAGAAAAGTGGTTCTTCCAGGCGGATGATCCAACTCAGCGAAAGCAGGAGTAGGATGCGTGTAACCATGGCAAGCGCAAGCCCGATTTGCCTCCCACGGTTTTGCTGTTCTTTGGGAAGTTTATCTGACAAGATGGAAATGAAAATGATGTTATCAATCCCCAGGACGATTTCGAGAATCGTTAGGGTCAATAACGCAATCGCGTTTTCGATGGTGAAAAGTTGACTCATGGCATGCTCCTAAAAAAGTATTTGAAGCATTTTACTCGAATCCGGGATGTTCGTGAAAACAAAATCGATTTGAGGGTGGTACCTCCGGCAAATCGATTAATGTTAGAAGGTCAGGATCCCAGCATCCCTGCTGTTTCTTCGGCGGTTCGTCCGGCCAGGACGATTTGCCGGCCGGTTCGGAAGGCAATGTAATTCGCAGCCCACACAGCCGGTTTTGCGTTCGAATTCTTTAGCGCCTGGAGCCAGAGTTCCGCCGGGATCAAGTTAAAGGGCTGCAGCGTGCTGAGGATGCCCATCATGACCACATTGGCGGTACGCCCGCTGCGGTCGCCCAGTTCCAATGCTTTTGAGAGAACATCCACCTCAATGACATTGTAGGAGCTAAGGCTGGCGTGAATTTGCTCATTATTTGGATATTGGTCTTCAGGAAGACCGGGCGGGAGGATGCGGGTATCTGCCAGGATGATGGTTCCACCGGGTTTGAGCAATTCAAGGAAGCCGGGTCGTAGCGCCTCGCTCTTTTCCATTGCGATCAGGCAGTCAGCTGTGCCGGGCAACAGCACCGGGCTAACCACGTTGCCACAGCTAAAGGTGCTGATCACTGGTCCGCCCATCTGAGCCATGCCGTGTGTTTCACCCTTGATGATATTCCTGTCATCATAACCTGCAAGAAATGCCAGCTTCGACATGACGCTGCCAAAAAACAGGTTACCCTGGCCGCCAACCCCACGGATGGCAAGCGAAAGCCTGGAAGGAAGCTCAGCCTTGGAGAATACGGGTATCTCAATAACTTGCGGCGGATCGGCGAATTTTGGCAGGTCTGGCAAGTTTAGATCGATGAGATCGACCACCTTAAGCACATTGGTTGGGCACATTTGCACGCAGGCCGGTGAAGATCCGCCACAACCAGTGCACAAGTTATTGACCACAGGTATACCGTTTGCGTCGAGGTCGAGACCAGGGCAAACCAGGCAGGCATTACATTTCTTACAAACATCCGGCTCGACAAAAACGCGCTGGGTGCTGGCAGGGACCTTTTGTACACAAACCCCGTCACTAACCACCAGGGTGGTGAAGACACCTTTTTCGGCTTCAGCCAGTGCGGTTTTTAGCGACTGGCGCAGATTCTTCTTTTCATAAGCTCCTACCGTGATAACATTTGCGCCATGACCTTTTAAGGAATCGACCAGGCTAAAACGCATACTCTCCCCGGCCAGGTTTTCAGGGGAGGTGGGCGAGGGCTGACCACCAGTCATGCCAGCCCAAGAGTTATCCAGGATCACTTTTACACCAGGGATATTGCGGTAGACCGTATTGCGGGTGGCATCCATCCCACTGTGACATTCTGTCCCATCACCGACCAGGCTGATGCAGCGTCCAGCCTTTTCGGGGAGGGAAAAGACGTAACCGATTCGTTCTGACTCACTGGCGCCCATGGCTAAACCAGTATCCAGAGCATTCATGAAATACAGCAGAGTGTTGCAGCCGATATCACCGAAGACCACGTCAAGCATTTTCTTCTTTTTGAGCAGGGAAATTTCCTGGGCAAATAATCGATATGGGCATCCAGGGCAAATGACGGGCGGGCGGGCAACGATTGGCTTTGTAGAATTGCCGGCAGCGAGTGGCTGTGCTGGGGCAGCCAGACCTATTTTTTCGGCGACCAGGGCAGGGCTCCATTCGGTTAAGGAGCTGAAAGGTTCTTTTCCAAGCACCTTAAACCCTGTATTTTCGATTGCTTCCTGCAAATAACGATATCCATCTTCGATGACATAAATCTCACCTTCAATGGATTGGCAGAATTCACGGATCAACTGCATGGGAAGGGGATTCGTGAAAGCCAGCGAGAGAAGGTCGAAATCTGCTCCCAGTGTTTCCCTTACCTCGCGAACGTACATATCGCCAATACCATAGGTGATGACGCCAATTCGCGCTTTTTTCCCGTGACCAGAAGCATGCTGGGACTTGACCGAGGATTTTTCCCACTTGTTGAGCGGACTTTTTTCGACCATTTCTAACAGCGCCGGCATACGCTCGGCAAGAACAATATCGTAATTTTTGCGGGCAATGGCGGGTAGGACGTTAAAGGATTTTAAGCTTTCGGGCATTTGAAGTGGATCACGCTGCTGCACTGGCATCAAGTGAATCAGGCCTTCACTGTGGCAGATGTTTCCATTTGGCATGACAACGACCTGCGTTTTATAGGCGCGGGAGATTTCCACTGCTAGGGCGGCGGCGGTGTGCATTTCCTGGTGGTTGCGTGGTTCATAAACCGGCACAAAGCAGCTTTTGAAAAGATAGCGCGGATCAAGCGTATGTTGGGTGGAACTGGGGGTGAAGTCGCTGGCGATGTAGTAGACAAGCGCCCCGCGTGGCTGAACGTATAGCGCTCCGCTGGTGAAAATATCGCCAGCCTGGAACAAGCCGGGGATTTTCATGGTCACGACACAATCCCGTCCGGCCATAGAATGACCATGGCCAACAGCAGCGGCTACAGCTTCGTTTACTGACCAGCCGACCTTGATCATGTCCTGCACCTGAGAAAGGCTTCGATCGATTACTTCGGTGCTGGGTGTGCCGGGATAACCATCCACGGCATGAACTCCGCCGCGGACACAGCCGGTGGCGAAGGCCATATTTCCCTGTAAAATTTCGGCCTGTCCGGCCGGGGCTTCACATAAATCCTTGATAATATTTCTCATTTTGGGATCTCCTCATCAAGTTGTTTTAACAGGTACCTGTCCAGATCAATTTAATGATAGTGAATATTTGGCAGTGATGTGTTGGTGATAATAACGCCAATAAAAAATTTAGCCCCACCAGGGAAAATTCCAGACGGGGCTTCTTCTATTCGAAAATTGCCGAAACCAAGAACTTTTATTCGCCTTGCTGGATCTGCGCAGCGCGAAGGGTGTTTTTCATCAGCATGGCAATTGTCATGGGGCCAACGCCACCTGGGACGGGGGTGATGAACCCGGCGACTTCCTTGGCCTCGTCAAAGTTAACGTCACCAACCAGCCGGTACCCGCTTTTCTTGGAAGCGTCTGGTTTGGAGTTGATGCCGACATCAATGATGGCTGCGCCTGGCTTGATCCAATCACCGCGAACCATTTCAGTCTTGCCGATGGCTGCAATCAGGATATCGGCTTGGCGGATGACGGCAGGAAGATCCTTTGTGCGCGAGTGGCAGACTGTTACCGTGGCGTTCTTGCCGATCAGTAACAGGGCTGCGGGCATACCCACGATGTTTGAACGTCCCAATACAACGGCATTTGCACCTTCAATTTTCACACCAGCCTGCTCAAGCAGGTAAATGCAGCCATAGGGTGTGCAAGGCACAAACAGTGGCTCGCGGCCTTTTTGTGCCAATCTACCGATATTGATGGGTGAGAACCCATCTACATCCTTTTCGATGCTGATGAGTTGAAGAACGCGTTCTTCATTCAAATTGGAGGGCAGGGGCAGTTGGACCAAAATGCCACTAATCTCTGTGTCCGCATTGAGATCGCGGATGACTTTTTCGAGATCTTCCTGATTGATATCGGCAGGCAAGTGGTGGTTGACAGAGCCCATGCCCAATTCCTGGCAGGCTTTGCCTTTTGAAGCAACATAGGTAGCTGAGTCGACGCGATCTCCGACCAACACGGTGGCCAGGGTTGGTTTTGGCTTTCCGGCGGCAGTGCGTTTTGCCACTATTTCAGCCACACTGTCACGCACTTGCTGGGCGATTAATTTTCCATCAATGAGTTGAGCTGTCACATTATTCTCCAATTGAGGTTTGTGATAAGGATAGCAAAATTATTATATAACGGCCCGGATTTCAATCATAGTGACAAATGTCAATTAACTTGAAAATTTGATTCCCAATTATATTGTCTGGCTCCCAGAGCTAACCAGGCGCGCTTTGCCCTTGCGCGCGCACAAATTTGCGCGTCAGGCAGCGTGTCTTTTTTTTGTCGGAGCCGCGGATGGTTAAGAGTGGTTAATTTTATGTAATTTCACCGGTCATCCCATACTTCGTTACGCCGGTCAACTTAACCTTATCTAACCTGTTCCATCTCAGCTCGGGAGCACTGGTTGTCACACGAATATAATTTCCCGTTAGACCCTCGATTTGCCATCCTTGTTCGTTGCGAATGGCGGAAGCCTCCCACAAGACTGGCAGCGTTTGACCGATGAAACCGGTGCGGTACGCGGTTGATGATTCAGCGAAGGTTGCATGAAGCAGGTGGCTGCGCTGTTTGCGCAATTTCAGGGGCACCTGCTCCTTCATGCGCGCTGCTGGAGTGTCGGGGCGGGCTGAGTAGGTAAATACATGCCCACCGGCGAAGTTCATCTTTTTGATGAAAGCTAGCGTTTCATCAAATTCCGCATCGTTTTCACCGGGAAACCCTGCAATAATATCTGTGGTGATGGCGACTCCGGGAATCTGCTTTTGGGCTGCGCAAACCAATTCTTGGAAAGAACGGGGATCAGTTTTGCGGAGCATGCGTTTGAGAGTCGCCGCGCTACCAGATTGCATGGGTAGGTGTAAATGCGGGCATAGGCGCTGGTCTGCCCATAAAGAGAAAAAATCTGTGTGCAGATCCCAGGGCTCGAGTGATGACAGCCGCAAACGGGGTATATCGGTTTGTTTTAATATTTGGGCGATGATGTGGTGTAAGTTTTGGCCAAAATCTTGCCCCCAGGAGCCGAGATGAACGCCAGTTAAAACCACTTCTTGCGCGCCACCTTTCAAGGCGAATTGGATATCGGAAATCACATCTACAAGAGGTCGGGAGCAAGAAGCTCCACGGGCAATGGTGGTGACGCAAAAGGTGCAGGCGTTGTTGCAGCCATCCTGAACCTTGATAAAAGCGCGGGTCCGTTGACGCAAACCAGGGATCGGTATACGAGAGCTTGGTTCCAGGTCAAATGTCGAATTTCCGGAGGGGTTGGCATTCGCGGTTATGTTTTGGAGTGGGTTACTTGATGGTTCAAAATCCAAAAAATCCCTGACCAGGGTATCTTTGCGTTGGTTTGGAATGACATGCACAACATTGGGAAGGGTTGCTGCTTGCAAAGGCTGAAGAGTTGACCAACAACCGGTAACAATGATTTGTCGAACGCCGGCGCGAGAAGCCTGGCGGATTTTCAGGCGGGAATCTGAAGCAGCTTCAGCCGTAACCGAGCAAGTGTTAATTACCATGGCGTCTGCTTCAGCTGCCTTGGCGACGATCGTATGCCCTTCTGAGCGGAACTGGCGGGCCATTTGCTCGATCTCGGCTTGATTTAACCGGCAGCCAACCATGTCGAGGAAAATTTTCATAGGTCTTAGCGTTCGTGAGATTTCAAATTTGCTGCCGTTCAAAACGCTAACCGGTCAATTCGTTGATCCGGTATCTTCCCGCCTGTCCCGTGACCTTCGGGGATGCAGGGACGGTTTTCCCAGAATATCGAAATGCGCTTCCCTTTTCTAATTCTTATGGTTTGTAGACCACAAAATTATCAAAGTAAACATCAGCACCTGATTGGTCGAATGACCCGGCGAGGATACCAACATCACCTGAGGCGAAGTCTGCATCCTGGACAGATGTCACCAGCACGTTATTAACGTAAAGGGTCAATAAGTTGCCAATGCAATCTGCGCGCATGCGATTGATCTGGCTGCCAGTCAGAATGGAATTATGGGGAAGCATCTCATCTCCGGTCAGTAAACTGGTTTGACCATCTTTGATTTTTCCAATGCCATAATATCCGTCTGCGCTGATTACAAAAAAGTAAAAATTTTTATCATCCTGCAGACGGCAGATCAAACCCATACGATTTGCCTTTGGTCCAGCGAAAGGCATAATGCTTACTTCCTCCTGGACTGTGGCAAAATCCTTTCCTGGATGAGTCCAAAAATTGACATGGTCCTGGTTAATGACGATATGGTATGCGCCATCAATGTAGCCAGCCACGCCTGCTGTGTCTTTGAGCTCACCCCACCCGCTCTGGGGATTACTGAAAAAATCCTGATACAGCACACCGCCTGAAGGAACCAGGCTTTCCGCAATACTGGTGGTGCTGCACGCCAGCGCGGGAATAAGAAGGATGCAAAGGAGCAGGAGAAGTGGTTTCACAGTGGTTTTATTGTACCTTTAATTTTACGGAAAATATCGTTCGACAAGTTTTTGTGCCTGAATTCCATAAGGTCCTTGCGGATCGAATTTTTGAGTTTGTTCAAACTCAAATTTTGCTAAGGCGGACCGATTGGTTTGCAGGTAGAGCAGGCCAAGGTGGAAATGATAGATGTAAACTGGGCTGGATGAAACGCTTTCAGATAAGGCTTTATTAAACATCACCTCAGCGGCATTGTATTGTCCAGTCGCCATTTGTGCACGGCCAAGCAAGTCCATATTTGCTGGATTTTTTGGGTCGAGTGCAAAAGCTCGTAGGGCTGCGTTCAGGCCGTAATCTTCGATATACGCGTTTTTCTCGACACAAAAAACAGCTAGCGCATTCCAATATACGACATCCTGAGGAGCTAGATTTACTGCCCGGATGTATGCGTTCAAAGCAGCTGATAAATCCGATTGGGCTGCGGTACTGGCCAATGCCAACCACCAGGCAGGATTGCCAGGTTCCAATTGAGTGGCTATTTCGTACTGCTTGTGGGCTTCCTCGGGCTTTTCAGCCTGTTGCCAGTAGGTTCCAAGCATTGCGTGAATCGCTGCAGACTGCTGGTCGAGTTTCAGTGCATATTCAAGCGCTTTTTGCGCATCGGGTGTGCCGTTATGCTGACGAGCCAGTCCTAACCACGCCCAAGCGTAAGCGTACTCAGAATTCGCGTTGATGGCTCGCGTCAAGGCTTGTTCAGCAAGAGCCCATTCGTCCAATTGGGCGAGGGACTGACCGCAGCTTGCCAGTCGATAGGATAGATTATCTGTAGGCATATTCAGGGCAGCGAGGAGTCCTTCGAGACGGGCAGCGGCCTGTGCGGAACTAGCGGCGGCGATTTTCAGAAGCGGTTCGGCCTCGGTTACAGCTGTGGCGGCCAGTATTCGCCCCAAACGTTCGTTGGCATCCGGGTTATTTGGATCAATTTCCAGCCATTTCTTGAGAACGTGAGTTTCCTGTGAAAATCGCTGCTGGGAGTGATAGACCAGTGCCAGGCGAGGACTGACATTCTGTGTTTCTCTCTTATCGTTAAAAAGGTTTTCCCATTCACCGATGGCCTGAGCTGTTTGCCCGTTGGCTAAATATGCATCGCCGAGGAAAACCTGCCCAATTGGGCTGATAAGTGCGCCCTTAAGCCGGGCAGTTTCCAGCAGATCTATCGCGCGAGTGGGAGTATCGCCTGCGAGCAAACCTGCTTGTTCGTAAAGATTGGGCTGCCAAAACAGGAATTTTGCGGCTGATTCGAAATGAAGTGAAGCATCCGAATTGTTTGAGGCAGTTTTTGCCAGTGCAAGATGGATATTACCAGCGGTGAGCGGTGGTATGCCAATCAACAAGACCAGCAGGAGTAGAGTAGGAATTTTTTTTATCCATTTCATAGCATGGTCATTATAAGTCCCTCACCCAAGTTTCGGGTAAGCCGTGCTATAATTTCACTCAAGGCTTATGGATATCCTTAATGGTCTCGTTGCATTTCTTGCAAACCCGCCTGGAAATTTGGTATATATTCTAGCGGTGTCATTTACTATAATTGGCTCACTACAAGGGGCTATTAGCCAATGGCGAATTTCTGGGTATCCTCAATCACGCCGCCTCGTGTTTGGGTTGGCGCTTTTACTTCTTATTCAACTGCTTTTATTCCTGGTTAGTGGCCTGCTGGAACAGAACATTATCGAGGGTAGAGGTCTTTTACCTGTACTTGACCGTACGACCGTGCTATTAAGCTTGATCTGGATGATTTGGTTCTGGGCTTTTCCAGAGTCTTCTCGGGCTGGCGATGCTGCCACCGTTTTATTGAATTTGTTGGTGATGGCTGCCGCGGTATTTGGTTCGGTCGCATATTCAAGTGGAAATCCAGAAGTTGGCTCGTTTAACGCATCCCCTCAGGTATTTTTTTGGAATTTGGGCGGAATAATAATCCTTGCATTAGGCCTTGGTTTGCTCTTTTTCCGAAAACCAACAAGTTGGGGCACTGGTTTGGCGGTGGTGATACTGGCCATGACAGGATTTATACTGGATATTCTGTTTCCAACAGATAAAGGTGATTCTTCGGGGATTTTGCGCTTTTTTATGCTGGCTGCATACCCGCTTCTGTTTACTCTATCCACGCGCTTTTCTGCATCTGTAAGCAATCTGGCAGTTCGCACGGTGGCTGTAATTCCTGAAGAAGTCGCTGAGACTAATCAAGCGGAAAGCGAAGAACAACCCAGTCATATTGTGCGCGAACGCCGTCGTTATAGCACTGATCCTAAGACCCTGCAATCCTTGCTGACCCTGGCCGCAGAAATCGATTCAGCCAAGGTCAATCAGTATATCGCCCGTGCGGTAGCCCAATCTCTCCTTGTAGATCTGTGCTTTTTAATTTTTTTGGGCGAGGATAAGGACTCCCTTTATATCGCGTCTGGTTATGACCTGATTCGTGAAGAAAATCTCGATGGGGGCATCGTGAACAGGGAGACTGTACCGATGTTGGCTAATGCAGTTCTCCGCGGGCGTCCGTTACGGTTGCCCGCCAGCACCACTTCATCTGATCTTAAAGGGTTGGGTGATTTACTTAGCCTGCCTAATCCGGGTAATTTGCTAAATGTTCCGATTCTGTCCGAGAAAGGTCCTATTGGTAGTATCCTACTTCTTTCTCCATATTCTAGCCGTGTTTGGAATGCTGATGATCAGAACTTTTTGACAAGTATCGCCGTTTCGCTTGTCCCGATCTTTGAGCGCAGCCAGCGCGCAAGCGAAGTGGAACAGGATCGAGAGCGCATACACAATACAGCCAAAGACGCAGTGGAGCAGGCGCTGCACTTGAAGACGGTTAATGATGAACTAACCAATCAAATTGATGGTTTGAAAGGTCAAATCGAGCAGGCTTTTGCAGAAGTAGCTCACCAAAAGGAGCTATTGGAGCAGGCCAACCAAGACCTCTTATCTGGAACGATGGACCAGAATCAAGAAAACCTGGATGTTCAGGATGAAAATGTCAAACCTCTTGAACCAGCATCTTCGAATTCCCAGTTGGAGAGTGAACTGCGCATGGCATTGGGAGAGATGGCGCGCCTTCAAAACCAATTGGCCGAATCGAATATGAAGATATTGCAATTGGAGAGCAAACCCTCAGGGAAAATTACGACAGATCAGGCAGAAGTAACTACCTCGATTTCACAGGAACTGCGCCAGCCAATGTCATCCATTATTGGTTACGCTGATCTGCTGTTGGGTGAGTCTGTTGGAATTCTAGGCGCATTGCAGCGCAAGTTTATTGAGCGAATACGCACTTCAACTGAGCGTATCGGGAGTTTGGTTGATGATTTGATTCAGATTTCCACACTCGAAGCTGGGCTTATGGTAGTTAAACCCGAATCGGTCGATTTGAACTTGATTATCGATAATGCCATGGCATATACTTCCAGCCAGATGCGAGAAAAGAATATCACTTTGCGGATCGACATTCCGGATAATTTAAAGCCCTTGTGTGCCGATCGGGATGCGCTCCAGCAAATTCTCATTCATTTATTGCAAAACGCAGGGGCGGCCTCGCCAGTCGAAGGATCGGTAACCCTGCGTGTCCGCACTCAAAAAGAGGACGACAGCGAACACGTCATCATCCAAGTCAGCGATACTGGAGGTGGTATTCCCAAGGAAGATCTTTCACGGGTGTTCTCGCGACTTTATCGTGCGGAAAATGCGCTGATTCAGGGTGTGGGGGATACGGGCGTAGGCTTATCGATTGCCAAAACGTTGACAGATGCCCAATATGGACGTATATGGGTTGATACGGAAATGGGTTCTGGCTCTACATTTAGTGTTGCCCTTCCCTTAAAATCAGCTTTCCCGGCAGAAATTTCACAAGGCGTCTGATCCATGGAATCCTTGCGACAGATTGGCGTCGGCTTCCTGCTTGCAGTTATTTCAATGGTTGTTGTTTTGGGCGGTTTTACACTTGCCACAGCCGAAGGTCGAATCGCAAACAGCACTCTGTCAACTGAACCTTCTCAACTACCCCTTCCTTCAAGCTCCCCTGTAATTCCTACCCAGATTATTGTTCCGTCGCCTACGCCAATTTCGACGCCAATTCCAACAGATACTTTCACGCCGACAAACACCCTCACACCGATCGTGACACTAACGCCGACGGTTAAGAATTCACCGACAAGAACACCCTTGCCGACTCTTACTGGCATCCCTACAAATACACAACGGCCAACTTCCTCAGCTTGCCCGGTTCCTTCGGGGTGGATCGCAATTGTGGTGCAGGATTACGATACCGTGGCTTCAATTGCCAAGACCTACCAGATGGCGCAGAGCGCCATCCTGCAAGCTAACTGCCTTTCAAGCGACCAGCTTCAGGCAGGGCGCTTGCTTTACGTCTTGCCCAGACCTACCGCTACGCAGAGGATAACTTCTATTCCCTGTGGCGCCCCGTATGGCTGGGTCAATTATTACGTAGTCCCGGGGGATACCCTATATAGCATCGGTTTGCGGTATGGTGTATTGGTAGGGGAATTACAGCGCGCAAACTGCCTGGGGAATTCAACTTATATCCAGGTAGGAAGAAGCTTGCAAGTGCCAAATGTCGCAACGATTGAGTTATTGACCACCCCGACAGACCTGCCACCAGCCACGTTTGAGGTTGAAATTTCTCCAACGGTTGAACCACCTACAGTTATCCCTGATGTGCCTACGGCGACGGTTGCGCCGGAAGTACCATCTCCGACGATTGAACCCACAGCCATCCCTGAACTACCAACAGCACCATCAAATTCCGGTGAAGGATAAGTGGTTTCACACCTGAGAGGGCGAATAAGGGTGTTCCCTTATCATTTCGGCATCGCGAAGCCGCCTATATTCCTAATTTCTTTTTTTATGTTCCTGTTTTGCGCCTGTTCTGCTGAACCGGAGCCTTATTTACCATACTACTTTGTCAGTGCTGCAATTGATGCCACTGCATCGCCCACGCCATTTCAGCCTTCAGTAGATTCGTCCAAAGTTGTTTCGCAACTGACTCCGCAGCTGCTTTTGGTAGCATCCGCCACACCGTTCCCAACAGCTATCCAATTGTTAGACCAGCTGCCCACACAGCAAGTGATCACTCAGGCACAACCTGTGATCGATACCCCAGAATCGATCATTATCTTGCTGCTCGGTTCCGATGTACGTAGTGGGACATCTTTTCGAACTGACACTATCATGGTTGCCGTAGTGCGGCCAAAAGATGGGCAGGTTTCGCTTATCTCTATTCCGCGTGACTTGTGGGTCAATATACCCAATGTAGGGATGCAGAGAATTAACACAGCATACCAGTATGGCGAGATTAATGGATATTCTGGTGGCGGGGCTGGCTTACTCAAAGACACCATCTTGTTTAACCTGGGCATGCAGATCGATCATACCGTGATGGTCGATTTTGATGGATTTCGAAAAGCGGTTGATACTATTGGGGGTATCGATCTTCCGATCTCATGCCCGTATACTGATTGGCGCTTGCTTGATCCTACCTATGATCCCCAGGACGAGAACAATTGGTTTCTATTTACTGCTGGACCGGGGCTGGTTCATATGGATGGCGACCTGTCCTTGTGGTATGCCCGCTCGCGCAAGCGTTCCAACGATTTCGATCGAGGCCGTCGCCAGCAGGAGGTTATCCGCGCGATTTATGGACAAGCCTTGCGCAGTGAGCTTATCGAGCGCATTCCACAATTGTATGCTGATTTATCAAGTTCCTTTACCTCTGATCTTGGGCTACCAGATATTCTGAAGTTCTCACCTCTGGTTTTGAACTTGACCAACGCAGATATTCGTTCTTATTATATTGCGGGCGACCTGGTCACTTCTTGGATTACGCCGGATGGGGCTTATGTTCTTTTGCCAAATACGGAAGCCATTCAGCAGATGCTTAGCGTTGCTACGTCGGCTTCTCAACGGCAGCAACTTGAAAAGATTAGCGTTGAAATTCAGAACGGCTCACCCACCGACGGGTTGGAGGCGCTCGCGGCTGAACGATTGAATTATGCGGGCATGGAAACATCTTTTCAAGCTGCGGATAACCGAGCACATGCGGTCAGCTTGCTCTATGATTTGACTTCTGACCAGGACCGGAATCGTTCTACTGGTCTCCTGGCTGTTCTTGGGTTGCCAGACAGCGCCCTGGTTTCTGTTCCAACCCAAAATAACCAAGTTTCTTATGTCCTGATCGCTGGTGCGGACTATAGAGCGTGTTTTGACCCTGCCGGGCTGACTCCATAAGTTGGGTCAAATCACCATTCTCTAATTACCACCAAGACAGTTAGAGAATAGTGACAATTTCATTTCAAAGCACTAAAACGAGTTTTGTTGTCGAATAATCATGCTACACTATGCGCGTAGTGATTGAATCGATCGTGTTACCATAGGAGAAAGTTATGGCAACTGTTCCCACTGTCACAGCACATATCACCAATTCCACAACGATTATGCCTGCTGTTACGGCTTATGAAATTTATTTAAACGACCAGGGTCGTTCTCATTATACGGTCAAGGCCTTTCTGTCTGACCTGCGCCTGATGGCATCTCATCTTCCGCCAGATCGCACTGTTGGGTCAATTACCACTGAAGAATTAAATAATTATTTTGAGTGGATGCAGAAAGAGCGTGGCATACCATGCAGTCCCAAAACTTTGGCCAGACGGATAACAACAACTAAGTCTTTTTTTCGCTGGTTGCACAAAAATGGCATACTCCTGCTGGATCCAGCCGAGAAAGTCGTCCAACATTCGGTGATGAGTCCCCTGCCTGAAATTCTTGATGATGATGAAATCCAGGCTGTTATACTTGCCGCTGATCGATACCGGCGCATCCAGAACAAACCGGACGCCCGTCCTTACAGTTTGCTATATTTGTTGCTTAATACGGGCATCAAAAAGAGTGAATGCCTGGGCATTCATCTCAATCATATCGATCGAGAAGCGCCGGAAGGACCGACTCTGTTCATCCGTTACGCAAGCCCGGTTAATCGTTACAAAGAGCGCAAGCTGCCTTTGCCCGAGGACTGGTTGCCTGTATATGATGAATATGTTGCCCAGAAAAAGCCGGTTGACCGGTTGTTTCCCTGGTCACCGCGTCGGTTGGAATATCTTCTCGAAGATATTGGCGAGGATGCTGGCTTGCATAAACACTTATCTTTTGATATGTGCCGTTGGACCTACGCGCTATCTGAGTACCGACGTGGTGAAGAGCCTAATAAAATTCGCCAGAATCTGGGAGTCTCAAAAATACAGTGGCGGGAGTTGAATTTAAAACTTAAAAAGCTGGCTGGAATTATCGAATAAGGACAAAGTGGTTGGGCAGGGTTCAGACCTGCCCAACCACTTTGTAAATCTTAATCTTCAGCGCCGTTTGCGTCAAATCTGTGACTTTAAATGGTTCCGCCAGCCGCAGACCGGGAACCCATGCGATTTCATCGCCCACGCAAACCAGTGGCCAATTGCGTCTCAATCTTTGGGGGACTTTCAGGTTGATGAATAATTCGGCCAGTTTAATCGTTTGGTGGGGCATGCCGAGCGGTTCGAACCGGTCTCCACTGAGGATTGTCCGAACCCAAAGCTTTTCAGCGGTTAAGCCTGCATCAAGCCAGGCTGTAAAGCGGTCACTGTTATTGCGGGCTTGAGCATTAAGATTATCTGCAGTGATTTCTTCATAAGTGAGATTCCATCCATTACCCAGAGCGATATATCCATTTGCCAGTTTAATCTGTGTACTGATTTGTGGGGCTGAGGTGGATGGCAATACGGCTTTACTAGTTGTCACGTACAACCTGTTGCCTTCCAGGAATGTTTTCAAGCCTCCAGCCAGATCGATGGGTTTTAGCGTCGCGGCTCTTTCGAGTGCATCGAAATCAATATCGCGCAAGCCCGGTTTTAAATTGAAAGCTGCTTTTCGGATAAGATTACGAATCAGTTCTGGGGTCAGTTTTTCGAGTTCGGTCAAGTCAAATTCGATAAATTCTTGACTGGTAGCCGTGACGGTTTTTTGCCAGGACATATCGATCAGTTCGTTGAGCAGACGAAAATCTCCCTGTAACGCTTGGGCTGTCTTGACTAGAGATTGTTTGATTTGGGGATTGTACTGTTCTAATACAGGGAGCAGCTCATACCGAATCCGGTTGCGGAAATATTTAATATCCGTATTAGTCGGGTCGAAGCATGGCTCGATGTCATGTTCGCGGCAGTAGGCTAGGGTGTCTGTCCGAGTCCAATTTAATAGCGGGCGAACCAGAGGAATGTGTTTGTCAAAAATGGGCAGAATGACGCGCGGGGACATGCCTTTCAGACCGGAAATACCAGCACCACGCAGAAAATGCATTAAAACAGTCTCAGATTGGTCGTCAGCATTATGACCAACAACGACAGCTTGCGCACCAGCCTTTCTCGCTTCGCTAAATAAAAACTTGTAGCGTAACTCTCGGGCTGCTTCCTCAATGGAAAGACCCAGCCTGGTAGCCTGTGCATCGACATCTGCAGAGCCGGTTACAAAACTTAAACCCAAGCTTGCGGTGAATTCGCGGACAAAAGCGATGTCCGCCTCAGCATCAGGGCGTAAATGATGATTAAATGATGCCACCAATAGTGGGTAATGGAGACTGTGCAGGAAGTGTAAAAGAGCAAGAGAATCCGGACCACCGGAAACACCAGCGACGATTAGACTATTTGGAAGGAGATATAAGGTAGCGAGGTCAGATGATATCATCGTTAGTTACTGCCTGGCGCACAGCGAATAAGGCATTTCTGCGCGCTAGACGGTTGCAGACTCAAAAGCCTCTCAGGTTTGGAACTGTCATTAAAGTTGGTATAACTCGACCAACACCCCGTTGGCGCTCTCGGGGTGAACGAAGGCATAGCGTTTACCATTGGGGGCAGTGCGTGGCTGTTCGTTGATTAGGCGGACGCCCTTGGCTTTGAGTTGGTCAAGCATACCGTCGATATCGTCAACTTCCAGGCAGACATGATGCAGCCCCTGACCGCGTTTATCAAGGTACTTGGCAATACCCGAATCTCTCGTTGTAGGTTGGACGAGTTCAATTTCGCCCCCAAGGACAGGCAGGAAGGCTACTTTTGATTTTTCTGCGGGAACATCGCGAAGTTCGTGCAGTTCAATTCCGAGCGCATCGCGCCAGAAGGCAAGTGAATCATCGATGTCTTCGACAACAATGGCAACATGGTTAATCTGTTTGATTTTGGGCATGGGTTCCTCTTGGTTTCAGAATGGATGTGTTTCCGGTTTATAAAATCAGAATTATCGCGAACGGGCGCAACGGAAGCCGATGTCGACGGCCGTAAAGGATGGATCATCCCAGTAACGGTAAGCAGAGCGGATGAGGTCAAAATCATAGTACCATGAGCCGCCACGCAGGACGCGAGCAACAGTAGAAGTTAAATCATCGCGACCATCGGATGTGTTGAAAGGGTAAGATTTATATTGGCTGCTGACCCATTCCCAAACATTACCCGCCAGGTCATAGGCTCCATAAGGGCTTTTTCCAGGTTCATAACTGCCTACGGGGGCTGTATCTCCGATACCCCCAAAATAGTTGGCATAGGTTTTGTCAATAGCCTCACCCCAAGGATAAGTACGCCCGTCTGTCCCACGTGCTGCTTTTTCCCATTCGGCCTCGGTCGGTAGACGCCCACCGACTGCTCGACAGTAGGCTTTAGCCTGATTCCAATTGACGTTTATTACCGGATAATCAGCATAACCAGGATCGCCGTAGTAGCTGCTCCGAGTCGAAGATGACTTACTTTCTGGCGCCTGGCAGACTCCGGCCAGCACACAACTGGCATACATTCCGTTGGTCACTTCGGTTATGTCAATCCAATAGGCAGCTAAAGTCACGGTGTGGACAGGCTTTTCATCGTCCTGGCCATCTTCGCTACCCATTGTGAACGAACCATCGGGCACGTAGACCATTGCCATTCCATCCTTATCGCGTATCAGAGACGAGCCGATACCCAAGCTGGGAATTGGCGTCAGGGTTGGTGTGGGTGTGGGGCTAAAAGTTGGCGTGGCTGTGGGGGTAGAACTGGGAGTGAATGTGATGGTGGGTGTAAAGGTAGGGTAGATGGGGGTGGATGTACGCACCTGGGCGATCAGTGTGGCCTGGCGTAGAGCTCCTGCAGGCGTCAGGCTGGTATAAGTCACGTCAGCGAGGCCCAAGATGACACCCAACAGTCCCAAGATCAGGGTTAGGAGCAGTGCGGGCCGCCAGCGAAGCAACAGGATTTTCCAGGCTGGGGTCGGATGTGCAGCTAAACGGGTCAGCAAATTCTGGGGGTCAGACGAAGTATACTTTTCTGCCTTCAATGCCTGGGCGCTGGCGCGTGCGGTGTTCAAGGCTTCGCTAGCATTCTGGTAACTTTGCTTGGCCCGCTCGTGGATTTGCAAATCAGCTAACAAGGCGCGGGTCTCATCTGGCCTGATCTGCGTGGCGGATTCAATAAGTGGGCGCGCAGTCTCCGGATCGTTGGCTACCAGGGCAACTTTGGCGCGAGCTATCAGATCCTGGTATTGTTTGGTTTCGGTGGCGTCGACGGCTTCGCGTAGCGCTTGAGAAAATGAGATACAGGTGGGGAAACGCTTGTTGGGGTCCTTCTCGAGTGCCCGGTGGATGACAGCCTCAAGTTGAGACGTGACCAGGGGGTTGATCTGACTGATTGATGGGGGTATCTCACGCACGTGTTTCAGGTAGATTGCCAGGGGAGTCTCGCCTTCAAAGGGAACTTTGCTGGCAAGCAACTCGTAAGCGATCACGCCCAGGGCATATTGATCGGAGAGCGGGGTTGGGCTCCCGCCCTCGGCTTGTTCGGGAGAAATATAATAAGGAGTGCCGCGGGTCATGTCGGCGCTGGTTGCGCCCGATGTTTCAACCGCACGTAGAACACCGAAGTCCGTTAGTTTGGCGTTACCGTTTTCAGCCAGTAGGATGTTGCCTGGTTTGACATCTCCGTGAACGACGTCCAGGCTGTGAGCATAGTCCAATGCAGCGGCAACCTCGGCGATTACTTGCACAATTTGGTGAAAATTAAGCCGACCGTGCTTTTCAAGCCACTGGTGCAGGTTGCCGCGAGGAAGGTATTCCATGACGATGAAGAGGCGGCCTTGGTCTTCGGCCAGGTCAAGTATCTGGGCGATGTTCTCCTGTTCAATGGTGGCTATCTTGCGTGCTTCCTGGATGAAGCGCTGAATCAAATTTGGATCATTGAACAAGGCCGGCAGCATGAGCTTGACGGCCACCGTTTTCTTGAGAAGTGGAAGCTCGGCGCGGTATACAATGCTAAACCTGCCGTGCCCAATCTCATCGATGATCCGGTATTTGCCCAAATAATCCATATTAATTTTTGCCATATTTTGCCAATTTTTGCATTTAACATTACTTCCGGAGAAGGTAAGGTATTCAATTTTACCGCGTAGTGTTGCACGATCGCTGAGAAAATATTAATAAATATTTTCCCGGAAAGTCACCAGGGCTGTGTGAATTTAGTGTTGGGCACGTTTTCCACATCACCAAAATTAATCTTCGCCCATCCAACAGGAAACTGTACGTGCCTTGTTCAGACCCCGAGGCTGCTTATATGTGAACTCAAACCTCATCCGATGTTTGTAAGTGATGAGATGGCATCGTTTTGGGGTTGGGCGAACTGTTAGGAAAAAAAGGTGGGTTCTCTAAGGGACTGTATCTCTAGCGCAACGGAACCCAATAAGGTCACCTTGATTGGAAGCAAGAAGCTTTTCACGATAAGTAGAGCGGATGTTGAGACTATCACTAGACCATGAGCCTCCCCGTAGCACTCGGGCAACATTAGCTGACAGGTTTTCACGGCCATCTGTTGGGCTGTAAGGGTAAGCCTTAAACTGACTGCTAACCCATTCCCGCACATTTCCAGCCAAGTCATAGGCTCCATACGGGCTTTTTCCACTTTCGTAACTGCCCACTTGGGTTGTGTCTCCAACACTCCTAAAGTAGTTGGCGTAGATAATATCAATTTCTTCGCCCCAAGGATAAGTACGTCCGTCAATCCCACGCGCGGCTTTTTCCCATTCAGCCTCTGTTGGTAGTCGCCCGCCTGCCCACTCGCAATAGGTTTTGGCTTGATTCCAATTCACGTTTATGACCGGGAAATCAGAAAAACCAGGGTCACCATAGTAACTAATATGGGAAAAAGATGCAACCCGTGTCAGTGGGGAGCAAACTCCAGCCAGTACGCAACGGGCATACATGTTATTGGTTACTTCAGTCTGGTCAAGCCAATAAGCAGCCAGGGTTACAGTATGCATAGGCAATTCATTCGCAGGACCATTTTTGCTGCCCATCGTGAACGATCCTTCTGGCACGTACATCATTGCCATCCCATCCTTATCGCGCATAAGAGTCGAGCCGATGCCTAAAATGGGAATAGGCGTGGCAGTTGGCGTGGCAGTTGGAGTGAAAGTTGGTGTAGAAGTGAGCGTAAGGGTAGGCGTGAAGGTAAGGGTAGGCGTGAAGGTGGGGGGGATGATTGTAGGTGTGCGCACCTGGGCGATCAGGGTGGCCCGGCGGAGAGCTCCCGCGGGTATCAGGCTGGTGTACGCTACGTCAGCGAATCCCAAGATTAGGCCCAGCAGTCCCAAAGCCAGGGTCAGGAGTATAGCGGGCAGCCAGCGAAGCAGAAGAGCTCTCCAGAAGGGGGGCGGAGGCGGATCGAGAAGATTAAGCACGCCCTGCGGGTCGGAAGGGGTATCATCTTCGGAACGAAGGGCCAGAGCGCTGGCACGCGCGGCACTCAAGGCCTCGCTGGCAAGTTGATAGCTGCGTTGAGCTCGTTCGTGAGCTTGCAGCTCCTCGACAACGGAACGGGCTTCTTCAGGCATGATCTGCAGGGCGAATTCGATCAGAGGATGGGCAGTCTCTGGATCGTTGCCTGCCAGGGCAGCAGTAGCCCTGTCGATCAAATCCTGGAATTGTTCGGTTTCGGTGGCAGCCCCAGCTTCACGTAATGCACGAGCAAAGGAGATACAGTCGGGGAAGCGTTTGTTGGGGTCTTTATCAAGTGCCTGGCGGAGGATCGCTTCAAGTTGAGATGTGACAAGTGGGTTGATCTGGCTGGCGGAAGGGGGCTCCTCGCGCACGTGTTTCTGGTAAATAATCTCGGGGGTTTCTCCATTGAAAGGGACTTTACCTGTAAACAATTCATAAGCAACCACCCCGAGGGCATATTGATCGGAGCGTGGAGTTGGCTGCCCCCCCCCGATCTGCTCGGGAGAGATGTAAAAAGGAGTACAGCGGGTCATATCGGAGCTGGTCGCGCCTGATGTTTCCACGGCGCGCAGCACACCGAAGTCCGTCAATTTGGCGCTGCTGTCCTCAGCAAGCAGGATGTTGCCAGGTTTGACATCTCCGTGAATTACCCCCTGACTGTGGGCATAATCCAGCCCGGTGGCAATATCGGTAAGTATTCGGGTAATCTGGCGGAAACTGAGGCGACCATATTTTTTCAGCCATTTGTGCAGGTCGCCGCCAGGCATATATTCCATGACCATGAAAAGGCGGCCTTGGTCTTCAGCAAGGTCGAGTATCTGGGTGATGTTTTCCTGCTTAATGGCGGCTACCTTGCGCTCTTCCTGGATAAAGCGTTGGATCAATTTTGGATCGTTGTACAGGTCCGGTAGCATGAGCTTGACGGCCACAGTTTTCTTGAGGAGTGGGTGCTCGGCGCGAAAAACAATGCTGAATCTGCCGCGACCAATTTCATCGAGGACCTGGTATTTGCCAAAAGAATCCAATTTAATATTTGCCATGATGTTTTTATCGGGTAATCCATCGGAAAGCCAGGTTGAGCACCAGACTCAGGAGAGATAGGCCAAGAACAAGTCCCAAGCCCACTTGCAAGGCCAGTTCGCGCAATCCTGGCAGGCTCCAGCCTGGCTTCCGCAAATCCAGTGCGGCGAATATGCCAAGGGGATCGGGATAATCAGGAAAAAGCGCAAGAACATCCTTGGCATTTTGCTGGGCAGTTTGCCAACTAGTCAGGACCTGTTCGTAATTTTTAGCTGATTGGCTGGCTGACTGGCTGGCTGCCTCAATCTCGGAGATAGCATCGAGGAGTTCGGGCCGGTCGGGAAGCAGTTTACTCGCGGAGTCAAGGCTAGCACGAGCCTCACCGAGCTTGCCAACTTCTAATAGAGAGCGGGACTGAGCCAACAATTCACGATACTGGCGGAGCTGGCTGCTCTCTAGAGCTGTTGCAAGAGTCTGGGAAAACTCACAGCAAGTGGCATAGCGTTGGGATGGATCCTTGGCCAGGCCTTTTAACAATACCTCGCTGACTTCGCCAGTCAGGTGCGGGTTGAAGCTGCAAGGGTCGGGTGGCTGCCTGGTAATATGCAGCAGGGCGGTGGCGGTAGAACTACCTCCTGCGAAGGGAAGGTTTCCAGCTAGTAATTCATAAGCAACCACTACCAGTGCATACTGATCAGCCCGGCCATCCAAGGTTTTGCCTTCTGCCATTTCAGGTGAGATATAGGAAGCTGTATCGACCATGCTTCCCAATAACGGGATTGGTTGGGATGCATCGGCTAAACTAATGAGACTGAAATCACACAAATGGGCGCTACCATCCTGAGCTAATAGGATGTTGGCTGGTTTGATATTGCGATGCAGCACGCCTTTGGAATGGGCATAATCCAGAGCCTCGGCTACCTGTCCCAGGATGTGCAGAATACCTTCTTGAGAGAGTGAACCTGGCTCAGTTGAGCGCTTTTTGAGATTGCCACCAGAGACATAATCCATTGCGATGTAAATCTGGCCGCGGTCGTCATCCAAATCGAGGATGCGCACGATGTTAGGGTGTTCAAGTGCCGATGCAATTTGTGCTTCCTGCGTAAAGCGCTTGCGGGCGTTTTCATCCCCGCTCAGTTCTGGGGAGAGAACTTTGATCGCCACTTGGTTGCCAAGGGCGCCATGGGTGGCACGGTAGACCGTGGCGGAGCCGCCGCGTCCAAGTTCTTCTTGCAAGGTGTATTGGCCAAGATTGGTCATTAGTTCAAACCTCTATGTTCTTGAAGTAGGCAAATAAATTCAAGTCGAACAAAAAAGTAAGCCAGCCCCAGGAGTAATACCAGGAGCAAGGCTGCAAACCTTGATAGAATTTTCAAAGTAGCGAAAAAATGTCACGTGATTCGAAAAAAAGGTAGTCACGGCGAAAAAAAAGGTGCAACCCTCCGTGAGTTGGCGTGAAAGTGATTCCTGCTTGACCACAATTATTGTTGGCAAAATGCTCATGGGGCTGTTTTCATTTGCCGCGAAAATGATCCATAGGTAGCACCTTCCATGATTGAATACATTGACGGCGGAAACGAGCCGAAATCCAATTCAACTGGAAGAGCGCAATGAATTATACGCTAGATTGGGAAAGAACGGGTAGAGCGGTGCTTGTCGTGGAATGAACGGACCTCCAGGTAGTTGGAGCCTGGAGGTCATGGA
>CAZHWV010000009.1:49803-55000 GCA_964536185.1 uncultured Anaerolinea sp. | reverse complement strand
TTGGTCAAGAAATCGCAAAACTTGACCTGCGCACCTTGATCAGCATGGAAGGTGGTTATAATAACGCCGCGCTCGGCGAAAACATTGTCACCTTCCTGGAAGCCTTCCGCTAAGCGCAGTGACCAGAAAGCGCCGGACGCAAACACGACCAGAGACATCCTGCTTCGTGGTAAGATTGGCAATTGATCCATTCATGAAAGAAAGGAATAAATATGACCCCTCGCATTGAATCCTTGTTGTCAGCGCGCTTATTCATTTTTCCTCAACTCGTCGGCGACTCGATCTTTTTTTTGAGCAATCTTTCAGGTCACCTCAGCCTGTATAGCATGAACTATGGTGGCAGTGTGCCCGAACCCCTGCTGCCATCCTATATCGCGCTACAAAACCCTGAGCTAATCGGCGGCTTTTCGTTTCACGTCTTCCCCAATATTGGCAAGATCCTGGTGATGATCGACAAAGACGGTGATGAAAACTACCAGCCGATGATGATCCCGATCGAGGGCGGTTTTCCTGAACCAGCCTTCGACAATTTCTTTGCCAATCACCGCGCGCATTTAAGCCTGTGTGATGATGAAAGCGACATAGTCTATTTCTCTGCCGAACGACGCGATAGACCCGCCAGTGAGGCCTATCGCGCTGATCTGGTAAAAAACAAACTGACCAAGTTGGCTGAATCCGAATGGGGCGCCTATCCGGCAGCCCACAATGCCGATCACACCCGGGTCATCCTGGCCGATGGTTATACCATGGGCGACAATGTGCTTTATTTGCTTGAAGGCAAGAAAAAGACCGTTCTCTACGGAAAACCGCTTGAAAAACGCAAGACGGGCGAGACAACCCCGCTCAATGGCATCGGGGCGGCAGTTTTCAGCGACAGCGAGCGCGGCGTGTTGGTGATCTCATCCGTCTTCGAAGACTGCTACTCGCTCGGCTATATCCCCCTCGACCAACCTGGAAATCTGCAGCCGGTCAAAGTGAAAGGAATCCAACATTCCGGCCTGGGCGAAATGACCGCAATCGAACATCTCTACGCTGACCATTTTGCCATCACGTTCAATATCGACGGCTGCTCGCTGGTCTATGAAGGCAAATTTGACGAGGCTACACTTACCCTCAAGCTCAAACACCTGGTGGTTGGTGACCTGCCCCTCGAAGCTGGGGAATTGGAACACCTGGATTACAACAAAGAAATGAACGTATTCACGGTCTCCTTCTCGACCGCCGTCTCTCCTTCACAGATTTACAGTATCGAAAAAAAGAAACGCGATTTCGTCGTACTGCACACCAATGAAAAGATCCTGGGAATCCCCGAAGAACGCCTTTCCAAAGGCGAGGACGCCTCCTTTCTTTCGTTTGACGGCCTGCGCATATCTGCGCGCCTGTACCTGCCAGCCAGTTCGCTCGGCTTTACCGGCGCGCGCCCGGTTGTGTATTACATCCACGGCGGCCCGCAGGGTCAGGAACGCCCCAACTTTGCCTGGTTCTCGATGCCACTCATCCAGTTTCTCACCTTGCGCGGGTTTGCCGTCTTTGTCCCCAACGCGCGCGGCTCCACTGGCTACGGGTTATCCTATACAAAGCGAGTAGACCGTGATTGGGGCGGTCAGGATCGCCTCGACCACGTTCATGCGATGACAGAAGTGCTGCCCAAGGATACGCGCCTGGATCTTACCCGCGCGGCCGTCGTTGGCCGTTCCTATGGCGGATATATGACCCTGATCCAGGCGGGCATGCACACCCATCTTTGGAAAGCCGCCTGCGACATGTTCGGGCCTTACGATTTACTCAACTTCTGCGAGCGCATTCCTGAAACCTGGAAACCATACTTCAAAATTTCCCTGGGCGATCCGCAAATAGCTGAGGAAAAGCAGTTCCTGATTGAACGCTCACCCAAGACCCACTTGCATCAAATGGCCTGCCCAATGCTAGTCATCCAGGGCCGCAATGATCCGCGCGTGGTGGCAGCAGAATCTGAAGACCTGGTCAAAAACTTGCGCGAACAGGGCAAAGAAATCGACCTGCTCATCTTTGAGGATGAAGGCCACGACGTGTTGAAATACGAGAACCGCGTTATCTGCTATAACGCGATCACAGATTTCTTTGCAAAATATCTCAATCCTTGATCCGGATCAATTATTCTTATCACGAAAGAAACCATGCCCTGGAATTTAACATCCACTCAAGCCCTGGCAGGCGATATTGTACAGCTCGTCGGCCTGCGCCATAAACATTTTATCTTCACCCTGACCCCCGGTGGTGAGATGCATACGCATCGCGGTATCCTCAAGCACGATGACCTGATCGGTCTGCCCTGGGGAACACAAATTTTCAGCCATCTCGGCAGCCCTTTTTTCCTGCTCCAGCCCATGTTGGGCGATATCCTGACCAACCTGCCGCGCAACACCCAGATCCTTTATCCAAAGGAGATCGGTTTTATCCTTGTAACCATGGGGATTGGCCCGGGACAACATGTCATCGAAGCCGGCACAGGCTCCGGGTCAATGACCATCGCACTGGCTCATAGTGTTGGCGCACAGGGCAAAGTCATCTCGTATGAACGCCGTCCCGAATTCCAAAAACTGGCCATCAAGAACCTGACCCGCCTGGGATTAGAATCGCGCGTCGAATTCAAGCTAAAAGATATCGGCGAGGGACTGGACGATACCAACGCCGATGCCTTTTTCCTGGATGTGCCCAATCCGTATGATTATATTGAACAGGTACGGGCTGCGCTAAAACCCGGCGGCTTTTTCTGCGCGCTCATCCCCACTTTTAACCAGGTCGAAAAGCTGCTCCACGCTCTGCAGCGCAACAAGTTCGCCTTTTTGGAGATGTGTGAAGTGCTGCTGCGCTATTACAAAACCGAACCCAGCCGTCTGCGGCCTACCGACCGGATGATCGCGCACACTGGATTTTTGATCTTTGGGCGCCGCATCGAGCCAAGCGAGGACCCACGCGCAATTGAACTTTTAGCCGAAGTGGGCATGATCAGCAAGTTGAAACGATCTGACGCAGAAGCTGAAATACTCGAAAGCGAATTAGAACCTGAATAGGCAGATTTTGAGGTATGTATTCTCTCCTGACCGAAGCGGATCTGGTTACCCGGCTAAAACTTGCCAGACATCCATCTTTCCACGAAGAGCCTTTTCCACAATTTGCCGGGCGGCCACCTCGCGCTGCGGCAGTACTGGTGCCGCTCACCTGGGTCACAGGCGACTGGCACCTCCTCTATACGCGGCGCACCGATATTGTCGAACATCATAAAGGGCAAGTGTCCTTCCCGGGTGGGGCGACCGACCCCGGGGATACCAGCCCTGAAGACACCGCTCTGCGCGAAGCCGAGGAAGAAATCGGATTACGCCGGAAAGATGTTCGCATACTGGGACAACTTGGCGAAATGCTAACGGTGACCAACTTCATGGTCACGCCAATCGTGGCTGTCTTTCCATGGCCCTATGCCTTTATTGTACATACCATCGAAGTCGACCGGGTTTTTATGCTGCCGCTCAAATGGCTGGCTGACCATGACAACTGGCAGGAATTCGTCCGCCGAGAAACCCAGCGCTCAGTGATTACTTATTTTCCTTATGATGGAGAATTGCTCTGGGGCGTTACGGCCAGAATTACCGTGGAATTTATCCACACGCTCGGGTTGATGCAACCCGCCGCTTAACTGCCAGCGACCTGGATCCAGTCAGCCAACTGCGCGGTCAGTCTCTGCATGATCTCATCGGTGCGCTGCTGATAAAGCCCAAAATTCCCATAAGCCTCCCCACCACCCGAACCGACAATATCGGTCACACCGCGCAGGATTAAACACTTGACGCGGTTTTTATTTGCCACCCAGGCAATCGCCCCCGATTCCCAATCCGCAGCCACAGCCCCAAACCGGCTAACCAGCATCGGGATGTCATCCGCCAGGATATCGCGGTCGGCAGAAACAAGCAATCCCCGCCGGACAGTAGATGGGAGCGTTTCTGGCAGCCAGGCAAGCTCAAGCGTCGTCGAATAATGAGCGATGGCCTCATCCGGGTCAGTCATTTGTTCGATGATGTCGTAGACGATCGTCTTTTCAACCAGGATCACCGTCCCGGTTTCAATGCAGCCTTCAAATCCACCGCAGGTGCCCAGGTTGATCAGCAAATCTGGTTGGAAATAATCAATACAATATTGAGCCGTCGCTGATGCTGAAATCTTGCCCCACCCGCCATGATAAAAGATTACGGGCTGCAAATTGCAGATGGCTGTAAACCACTCACCTAATGGGGATGTTTCAATTTTCGCTTGCGGAAAAAGCGGTTTAACTGAACGCCATTCTGCATTGGCAGAAATCAGGACAACTGTTTTCATCAAGAAAGATGCCTCTGAAATATCTGCCCCCGCAGATCGGCGTCAAGAGCGCGTCCGCCGGTAAGATAATCATAGACAAATTGCAAAGCCGCATCGGCCGAAAAAGCTTTGTTTTCTTCTCGATCGCCAGGAAAACAAAAGACCTGGGCCCATTCACCATCCCTGGCAGCCAGCCCCAGCCAGGTGGTACCGACCGGTTTACCGAGCATACCTCCGCCCGGTCCGGCAATGCCGCTGACACTGACAGCAATATCGGCGCCCACTGCTGAACGGGCGCCGCGGGCCATCGCCAACACAGTTTCACGGCTGACCGCGCCATATTGGTGCAGGGTATCCCAAGACACACCCAGGAGAGCCACTTTGGCTTCATAGGCATACGCTATGATCCCGCCCAGGTAGTAGTCAGAAGATCCCGGAATATTCGTCAGGCGATGACCGATCAAGCCACCCGTACATGACTCTGCTGTGGCGAGCTTACTCGCCGTCAAACGCAGCAACTCGCCAATTCTTATTTCCAAAGACTCGCCCACACGCTTCTCCCATACCGCGCTAACAGACTATAAAAAGAGTACCATTAACGCTGGTTGAACCACATCACTGCATAAACAATCGAAATCAATAAACCAAGAATGGAAACACAAATACCACCCATGGCCAGCTTGCGATTTTCAGAACGCAGCCCCAACAAACCCAGTCCAATGCCGAGTAAACTACTGGCGGCTCCACACATCGGGATCAAGGCTGCGCACAGGCTGAGGATGCCCAACCCAATCGAAAACAACGCCATAAATTTATTGGTGCGTTCCTCCGGGTCAAGCTCGGTATAGTCAAAACCTTCCATACAAAA
>CAZHWV010000009.1:0-49703 GCA_964536185.1 uncultured Anaerolinea sp. | reverse complement strand
AAAAAAAGGTTCGCGCAATAAATCCAAGTATAAACCAGTAAATGACCTGAAATCAGGTTAAAATCGAGGTAATGGAAATTTCTTCCCACCTTCAGGGCATTCTGGATACCCTACCGATCAAACCCGGCTGCTATATTATGAAAAACGCCGCTGGAACGATTATTTATGTCGGCAAGGCGATCAATCTCAAGAATCGTGTGCGCTCGTATTTTCACTCTGCTGCAGGCCAGGATGGCAAGACCCGCCGCCTGGTACGCGAAATCAGTCACCTGGAATGGATTGTTGTCGGGTCGGAACTGGAAGCCTTGATCCTGGAAATGAACCTGATCAAGCGCCACCGGCCCAAATACAACATTCGCCTGAAGGATGACAAACGCTACCCGTACATCAAGGTCCACTGGAATGAATCCTTTCCGCGTGTCACCGTTACACGCATGATGAGCGAGGACGGTGGGCGTTATTTTGGTCCGTACACATCCGCCTGGGCCGTCTACCAAACCCTGGAAGTGCTCCGCCGAATTTTCCCGTACCTGACCTGCGACCGCGAAATCACCGGGCTTGACAAACGCGCCTGTCTTTACTTCGACATCAAGCTGTGTACAGCTCCATGCATCGGCGCAGTCGACCAGGCTGGATACCGACAAATGATTTCCGACCTGATGGAATTTCTCTCGGGTCACAGCGAAGCGATCCAGGCTCGAATGCAAGCAGAAATGAATAACGCCGCCGAAGAGCTGCGTTTTGAAAAAGCTGCAGCCCTGCGCGACCGGTTGCGAGCGGTGCAATCCATTGTCGAACGCCAAAAGGTCATCTTCAGCTCCGACTATGTAGATTCTGATGTTCTGGCCATGGCGCGCAGCGATGGCGAAGCCTGCGTGCAGATCTTCTTCATCCGCGGCGGCAAACTGATCGGGCGGGAATACTTTATTTTGGAGGGCACAGAGGAAACCAGCGACTCGGAAGTGATGACCCAGTTTGTCCAGCAGTTTTACGCCGAAGCCGCCACCATTCCGGATCAGATGATGCTGCCCCAACAGATTGAAGAAGCGCAGATCGTATCGCAGTGGCTGCGCTCAAAAAACGGCGGGAAAAAAGTAAAGATGTTCGTTCCTAAGGATGGCCAGCCTAACGAATTGGTACAAATGGCTGCCGAAAATGCCGCCGAAACCTTGCAAGCCCTGCGCGCCCAGTGGCAGGCCGATACGCATAAACAGGAACTGGCCCTTGCTGAGCTGCAATCTGCCTTGAGATTGAACAAACCACCCAACCGGATCGAATGTTACGACGTTTCGCATACCCAGGGGGTCGCCACGGTTGGCGCAATGGTGGTATTCGAACAGGGTGTGCCCGCCAAAAAGATGTACCGCAAATTTAACATCGACAGTACCTCGATTGGCGCGCCCGATGATTTCGCCAGCATGGAAGAGATGCTCACCCGACGCTTCAAAAGGTGGCAAGCCGCCAATGAGCCAGCCAGCCCGGCTCCGGGCGCAAAAGCGGATGAGTCCTTCCCCTTTTTGCCAGATTTGATCATCGTCGATGGCGGCAAGGGCCAGTTAAGTCGCGCTGTCAAAGTGCTGGAAGAATTCGGCTTGTTCGAGAAGGTGCCGGTGGTGGGTCTTGCCAAGCGCGAGGAAGAAATCTTTTTCCCCCACAAAACAGACTCACTGATGCTCGCGCGTCATTCGCAAGGCTTGTATCTCGTCCAGCGCATTCGCGACGAAGCCCATCGTTTCGGCATCACGGCTCACCGCGCGCGACGCACAAAACAAGGCATGGCTTCCAAACTGGACTCGATCCCAGGCATCGGGCCGGCCCGGCGGAAAAAACTATTGATCCACTTTGGCTCAGTCGATAAGATCAGAACAGCTTCGCTGGACGAATTGGCCGCCGTGACAGGCATGACCAGATCAGCTGCCGAAAGTATTAAAGCCCATCTGGATTGACCAGATTGAAGAATTCGAGTCAGAATTCAAAACGATGACACGCAGCTTTCAAGAATTACGGTAAAATGTATGCCGCAAAACGTTTTAAATTCTTTGTTAAATAAAAAAGGTGTACAAAAATGGCTAGCAAATCAAAAAACTTAAAAACCGAAAAAAATGATTACCATTCCAAGCAGGTTCGCCGCAACCAGATGATTTTTGGGTTTGTCGCGGTTCTCCTGATCCTATCCATGGCTCTTTCCATGGTCCAGTTCTAGCGGCATACAAAATAACCTGTGCAAACCGCGCAACCTGGTTTTGATCATGCGCCATGTTCAAAACTTTGCGCAGTCCACGCCTTCGGCGGTAACAAGTTTCCACAATCGTGATCGCCCACCTTCTGAACTTTTGAGGGGTAATGTCTTTATTTAAGAAACCGTGAAAATTTATGCTCGAAATACTTGCTGGAATTGAAGAACATTACGAGGAGCTCACCCGCCAACTCATGGAGGTCGGTAACGACTATCAAAAAGCTGGTGATATCAATAAAGAACGCGCCGATCTCGAAGCGATCGTTGAAAAAGCGCGCGAGTATCGCCAGGTGCTGACTCGCTTCGAAGAAGCCAAGGCGCTGGTTTCAAGTGAGCAGGATGCTGAAATGCATGAATTGGCCGAAATGGAAGTGGCCGATTTAGGGGCAAGAATTCCAGCAATCGAAGCCGCGTTAAAAAGCATGCTGGTCCCTAAAGACGCGCGCGATGAGAAGAACGTCTTCGTTGAAATTCGCGCGGGGACGGGCGGCGACGAAGCCGCCCTTTTCGCAGCAGACCTGTTCCGCATGTATAACCGTTACGCCGAACGTCTGCGCTGGAAAACTGAAGTCATGTCAGCCAGTGAAATTGGCATCGGCGGGTTCAAAGAAATCATCTTTGAGATAAAAGGCAAAGGCGCCTATTCCAAGCTCAAGTGGGAATCCGGAGTACACCGGGTACAGCGCGTGCCAACAACGGAAGCGCAGGGACGCATCCATACATCTACCGCCACAGTCGTGGTATTGGCTGAAGTGGAGGATGTTGAGATCAACATCCCTGAAAGTGACATTGAAATAGATGTTTACCGCTCGGCCGGCGCTGGTGGCCAAAACGTGCAGAAAAACTCTACCGCTGTGCGCATTACCCACAAGCCCTCGGGCCTGGTGGTGGCCTGCCAGGACGAACGTTCACAGCTCCAAAATAAGTTGCGCGCCCTGTCTATTTTGCGCGCGCGCCTGTATGAAATAGAAGAACACAGACGCCGCGCCGAACTGGAAGATACCCGCCGTTCGCAAGTGGGCAGCGGTGAGCGCTCCGAAAAAATCCGCACCTATAATTACCCGCAATCGCGAGTCACGGATCATCGTATCGGGGTTTCCTCCTACAATCTTCCCGTGGTAATGGATGGTGATATAGAACTGTTCATCGAGAAGCTCTCCAATCGGGATGAAGCCGACAAACTCTCAACCAGCAGCGAAGCGGACGACGACGAATAAAAAGCAAGGGCGGCCTAGACGGTCGCCCTTTTTGGTGTATTATGGACAAATTGGACCGATTCAAGCTCCCCGTCAGAATAATTTTGGTTCTCCTGGTAATTTTCCTGGCCTGGGTTTTACGCTGGCGAGCGCTGAACCTGCTCCCCGTTGACTATGATGAAGACGACTACCTGCGCGCCGGGCAACAATACGCTGCCCTGATCCGCAGCGGCGATTGGGGTGGCTTCACGCAGATAAACTATCGCCAGGAACATCCTCCGCTTGCAAAAATTGTTTATGGTTTCAGCATTCTCCGCGCGCCGGAAGCTCCACTGCTTCCCGACCGGGCCACCAGCGCCGCGCCAGACCAGTCTCTACCGAAAGAACAACTTCACGCCGCAAGGACTTCCGGCGCTATTTTCGGGACCCTGACAGTCGCGCTCCTGGCCCTGGTCAACCCAGTCGCTGGGCTTTTTCTGGCCATACATGCCATGACCATCAAATATGACAGCCAGATAATGCTCGAAGCCTTGCCAGCGCTGACCAGCCTGGCGATGGTTTTATCCTACAGTCAATACAAAAAACAAAAAAACAGACCTGGTTGGCTGATCTTATCGGCTGGGCTGCTCGGCCTGACAGCAGCCTCTAAATACATTTATTGTGTGGCGGGAATCGCTATTCTGGTGGACTGGTTTATCGATTCAAAGAAACATAACCACATGAAGCCTTTCTTGCGCGGCGCTGTCACCTGGGGAGTAATCGCCCTGGCTATCTTTCTCCTGGCAAATCCCTATTTATGGCCCGATCCGTTGGGGCGTTTGAAAGCCTCAACTCTGTACCATGCCGGTTACGCTAGCGGTGCCAGCGAAGTTCAGAGCGCCAATTTTCCCATCTGGCAGCCATTGATCTGGCTGAATACCTCGCCGTTTTGGTGGCAAGACGAACGCGCCTTCCTTTTAGGAATCGATCCACTGATCACAGTTTTTGCCGCCTTTGGCCTGGCGCGCCTGTGGAAAAAAGAGCGCACTTACGTGCTCTGGTTAGGGCTTGGCCTCTTTTTTCTACTGCTCTGGCCAACCAAATGGCCGCAATACATCCTCATCCTGACTGCTCCAATGGCCCTGTCTGCCGCCCATGGTGTTCTGGCGCTTGTCATCCAGCCAGGCCAAGACTGGCTAAAAAAGCGTAGAAGCCAAAAAGAAAGTCCGAAAACCGCGCATCAGAGTGACTTACGCCGGGCCCTGCCCTGGCTGATCCCGGGGTTGTTGGCTTTTATGATCTTCACGCTCATGCCGCTTTTTTTTCAACTCGGCGTTTCATTGACCGATTTCAACAGTATATCGATCAAAGATGGTTTGAATGGCGGCATTTGGCGAGAAGTATGGGGCGGATTGAGTGGACAAATTCCCGCTGAACCGACAGAATTCCCTTACCGGGTTAAAGAAGTAAACTATATCGGACCAAGTTCCTATCTGCCCGTGATTGACTACATCACCAGCAACGGGATTCTCGTTTTCAATATCTTATGGACAGTGCTCTCAGTCACTCTGCAGACAGCCCTTGGGCTGGGAGCGGCGCTAGTGCTTTGGCAACGTGGCATAAAACTAAGACGCGGGTGGGAGTTACTGTTCGTCATCCCCTGGGCCATCCCGGAAATGATCGGCGCGCTGATGTGGTACAACGTTTTTGCGCCCACCACTGGTTGGTTTAGCCTGGCAGCTCAGACATACGGGCAAAACATGCCCCTTGGCTTCCTGCTTGGTTGGGAAAAGAATCCAAACATGGTGCTGGTTGTTTTACTGACCGCGGCCATCTGGTACGGGTTTCCCTTCATGATGCTGGCCGCCAGTGCCGGGTTGAAACTGGTCCCCGCAGAAGTTTTCGACGCCGCTCAGGTTGACGGCGCAAACTACTTGCAGACCTTCAGGCATGTGATCTGGCCGCTTTTAATGCCTTTAATCATACCGGCCATGATCATCCGCGGAGTTTTTGCTTTCAACCAGTTTTACCTTTTTCAGGCTTTCCGGGTTGGCGCAGGAACGCTGGCCGACCTCTCCTATAATTTTTTCAATCCCAGCGGCTGGGATATCAATGGACAATTCGCTGTTTCAGGGGTGTTAAACATTATCACCATGCTCATACTGGTTGGTTTCGTCTGGCTCTTCAACCGTTGGAGCAAGGCCGGGGAGGGCGTAACCTATGCGTAAAATATCCATCTTGCGCCAGGTTGGATCACAAATTTTCCTGTTTATTATTGGCCTGTATGTGATTTTGCCCATCTGGGGCATGATGCGTTTGGCTTTTGATGGCTCGCTTCTCGGCCGCCCGACCGAATTCCGTTGGCTGCCGAAAGTGTTTTCATTGGATGTGTTTTTTAAAGTACTGGACAAACCCTACCAGTCTGTCAATTTCAGCTCACTGTTGATGAACAGCCTGACAGTCTCGCTGGGCGCAGCGCTCTTTGCGATCCTGTTGGGAACCAGCCTGGCTTATGCTTTTGCGCGTTTTCGCTTTCCAGGACGCCAGCCCGGGCTTTTCCTGTTGCTGCTAACTGCACTCCTGCCCCCGATTGCTTTCACCACGCCGCTCTACATCGTTTTAAGCATTCTCAAAATCCGCACCACGCTGTTGGGACTAACCATCGTCTATGCGGCCTTTGCCATGCCATTTTGCATCTGGAATATGCGCAGCGCCTTTCAGGCCATTCCAAAAGAATTGGAGGAGGCCGCTTTTCTGGATGGAGCCGGGAATTTCACCACTTTTCTCCTGATCAGCCTGCCCTTGGCCTTGCCATCCATCGCCGTCACCGCATTGATCGCTTTCCTGATGGCATATTCCGAATTCGCCATCGGTTGGCTGTTCGTCGCAAAAGCGGATACCGTCACCCTGGCCATGTCCATCTACAGCATGGTGCTCTCAAGCGGTGCCCAGCCATGGAGTTATCTCGGCTCGCTGGCCTTGATCATGTCCATACCAGTGGTTGCAATTTTCCTAATCTTGCAGCGCACCTTGCTCGAGCGCATGATGTTTGGAGCCGCTGGTGATTAGAGCGCTCGCCTCACAGCTTCCTGGCGATACAGCCCTGCTCGACGCACAAATCCTGCTCACGCAGATCACAGGGCACAACCGCGCCTGGCTATTGAGTCACCCCGAAGCCAGCCTGACCGCCCAACAGGAAAACGCCCTGGCCACAGCCATCCGCGAATTACAGCATGGTGTGCCTCTGCCGTACGTGCTGGGTCATTGGGAATTTTTCGGGCTGGATTTTTATGTCACAGCGCAAGTCTTGATTCCACGCCCAGAGACAGAATTGCTGGTTGAGGTTGCGCTTGCTCACGTTCGGTCCCACCCACAATTTAATTATCGATTTCTGGATGTCGGCACTGGCTCAGGGATTATTCCGATCAGCCTGGCTGTACATGTCCCCCAGGCAACATTACTGGCGACAGATATTTCTTCCGCCGCTTTAAAAATTGCCCGTTTGAACACTGAGCGACACGGACTCAGCGAACGTATCGACTTAGTGGAAGCCGACTTATTCCCAGACGATCTTGAAATAAAAAATTTCGATATCATCTGCGCCAACCTGCCCTATATCCCCAGCGATACACTCAGAAACCTTGAAGTATTCGGGAAAGAACCCAGCCTGGCGCTCGATGGCGGCGCAGATGGTTTGGATTTAATCCGCAAGCTCCTGCTCAAATTGGCAGCTCTGCAAACCTCGGGCTGCCTGCTGCTCTTCGAAATCGAGCAGCGCCAGGGGTCAGCAGTCAGCGCGTTGGCGCTGCAGGCCTTCCCGAATGCCCCAATCCGTATTCAACGCGATCTGGCCGGATTTGACCGGCTGTTGGTGATTAGCACTTAAATTCTCTGGTCATTTACTCATTTTGGAGGTATAAAGATAATTATGAAAACCGTCATACTTTCGATTAATAACCCCCAGGCTATAGCGCTGGCAACTGAAATCCTGACCGGTGGGGGACTGGTGGCTTTTCCCACGGATACAGTCTACGGGCTGGGCGCATTGGTCTTTAACGAACAGGCGGTCAGCCGAATTTCAGATGTAAAAGGCCGGACTGGAGAAAAGGCAATCCCGATCTTGATCGGGGATCGGAACCAGGTAAGCCTGGTAACGGCTGGGGTCAGTGCCGAATGCGAGAAACTGGCCAAACACTTTTGGCCAGGTCCCTTGACCATCGTTTTACCCCGCCACGCATCCATCCCAGACGCAGTAACACCCCTGCCGACGGTTGGCATCCGCATTCCCGCTTTTCCGGCCGCCATCGAACTTTTGAAACTGACCGGACCACTGGCAGTCAGTTCGGCAAATCTATCGGGCAGGGGCAGTTCGTCAACCGCGCGTGGTGTCCATGCGCAATTGGACGGGAAAATTGCGTTAATTTTAGATGGGGGTGTGACACCGGGCGGTATCCCTTCCACCGTGGTGGATTGCTCCCAGGGTCGCCCAACCATTCTGCGCGAAGGCCCCATATCCCTGGAACAGATGTTAAATGTCCTGGACTGAGGCTTGAATAAGGGTTAATGCTCAGCGAGAATCCGCCACATCAGATTTAATCCGCGTTCTGATCAGCGCGGAAACGCAAAGGACTACGATAACGGCCAGGTGGGCAAGACGTCTATGTCCAGGTCAGAGCGATATCCGAGCGCATAACGAAAATAACCAGCCGAAGCAATCATGGCCGCATTATCGGTGCAGTAAGCAAATTTGGGGATATTGACTTTGAATTCGGTCTGGGCAAGGAAAGCATCCCGCAAGGCTTGATTGGCAGAGACACCGCCAGCAATCAAAATTTCCCTGGCGCCAAACTCGCGCGCAGCACTCAACGTTTTAACCAGCAATGTGCTGACGATGGTAGCCTGGAAACTGGCGGCCATATCGGCAACCGGGATGGCCTGGCCTTCGGCCTGCATCCGGCGGACTTCGCGCAGGACAGCCGTTTTGATGCCACTAAAGGAAAAGTCCCAAGGGCCTTCGGTACGCGCGCGGGGAAAATTAAAGGCCTGCGGGTTGCCCGTTTCAGCGGCTTTTTGGATCGACGGCCCCCCAGGGTAAGGCAAGCCCAATAAGCGCGCTGTTTTGTCAAACGCCTCGCCGGCTGCATCGTCGAGCGTGGCGCCCAGGCGTTGGTAAGTCAGGTGAGCGGTCATTAAATTTAGCTCGGTGTGCCCCCCAGAGACAAGCAGCGCCAGTAGCGGAAACTGCGGCTCGGCGCTCATTTCTGTATCTTTCCCTGTCTCCGGCAATTGCTCAGCAGTCACCCAGGACGAATAGATATGCCCTTCAAGATGATTGACGCCAATCAAAGGTTTCCCTGCGCCGAGGGCCAGTCCTTTGGCAGCATTTACCCCAACCACGAGCGAACCGGCCAAACCAGGTCCGCGGGTAACTGCAATGCCATCAACTTCTGCAAGGCTAAGATGCGCCTGAGCCAGCGCCTGGCGAATGACAGGCAAGATGCTCAAAACATGCTGGCGCGAGGCTACTTCTGGGAAGACGCCGCCGTAGCGCGCATGGATCTCCATCTGCGAGGCGACCACCGACGAGAGCAGCACGCGACCGTTCTCGATGACTGCAGCGGCAGTTTCATCGCAGGAAGACTCAATGGCCAGGATACGGGCAGAGGGAAGGGTAGTCATCATCGATCATTTACCTGTTCTGGGTTAGGCTAATTTCGCAAGGTGAATCATACCATAGTAGATTTGGGTTCGTAGAAAATCAAGAATGAAACGTATCTTGGGCATATCCTGGGCTGCCTGAACCTTGCCCATTTTTCCAGTTGACAAAACAGATGCTTTCCTATACGCTTGACTCATGCTAACAGCCAGACAATTATCCATTATCGAAGCCGCCATTGCCTCCAGGCTTTTCTTGCGCGGACCAGCCGGCACAGGAAAAACGACCACCGCCGTTGAAAGAATGAAATTTCTCATCGAAAACGGCATCCCCGCCGACCAGATATTGATCCTGACTCCGCAGCGGACTCTGCAAGACCCCTATGTGCAGACCCTGCACAGTGCGGAAATGGCTGCTGGCGGTGAAGTAACCCTCGCAACCATCGGCGGGCTGGCGCGCCGTATGCTCGATCTATTCTGGCCGCTGGCTGCCGAAATGGCAGGATTCGCGCATCCAGAAAAACCCCCGGTCTTTCTCACCCTTGAAACCGCGCAGTATTATATGGCATATCTGGTGCGTCCGCATCTGGACAAAGGTTGGTTCGAGTCGATCGTCATGGATCGCAATCGTCTATGCAGCCAGATTCTCGACAACTTGAATAAATCTGCCATGATCGGCTTCCCACACGCAGAGATCGGGCAGCGCCTGACCTCCGCCTGGGCCGGAGAACCTGCTCAACGCCGCGTCTATGCCGATGCGCAGGCCTGCGCCAGCGAATTCCGCGAATACTGTCTGCAGCATAACCTGCTCGATTTTTCCTTGCAACTGGAAATATTCACCAAAATTTTATGGAACGACCCTACCGTTCGCAATTATCTACTGCGCTCCTATCACCACCTCATCTACGATAATGCCGAAGAAGATATCCCCGTCGCCCACGATCTGCTGGCTGACTGGCTGCCGGAAAGCGAATCGGCTGTGCTAATTTTCGATGAGGGCGCGGGCTACCGCCGGTTCCTGGGCGCCGACCCCGAGTCCGCCCAAGAACTGGCCAATTCTTGCGACGAAACAGTCATCTTCACTGAGTCCTTTATCGGAAACGAAAAAATAATTGAATTTTCAAATTCTCTGGCATATATGGTTGCCCCAACACTCGCCTACAAGCGCGGTCATGTAGTCAAGGAAAAGCTTGCTGGCCTGCTTGATTTCATTTCAGCCCGTTTTTACCCCGAACTGTTGGACCTCACCGCCAATGAAATCCACAGGTTGATCACCGAAGACAATATTCCAGCCTCTGAAATTGTAGTTTTGGCCCCTTACTTGAGCGACGCGCTGCGCTTCTCACTGATGAGCCGGCTTGAAGCTCGCGGCATCCCGGCCCGGTCACAACGCCCCTCACGTTCACTGCGGGATGAACCAGCCAGCCAGTGCTTGCTCACATTGGCGGCCCTGGCACATCCGAACTGGGAGATTCATCCGCCAAAATTTGACCTGGCCTACACCTTGATGCAAACCATCGAAAACATGGATCTTGTGCGCGCACAACTGCTGACCGAAATCGTTTACCGGGCAAAAACACTTACCCTTGCGCCTTTCGAACAGATTAGAACAGAAATGCAAGAACGCATCACTTATTTGTTCGGCTCACGCTACAGCCAATTGAGAAACTGGATCGAAACGTATCAACTGGATGGTCCCCAGCCACTGGATCATTTTCTACGCAGGCTATTCGGTGAAGTTCTCTCCCAACCCGGGTTCGGCTTTCATCGCAATTTCGACTCAGCCCGGGTAACAGCCAACCTGATCGAATCTGTACAAAAATTCCGCTGGGCAATGGAACCAACCCTCGACCCGCTGGCCCAGACTGATATCGGGAAAGAATACATCGCCATGCTGAAGGACGGTGTGATCGCCGCCCAATATGTTTCTGCTGGGGGCAGCGCTTCCGCTGAGGCCGTTCTGCTGGCTCCAGCCCATACTTTCCTAATGAGCAACCGGCCTGTGGAAGTCCAGTTCTGGCTGGATGCTGGCTCAGGCGGCTGGTACGAGCGACTTTTTCAACCGCTGACCCATCCATACGTGCTCTCACGCCATTGGCAGTTAGGACAGGTCTGGAGCGACGCCAACGAGGTGGAAGCCAACAATGCAACCCTGGCGCGGCTTTTGACCGGCCTGCTGCAGCACTGCCGGGGCAAGCTATACCTGGGGCTGACCGAGCTGAGCGAGAGCGGCTACGAACAACGCGGTGTGCTGATCAGAGCTATCCAGCAAGTGCTGCAAGAGAAATAAAAAAACCTGCCCTGGAGGGCAGGTTTTTTTAGAAAACGAAAAAACTAGAGGCTGGCATTGACGGTACTGAAAATGTTCTTGATCAATGGTCCCATAATGGACAGTGCGGCAATAACGACGACAGCAACCAAAACAAGAATTAAAGCGTATTCAACCATACCTTGACCGCGTTCTTTAAGAGAGAACAACATGTTGTTTTTCCTCCTTTCCCTAAGAATAGATTACATTCATATTATACATCTTCTTGTAAAATTGCCAATATCTCGGACTTTGCATTTACTTAACAATTTTTTTTGCACCCCAATATTTCTCCGCTAAATTTTTAATATAATTCCAACATAAAGCGATTATGATTGAGCGCATTGATTAGAAGGAGTCCTATGAACCCAAACCTTTATAACCTTGTTCCAATGGTAGTTGAATCGTCCGGTCGCGGCGAACGCGCTTATGACATTTACTCGCTCTTGCTTAAAGAACGGATAATATTTCTTGGCACAGGTATTGACGACCAGGTCGCCAATGTGATTGTCGCCCAGCTTTTGTTCCTGAACCATGAAGACCCCGAAAAAGAAATACAGATGTACATCAACTCGCCGGGCGGGGTAATCTATGCCGGCCTGGCCATTTACGACACCATGCAAATGATCACCAACCCGATCAGTACGGTGGCCGTTGGAGTAACCGCTTCCTTCGGTACAGTCCTGCTGACTGCCGGAACCAAAGGCCGCCGCTTTGCGTTGCCCAATGCCACCATCCACATGCACCAACCGCTGGGTGGCGCACAAGGGCAGGCTACGGATATTGAAATCCAGGCCAAACAGATCCTGCGCCTGAAAGCCTTGCTGAATGGCGTCATGGCCAAACACACTGGTCAGCCGCTGGAAATCATCGAACGGGATCTCGACCGTGATTACTATCTTGACGCCCAACAGGCTGTAGCCTATGGCCTGGTAGACCAGGTTTTACAGGTGCCTGAAAAGAAGTAAACCCAAGATTCTTCAAAAAATATGCGCGGCGATGCTCAAAAGCACCGCCGCGCATATTTTTTGCTTATAATACGAGTATACTGATCTAAAATTTTTTCGTGTTTATTTCATCTAAGCGATTGGGAAATTAAAAAATGACAATGATTCCAACAACTATACACAGCCTGATCCTGGATATGGACGGTGTCCTCTGGGCCGATCTGGAGCCGATCGGTAACCTGCCGCGCATTTTTTCGCGCATAAAAGAATTGGGCCTGGGGGTAGCCATGGCGACAAACAATTCCACGCGTACCATAGATCAGTATGTTGAACGCCTGCGTGGATTTGGGGTCAGTGTTGAGCCCTGGCAAATCGTCACATCTTGCCTGGCCGTGGCCGATATGATGACGCGCCAGCTCCCGGCTGGCGCGCCGGTCTTCGCCATTGGCGAACAGGGCCTTCAGGATTCCTTGAAAGCAGCCAATTTTGAAGTGTTAACAGTTGACCAGGCTGAAAATGCCGAGGCGGTCGTCATCGGCCTCGACCGGAAAATCAACTTCGAGAAAATGAGCAAGGCGACACTCTTGGTGCGCGCTGGAAAGCCGTTTTTCGCCACCAATCCCGACCGGACCTTTCCGACCCCGCGTGGACAAATCCCCGGCGCGGGCGCATGGATTTCAGTGATTGTCACCGCCACGGATGTCCAGCCTATCTATGCCGGAAAACCCTTTCCCTACATCCTGGAACTGGCGTTGAACCGGCTCGGAACTTCCCGAGAAGCCACCCTCGTCGTCGGTGACCGCCTCGAGACAGACATCGCCGGTGGCCAGGCGCTGGGCTGCCCAACCGCCCTGGTGCTCTCTGGCGTGAGTACACTTGCCCAGGGTCAAGCCTGGACGCCCAGACCTGACTTCATCGCCGATAACCTGGCCGCGCTGCTGGGCGCTGAAAATTAGGCGCACAGTGGGTTAACATGCTTATTTATGATCTGGATTTCCGCAAACTTAGCGAAGTCATTTTAAGCTGGGGTCAACCCGCTTTCCGGACTCAACAGATCTGGACGGGATTGTACAAAAACTTCTGGCAATCTGCGGATGAATTCTCAAATCTTCCTAAGCCACTGCGCAAAAAGCTGGCGGAAAATTTTCGCTTTGACCTTCTGACGCCAACCCTGAAGCTTAATTCTACCGATGGTCAAACCCGCAAAACGCTATTTAAACTCCAGGATGGCCGCCAGATCGAAGCCGTGCTGATGCGTTATGACCGCCGCCGGACGCTGTGCATTTCCACACAGGTGGGCTGCACCATGGGCTGCACCTTTTGTGCTACCGGCCAAATGGGCTTCACACGTCATCTTTCCAGCGGTGAAATCGTTGCCCAGGTAATGTATTACGCCCACCTGCTGGACAATGAAAAAGACGCGGTAACCAACATCGTTGTGATGGGGATGGGCGAACCCTTTCACAATTACGAGAATACGATGGCTGCCATAGACCGGCTAAACGATCCTGATGGATATAATTTTGGCGCCCGCCGGTTTACAATATCCACATCCGGGCTGGTGCCTGCCATCCGCCAGTTTGCGTCTGAAAAGCGGCAGGTAAACCTGGCCGTTTCGCTGCATGCCGCCGAAAACGAGCTGCGCCAGAGTATGCTGCCGGTCAATAAAAAATATGCCCTGGAAGAGCTCATCCAGGCCTGCCGGGAATATGTTGAAACCACAGGCCGGCGGATTACTTTTGAGTGGGCTCTGATAAACGGTGTAAATGACACCCCTGAACAAGCCAGGAAACTGGCAACTTTGCTAAAAGGGCTGCTCTGCCATGTCAATGCCATTCCTTTAAACCCAACGAAGGGTTTCGAGGGCAAAGCCACCACGCGAGAACGAGCCGAGGCTTTTAAGCAAATTCTCGAACAAAAAGGGATTCCCTGTACCATCCGCATTCGCCGGGGAATCGATATTCAAGCCGGGTGCGGTCAACTTGCTTCCGATCAGACCCTACGATAACATAGCTTTCTTTACACAGAGGCCGGTATGATTTTTTACATTCTCAATATTTTCCTTTCAGCTTTTTTGCTTTTTCAAATCCAACCTATGATTGCCAGATATATTCTGCCCTGGTTTGGGGGCACACCAGCAGTGTGGTCCACTGTCCAGATGTACTTCCAGATGCTGCTGACCGGCGGCTACGCCTATGCTAATTGGATGATCGGACGCAACCGCGTAGCGCGCCGCGAGCTGATCCATGTCATTTTGCTGGGGTTGACCTTGGTGCAGATTATTACGCTGGGGTTTCTCTGGAATTCGCCAGTCACCCCTGGTTTATCCTGGCGCCCACAAGGCATATCCTTTCCAATCTGGGAGGTTTTCAAGCTACTAACTATCTCGGTCGGCCCGGCTTACTTTCTGCTTTCCACTAACAGTCCGATCATGCAGGCCTGGTTTACCCGCGCCTATCCGCAACGCTCGCCTTATGCACTGTACGCACTTTCAAATGTGGGCTCATTGCTCGCCCTGGTGACCTATCCAATCTTCGTGGAGCCCAATATTGCACTGGCAGGGCAGGGCTGGATGTGGTCAGCGGGGTTCATGCTTTTCGCGCTGATCACCGGCTTCGGTGCGCTGCGCTCTTTGCGCACAAAACGATTTGAACCCACAGATGCGCCAGTCCCTGCTGAACCTGTGCCCGCACCAGGAGGCGCTGTTCAGGTGCTTTGGCTGGCTCTGAGCGCTTGCGCTTCGATCCTTCTGCTTGCCACCACCAGTCATATCACCCAGGAAGTGGCGGTCATCCCATTCCTGTGGGTATTACCGCTGACAGTTTACCTCCTGACCTTCGTCATCGCGTTTTCGGATGAAAAATGGTACCCACGCGAGTTTGTTTTTGTAGCTTTTTACATCACCACTCTGTTATTTGCCTTCGCGCTGGTACGCGGTCCGTACCTGAGTGTGCCAGTGCAAGTGAGTATTTATGCACTGACCCTCTTTTTTGCAGCATTGACCTGCCATGGCGAAATCTACCGCCTGAGACCACACCCATCCTATCTGACCCGTTTTTATTTGATGGTTTCGATTGGCGGGGCGCTGGGTGGCATTTTTGTCAACCTGGTAGCGCCCTATATTTTCAAGGGTTTTTGGGAATTACCGCTCGGAATTTTGTTGGCCTGGGGTCTGATCATGTACCTGCGCATCAGCCAGGGACCGGCGACTGCGCGCAGATTTTTGCGACGCAACCGGCTGGCTATTTCGCTTGGAGGGCTGGCCGCGCTGAGCATTGTTGGGCTGGCGTTTGCCATTCTTTCACGCAGCACGCTGTTCGTGGAACGCAATTTTTACGGGTTGGTGCGCGTGGATAAGGCAGTGATCGAATCCACCGGCCAGCCGGTTTATAAAATGGTGCATGGCATCACCGTACACGGTGTGCAATATCTAGACCCAGCGCTGAAGCGCAAACCTACCGCCTATTTTACCGAACAAAGCGGGGTAGGGCTGGCGATCCTGAACCATCCGCGGCGCGAACAAGGTATGCGCGTGGGAGTGGTAGGCATGGGCATCGGGGTTCTGGCAGCCTATAGCCAGGCTGGGGATGTCTACCGGCTCTACGAAATCAACCCCGCGGCCATCCGGCTCGCGCAAGGTGAAGGTGGGTATTTTTCATTTCTTAAAGACAGCCCGGCCCAGGTCTATGTCATCCCCGGAGATGGTCGCATCTCGCTGGAACAGGAGCTGCAAACGGGCGGTTCCAACCAGTTCGACCTATTGATTCTGGATGCTTTCAGCAGCGATTCGGTCCCCGTGCATTTGATTGATGAGCAAGCTTTTGCGATTTACCTGGAACATCTTAAGCCAGATGGAATGTTGGCGATGAACATTACCAATAATTATCTCGATCTGCGCCCGGTGGCCTGGAAATTGGCCGAGCGTTTTGGGCTACGCATGGTGTATATCATCAACACGGGCGACGGGCAGACCGCCTATACATCACAATGGGTTTTGCTGGCGCGCGACCCGGCCATGCTCAACAATCCGGCTATTGCCAACCGCGTAACCGGGATGGATGATTTCAATAAAAGCCTACCTTTGTGGACAGATAATTACAGCAATTTGTTCCAGATTTTGCGCTAGCCAATTAGGATTTGTTTTCCCATCTGAGCTTAAAGGTAACGCGACATTATTTTTCCAGCCGCTTGCCAGAAAAACCAGATTGAAGTATAAGTCTGGCATCCAACCCTAGAGAGCAACCATCCATGAATGACGAAAAACAAAACTGGTTAAACCGCGCACCGATTGCTGCCCTGCCCTGGCTGACAACTGAAGTGTTGATATTTGGTCTGATCTTGTTAGTGGCTGTGGTGACCCGTTTCTATGATCTTGGCGCGCGCGCCATGAGTCATGATGAAAGTTTACATACCTACTTCTCTTACTTGCTGTATAAAGGCCAGGGATACCAGCATAACCCGATGATGCATGGGCCGCTGCAGTTCCACCTGATTGCCTTATCGTATTTCATGTTTGGGGCCAGCGATTTTACTGCCCGCATCCCAGCGGCGACCTTCGGCATTCTGGCAATCGCAGCCATCTGGGTTTGGCGACGCTACCTGGGCCGCGCCGGAACCCTGGCGGCAGCCTTCATGGCCCTTGTTTCACCGTTCCTGCTCTATTATGAACGCTATACGCGCTGCGATTCGTACGTTGCCATTTCCTTGTTTGTCATGCTCTACAGCGTCCTGCGTTATTTTGAAACCGGAAAAGCCAAATATATTTATCTGATCGCCGGCTCCATCGTCATCCACTACCTGACCAAGGAAACTTCGTTTATCTATACCGCCCAAATATTGATCTACCTGGCTGTTTATTTCCTTGTCCGTGTGCTCCAAAAACCCTGGACTGGCGGCCAAAATAATTATCGCGGGTTTTTAACAACCTTATTTCTAGGAATTGCATTATTAGGCGCAACCGGTTACCTGGCCATCTCGACCAAAAAAGCCAGCGATCTGAGCGGGACACAGACCGCTGCGCCGGCCAATCCCACCGCAGCAAGCGCACTCTTACCCAGGGACGCAGCCGAGCTGCTCTCGCCAACCGTTATTCTGGCAGGCTTGACTGTTCTGGCATTGGCGGCTGCGATTTTTTTCCTGATCCGCGGTTTTGGTCTCGAAAATATTCGCAAAGAACGTTCCTTTGATCTGTTGATTGTCTTTGGTACCATCGTCCTGCCACAGTTATCTGCCTTTCCTGTTTACCTGCTGGGTTGGGATCCTCTCGATTACACCTCCGCCGGTTTATTACGCACAGGCGCCTTCCTGGGGCCGATCACCCTGATCACGATCGCCATTGGCATGTGGTGGAATCGGGATGTTTGGTGGAAAATGGCGCTGATATTTTGGAGCCCATACATCCTCCTTTACACCACCGTTTTTACGAATGGCGCCGGGTTCTTTACCGGCACAGTTGGCTCGTTGGGCTACTGGTTGGAACAGCAAGGCGTCCAACGTGGTTCACAACCCTGGTATTACTACGTTTTTCTGACCATCCCGATTTATGAATTTTTACCGGCATGCGCCTGTATTTTGGCGGCATTCCTCGGTCTGCGCAAACAAGCCAGTCCTGAAATAGCGACAGCGGAACTCGATCAAGCGGAGCGGTTGTTCGATCCGGAACAAGAGACGCGCACCAATCTCCTCAGCTTGCTCGGCTGGTGGACTGTCACCAGCATTGCAGCCTTTACCATTGCCGGTGAAAAGATGCCCTGGCTGACCTTCCATATGGTCCTGCCCATGGTGCTTTGGGGCGGTTGGGCGATAGGGAATCTGGTTGACCGGATTGACTGGGAAGAACTTCGCCGTCGCAATGCCTGGCTTGTTTTGGCACTGTTGACTGTTTTCACCCTGAGCATTTTTGGTGTTTTCATCGCATTGCTGGGCAGCCCGCGCCCCTTTGAAGGGCAGGAACTGACCCAACTGCAGGCTACCACCAGTTTCATTTTCGCAATGGTGGGAGCCATTGCCAGCCTATTTGGGTTATTTCGTCTGCTCAAGGAATGGGATTACAAACAGGCCCTGTATTTAAATATCCTGGTGTTCTTTGGCATCCTGGCCGTGCTAACCATACGCGCTTCTTTCCGCGCCAATTACATAAAGTATAACAGCGCCCAGGAATATCTCGTCTACGCGCATAGCTTCAGCGGCGTCAAGGATGTCCTGCGCCAGGTGGATGAGCTTTCGGAAAAAACCGTCGGGGGCAAAGATATTGTTGTCGCCTATGACGATGATACTTCCTGGCCAATGTCCTGGTATATGCGTGAATATCCCAATGCGCGTTTTTATGGCGCGCAACCCGATCGATCTTTGCGCGAAGTACCCGCCATCATCGTGGGTGACAATAACTATGCAAAGATGGAACCAATTGTCAGCGATAGCTTTTACCGCTACGATTACATTCGCATGGTCTGGCCAAACCAGGATTACTTCAACCTGATCAGCGACCGCCCGGACCCCGATGCCGCATTCGATGAAACCTACCCGTGCACCGGACTGCTGAGCGGTTTTAAACTGCTGCGTAGCTATGATTTTTCCCGCCTGTGCGGCGCGCTCAACAACCCGCGCATGCGCGCTGCCATTTTTGACATCTGGCTAAACCGCGATTACAAGCTCTACGGAGAAGTCACCAACAGCACGGGCATAAATGAATCCACGTGGGATCCGTCCGACAAAATGCGCCTGTATATTCGCAAAGATGTTGCCGACAAAGTATGGAATTACGGGATAAAAACTGTACCCCAACCCAAAATTGATCCATACGCGAATGGCGCCATCAATCTACCCGCCAATCTTGTTTTTGGGTCTTTGGGCGTTGAGCCTGGTCAGTTTAATACCCCACGCGGGATTGCCTTCGCCCCTGATGGCAGTTTGTACGTGGCCGATTCGCGCAATAACCGCATCCAACATTTCAGCGCCAATGGAAATGTAATCAAAGTCTGGGGCACATTCGCAGACCAATCCGCAGGCACTGCCCCGCTGGGAACCTTCAATGAACCCTGGGGTGTGGCTGTTGGCCCAGATGGCAGCGTCTATGTCAGCGACACATGGAATCACCGCATCCAAAAATTCAGCGCAGACGGAACGCCGGTCAAGATGTGGGGCGTTTTCGGCACGGCTGAGACACCCAACAGCTTATATGGTCCCCGCGGCATCGCGGTAGACTCGCAGGGTAAGGTATATGTTGCCGATACTGGCAACAAGCGCATTGTTGTCTTTGATACAAACGGCGCCATTCTTGCCCAGTTTGGCAGCGAAGGCTTCGATGCCGGTCAATTTAGTGAACCAGTGGACGTCAAAGTGGATGGGAACGGCAAAGTCTACGTCACTGATACATGGAATCAGCGCATACAGGTCCTGGATAGCATCGATGGGAAAAACTATACACCCATCAGCCAATGGGCTATCTCCGGGTGGCAAAGCCAATCCCTGGATAATAAGCCCTACATCGCCATCAGCCCGGATGGGCATGTATTTGTTACTGACCCTGAAGGCTACCGGGTGATCGAATTTAACGGAGATGGACAATTTGTGCAACTTTGGGGACAATTCGGCACAGACAACTCCACCTTTGGCCTGCCCAGCGGGATTAGCAGTGACCCTGCCGGAAACATCTGGGTCACAGATGCAGGCAACAACCGGCTGATGCGTTTTAGCGTCCCGGACAAATAGGAAAATAATACCAGCCCGTTTTCAAAAAAAACGAAACGGGCTGGTATTTGGGCTTAATGATCCCGGTCACGACACTGGATGGTATAATCTCCCTTGTCAAAACAGGGAGCAACGCCCTCAATCCAACAGGGAGACAACCCGCATGAAACTCCACGAATATCAATCCAAACAAATATTCTCTCGCTATGGAATTCCGATTCCCAAGGGGAGAGTAGCGGCAACCGCAAGCGAAGCAAGACAAATCGCCGAAGAACTCGGTGGCCGCATTGTCATTAAGGCACAGGTGTTGGTCGGCGGACGGGGCAAGGCTGGCGGCATCAAAGTGGCTAAAGGTCCTGCAGAAGCAGAACTGTTTGCAACGCAAATCCTATCCATGGAAATAAAAGGTCTGCCAGTACGCAAGGTACTCGTCGATGAGGCGGCCTCCATAACTCAAGAAATCTATCTTGGGATCACCAATGACCGAACGGCAAAGAAACCGGTGATCATGGCCTCTGCAGCCGGCGGCGTGGAAATCGAAGATGTTGCCAAAACGAACCCGGAAAAGATCATTAAATTACATATCAACCCTTTGATCGGCATTAAAGACTATCAAACGCGCGACATTGCAGCCGGAATTGATTTACCCAGGGAATGCTGGAAACAGTTCGGCGAGATACTCAAAGGGCTGTGGCATGTCTACAGTGACAACGATGCGACTTTGGCCGAAATTAACCCTTTGATCATCGGCAAAGACAATAAGCTGGTGGCGCTGGATGGCAAAATGTTGATCGACGATAATGCGCTGTTCCGCCATCCCGAACTTTCCGAGATGCGCGATACGGATGAGGATGCCCCATCCGAGGTGGAAGCGCGCAAATACGGCCTGACCTTCATCAAGCTAGACGGCAATATCGGTTGTATGGTCAACGGCGCAGGCCTGGCAATGGCCTCAATGGATATTCTTAAACTCTTTGGCGGCGATCCGGCCAATTTCCTGGATATCGGGGGCGGCGCCGGCGCAGACAAAGTGACGGCGGCAATGCGCATCATTCTCAGTGACCCAAATGTAAAGGCTATTTTATTCAACATCTTCGGCGGCATAACCCGTTGCGACGAAGTCGCCAAGGGTATATTGACCGCCATTGCAGAAGTAAAGCCCAAGGTGCCGATGGTTGTGCGCCTGGTAGGCACAAATGCAAAGGAAGGCCGCGCAATGCTGGCCAATGCGAATATGATCACCGCCGAAACCCTGGCTGACGCTGCCCAAAAGGCAGTAGCGGCAGCCAAAGGAGCCCAGTCATGAGCATCTTAGCCAATAAAGAAACCCGTCTGCTCGTACAGGGCATTACTGGCAGTGAGGGTCTGTTCCACACACGCCAGATGGTAGCCTACGGCACAAACGTCGTGGCCGGGGTAACCCCCGGCAAAGGCGGTGAATGGGTCGATAATAAGATTCCTGTCTTCGACTCGGTTAAAATCGCCGTAGAAGCCAGCGGTGCAAATACCAGCATCATATTCGTTCCGGCGCGTTTCGCCGCGGATTCGATTTTTGAAGCTGCAGATGCGGGCATCCCCTTCATTGTTTGCATCACTGAGGGCATTCCGGTCAGCGATATGATGCGCGTACGTAACTACATCGACCAAAAAGGCGTGCGCCTGCTCGGGCCAAACTGTCCCGGCCTGTTGACGCCTGGCGAAGCAAAGGTAGGCATCATCCCAGGCGACATCGCCATCCCTGGGAATATCGGCATAGTTTCACGGTCAGGAACACTGACCTACGAAGTACTCTACGCGCTCAAACAAGTCGGCATGGGCTCATCCACCACGGTTGGGATAGGCGGTGACCCAATCAATGGCACCAACCATATTGATGTGCTGCAAATGTTTGAGGACGATCCGCGCACAGACAAGATCGTTATGATCGGCGAGATTGGCGGCTCGGACGAAGAAAGAGCAGCCGAATTTATCGCCACCAGGATGACAAAGCCAGTGGTTGGTTTCATTGCCGGGCAGACAGCGCCGGCTGGGAAGCGCATGGGTCATGCGGGTGCCATCATTGAAGGTGGCTCGGGCAGCGCAGCGGACAAAATTAGGGCTTTGGAAAAAGCAGGCGTCAAGGTCGCCCGGCACCCGGAAGAAATTCCTTCGTTGCTAAAATAGCTACAACCAAGCCAGGTCATTAAATACAGGATGGGCAGGTTATAAACCTGCCCATCCTGTATAATAATAATATCGCTTAGCGGTGGCTGTCGATATAGCGGACAGCTTCGCCCACGGTCGTAATTTTCTGAGCGTCATCGTCCGAGATTTCCGCTCCAAATTTATCTTCAAAGGCCATGATCAGTTCGACCAGGTCAAGCGAATCCGCTTCGAGTTCTTCACGGAAGCGAGCGTCCATTGTGATCTTGCTTTCGTCAGATCCAAGCAGACCGACGATAATTGCCTTAATTTCACCATAAGTGTCAGCCATACATTCCTCCAGTAGGTTAAACTTTTTTTATTAGCAGTTGACATTTTACCACCATGCTGTTCAATACACAGGAACACAATTCTATGCCAAAAGTTGCGCCAATTACAAAACGAAAAGACGATCATATCAAGATCAATTTGGAACAGGATGTACGTTCCACGCTAACGACCGGGCTTGAGAAGATACACTTCATCCACGAGGCGCTGCCCGAACTTAACCTGGACGAGGTAAATACCCGGGTAAAACTGTTCAATCGAGAAATCCAGGCCCCCATCCTGGTTTCATCTATGACCGGCGGAACAGCGGATGCCGGAGTGATCAACTTCCGCCTGGCTGAGGCGGCCCAAATTTGTGGCCTGGCCATGGGCGTGGGTAGTCAACGAGCAGCGCTTGAACACCCTGAACAGATGGCCTCTTTTCAAGTGCGCAGCGTCGCTCCGGATATCCTCCTATTTGCCAATATCGGCGCGGTACAGTTGAATTACGGCTATGGCGTGGATGAATGCCAGCGAGCGGTTGAGATGATCGCCGCCGACGCATTGTATTTACACTTAAATCCGCTTCAAGAAGCTGTACAGGCCGGTGGAGACACAAACTGGAAGTATTTGGCCCGAAAGATTGAGAAAGTGTGCAGAAAACTAGCTGTGCCCGTCATTGTCAAGGAAGTCGGTTGGGGCATCTCAGAGAAAACCGCCAGGCGCCTGGCCGAATGCGGGATCGCAGCAATCGATGTGGCCGGGGCGGGCGGCACGAGCTGGTCACAAGTTGAGATGTACCGCGCTCCGGACGAGTTTTTACGCAGCCTGGCTGCGACCTTTGTCGGCTGGGGCATTCCAACCGCCGAATCAATCTTAAATGTGAAACGCACTGTTCCGGAGATGCCAATCTTCGCCAGCGGCGGGCTTAAAGACGGATTGGATATCGCCAAGTGTCTGGCCCTGGGCGCAACCTTGGGCGGTATGGCCGGGCAATTTCTGAAAGCTGCCACAGTCTCCACCGAGAACGCCGTGGCGCTTATGAAGCTGACTCAGCGCCAGATCCAGGTCTCAATGTTTGCGGCGGGCGTAGAAAACATTGCCGCAATCCAAAACATTAAACTACGCCAGGAATGAGTTCTGACAATCCCGACTGATATAATCCAGCTTAGCAACCACAAATATTTCGAGGCTGAAATTAATGACTGACCTGATCAAATCCATGCTTGCGGCCATCGAAGCCGAACTTCAGAAACAGGTTTCCCGCCTGGACTCGCCGCGTACCCAAACCTTTCACGAGATGCTCGCTTACCACCTGGGCTGGACAGGCGAGGGAGCCGGCCCGCAGGCCTCTGGCAAACGCATCCGGCCCTTATTGGTCTTATTGACTACAGCCGCAACCAGCAAAAACGCTGGAAACCCAGCGGGTGATAGTTGGGCTGCCGCCTTGCCGGCCGCCGCCGCTGTCGAATTAATCCATAATTTTTCGCTTGTACACGATGATATTCAGGATAATTCTAATCTTCGCCATGGACGTTCCACACTCTGGGTCAAGTGGGGATTACCACATGCCATCAACGCGGGAGATGGATTGTTTGTGCTCGCCAACCTGGCCGCCACAGATCTGCTTGCCACGTATCCGGCAGAAACAGTCGTAAAAGCCACCCAAATCCTGCAGAATGCCTGCCTCGACTTGACCAGGGGACAGTTTCTTGACATGTCTTACGAACAGCGTACCGACCTGGGCGTGGAAGATTACTGGCCCATGACCGGTGGGAAAACATCAGCCCTGCTTTCGGCCTGCTGCGCGCTAGGCGCGCTGCTCGGAAATACAGACGAAGCAACCATGGATGCCTACCGTTCCTTTGGTCACTACCTCGGATTGGCTTTTCAAATACAGGATGATATCCTGGGTATCTGGGGCAACGAAACCGTCACGGGTAAATCGGCTGCCAGTGACCTGCTGGAAGGCAAAAAATCCATGCCTGTTCTGGTCGGGCTCGGGAAAAAAGGTCAGTTCGCAGCCCGCTGGGCACAAGGACCCATCCAAGCTGAAGATGTAGATGAAATTGCCAGGCTGTTAGCCAGCGAAGGCGGCTATGCCTATGCTGACGACATGGCAAAGCAGATGACTGACCTGGCAATCAACAGCCTGCGCGAAGCTGATCCACAAGGGTTGGCCGGTGATGCGCTGATGAGCCTGGTCGATAAATTGATTAAAAGAGAAGCATGAAATCAGATGTCGTCAATCTCAAAAGTTTTGCGCTGCCTGTCGCGATGATCCTAAATTTTTAACATACACAACCTCCGCATATTCAACTAATAAATTGCAGCGTTATCCACCTATGAATGCCAAGAACCAAGCCACCGTTTTATTAATAACCTCCAACCCAGCCACGCGTCTTGGTCTGGAAGAAATTCTGAACGGAACAGGGTTTGGAATGGAATTTGCATCGTCCAACGAGGAAGGCCTGCAAAAATCCACCGACCTGCTACCATCCATTATTGCTGTTGAAAGCAGTCAATCGATCAATGGCTTCGAAACCTGCCGCCATTTACGCGCCAACCGCGTCCTGGAAGGTACCCCAATTGTGATGTTTGTTGAACGCGAAGATGGGGACACTCGCGCAGTCGGATTGAGCGCCGGAGCAGATGACTTTCTGGATAAACCGCTCGACGGTTTGCAAATTCTGGCTCGTTTTCGTAGTCTTAGCCGTTTTAACCGTGAACGCTACCTGCTCGCCGATCTGACGCGCTTTTCATGGATGGTTGAACATGCGCATGAAGGTTATTTGATGTTGGATAGATCCGGCGCCATCCATTATGCCAACGATAGCGCGATTCATTTGCTCAACATGCCCGAAAAATTCTTCGGCCTGCCTTTCACCTATGTGGTCGAAAGACAATACGTGCCGAAACCGGTCGAAGCCTGGGAAAGCTGGTTGAACGACCCGGCTCCCTGTTTCCTGATCCAACCCGAAAGTCCTACCGCCCGCGCGGTTTGGGTAGTACTCGAAGCCTTAGAGCCATCGATTGGAGTAGAATATCAGCGCCTGGTGCGCCTGCGCGACGTAACCGAGCGCATGTCCATTTATCAGGATATGCGCCGCTTCCACACAGTTGTGGCTCACAAACTGCGCACACCTATGTCCATGTTGATGATGAGCATGTCAATCATCAAGAACCAGCTTGAAGTGCTCTCCCCTGGTGAAATCAAAACTATGCTTGGCTCAGCCATCAAAGGCACTGATCGTTTGGCCGAGGAAGTCCGCTCCATTCTTACATACATTGATGCACCACTGGCACTCAACCTGGGAACCCCAATGGTGTTGCAGGGACTCCCAGACATGGTGAAATCTGTCTGCGCGAACCTGAATCTGACTGATATTGTATTTTCTCTACCCACAAATTTGTATGCGCTGACAATTGCAATGACGCCCGATGCGCTGGAGATGATCCTGCATGAGCTGTTTGAAAACGCGCGCAAGTTTCATCCTACGCACGAACCTCAAATTGAAATCTCGATTGGACAGGCAGAATCAGGCTTCATCCAGATGCGTATATCGGACAATGGATTAACCCTCTCCGTTGAGCAATTAAAATGGGCCTGGCTGCCCTATTTTCAGGGTGAAAAAGATTTTACCGGTGAAATACCTGGTCTGGGACTTGGATTTCCAATGGTCGCCACGTTGGTCTGGAAGGCAGGCGGCACGATTAATTTGCGCAACCGTCAGGGTGGGCCAGGAGCAATCATCGATATGCGGATTCCCCTGGAAAGCACCATCAGGAAAATGGTGCGCTCTGCCGCCCCATATGGAAGTTAGGAGAAACCATGAACCACCCCATTATTCTTTCTGTGCTGGCTCACCCGGATGACGAATCCTTTGGGATGGGCGGCACCCTGGCTATTTATGCTCAAAAAGGCTGTGATGTTTACCTGGTTTGCGCCACTCGCGGCGAAGTAGGCGAGGTTGACCCGCAACACATGCAAGGTTTTTCATCCATCGCAGAACTACGCGAAGGCGAGCTGCGCTGCGCCGCCAAACATCTTGGTTTAAAGGATGTCTTTTTTCTCGATTACCGCGATTCAGGAATGCCCGGTTCGCCTGATAACCAGCATCCGGATGCGCAAGTTGCTCACCCTGTCGACGAAGTTGCCGGAAAAGTAGTCAAATATATCCGCGACCTCCAGCCAGATATTGTCTTGACCTTTGATCCGATCGGTGGGTACCGCCATCCAGATCATATTCATATCCACAATGCAACCGTGCTGGCCTTTGAAAAAGCCGCACAGGCCGCCTTCCATCCCGAATCAGGCGCTCCATTCCAACCCCAAAAACTATACTTCCACACCTTTCCCCGTGGCTTTTTGAAACTTGTCGTCAAGTTGATGCCTTTATTCGGACAAAACCCACGCAAATTTGGACGCAATGGCGATATCGATATGCTCTCAATCGCCGAGGTGAATTACCCCACGCATGCCAAGATCGACATAAGCGCAGTGCAAGAGATCAAAGCTGCCGCGAGCGCCTGTCACGCCTCCCAGGGTGGCACGGGCATGAGACGCGGTGTACTGGGTTTTTTTATCAAGCTATTTGGTGAACGCGAAGAATACATGCAAGCCTACCCCGCGCTTCAGGCTGGCTGGAAGGTCAAAAAGGACCTGGCGGCTTAAAGACAAGCCTGGCCAATTCAGGCCAGGCTTGTGGTTCTTGGAAAAACAATAAGCCAGCTTAAATTTGGGCTGCTTGCTTCGCCCATTCGACAACAGCCAGCACTTCAGGAAGATCCATACCCAATGCGCGCAGTTTTTCAGGGGTTGGGATACTGTTCGCATCCCAGCCGCGCCGCGCGTAAACTGTATCCACCAATTGGTCATACTGCGCTTCTCGGTACTTGCGGAGAAGCGCCATTTTTTCGGGTGTGGATAACCCGGCTGGATCAACCGCGATCAACCGCTTGAGCTGCTCATCATAGCGCTCGGCGCGCGATTCATACTCGATCACAGTGACAGGTCCCATCGCACGGTACGGGGGATAGTCATGCTTGCGCCCCACTCGCCCCATACGTATGGAAAAAACTTTCTGGAAGTTATAAACGCGTTCAGATTGGGCTAACAAGTCTTCAACCGTTGTTGGTTTGCCCGTCACGCCTTCGTGGATCCAGGTATAGTTCTCGACATGCTCCTGCACTTTGGCCGGCTCGGCGGTCTGCTTATTGTTTTCGGGAGAGATGTCATTCCACGGCAGTTTACAGAGACCATGCAGGCTGAACCAGGTGCGCCACATGGGGAAGTAGTGCAAAGCTTCTGCCTTGTCCTGAAAAGACGGAAGCAGGTTATGAATTTGATCCATAAAGATCAACCAGGCCTCATCATGCTGTGGACCTTTGGTAGCCAGACCATAACCGCCCTGCTGGGCAATCGATTCCTTGGTCAGATATTCTGAAATCTCCATACCCTTGATTTCCATGCCAATATCCTGGAGGAAACTTGGAGAAGCGCCATATTCGCGCGCAAAGTATTCCTTCATGAAATGCACGCCCTGACCAACGATTACACCAAAACCATCTCCGCGCGCCATCTGGTGCAGCAGTTCCAATGCTGCGGCGCCATTACCAAAATTAAGTTCCAGGCCGCCGGTATTTTCTCTGGTTAAAACACCTTCTTCATAACATTCCATCGTAAACGCTACACAATTGGCAAAAGAGATACTATCCACGCCATACGTATCACAGTAAAAGTTTAATTCGAGCAGCTTCTGCGGATCGAAGTTACCAATATTTGATCCCAGGCCGGCAGCACCTTCGTATTCCGGTCCATCCACCAAGACACAATCGCCAGCATACGGTCCGGTTTTAAGCAGGAAGTGATCGACACCATGCGAGCAGGACATGGTACAGCCCAGCCAGCAACCATCCGGCAGACCCTGGGTGAAAGCTTCCTTCCAAACTTTCGAGTCTATCTTATTCGTTTCTGGGTGTGAACCAAAGCGGAAATTATGGGTTGGCAATAAATCGAAATGATCCATAATTTCGACAATATTTGCCGTGCCTACTTTGCGCATCTGGTTTTGCTTATCATCCAGATTGGCAATCTCTTTATTAATACGCTGGCCTGCTTTTCGAACCAGAGCCATATCAGCAACACCATTTTTATCACCGCCCATGTCACTGAAACGGACCACAATGCCCTTGATATGCTTGTCACGAAAAACACGTCCAGCGCCCCCACGGCCAGCTTGTTTGAAGCGCGCCTCCTTGCGACGGACATCGTACCAGCTGGCATTGATCAACGCATAACGGATATGCTCGGCTGCCTGACCAGCAGAAAGCACAGATATGGCGCGCTTGCCCTTTTCGTCGCCGCCATATCGTTCAGCCAACAGGTTGCCAATCCGATGGGAATCAACCGCATCAAAGGGGAATGATTCAATCGTCACTTTCCCATTATCGCCATCAATAAAAATGACAACATCTTCGGCAGCTTTGCCCTGGATTTCCAGAGCGTCGAAACCGGAGAATTTTAGAAAAGGCGCGAAATATCCGCCCACATTGCTGTCAATCACGTTCTGGGTCAACGGGCTGAGGGTCACGATTGTAGATTTTCCACTGCCCGGATAGGCAGTAATCCCACAAATGGGACCATTGGCAATAATCAATTCGTTTTGCGGATCGTTCCATTTTGTTTCAGGAGAAACTGCATCCCACAGCAATTTGAGGGCAAAGCCACGCCCGCCGGTGAATAATTCTTTCATCTGGAGGGTGACAGGTTTTTCACAAATAGAGTTGTCATCCAGATTGATATAAAGAGTTCGATTAGCATAGCCCCGCTCCACAGGGCGCAGTTCGTACAAATATTCTCCAAGAAATGTTGAAGCTGCAAGTTGAGTTGTCATCGTCATGCTAAGATCTCCAGGTTTTTTTCGAACAACGATAGGATATGAAATTCCATTAGTTACATTATCATCAAAATCATTCATTTCGTCTACTGATGATCTACATGTTTTAATAGTGTCATGCTGAACTAATCCTGCCAGGGTGCTTTGACTGCTTCCCTTTCCTACGCTATACTATATTTATTCCAGGCGTCATCCAGCCTGAATGGAACTCCGCGCAGTCCAGTTCAGACCCGCCCGACCCTCAATTTCTCAAACTGGAGGCTTTAAATTGGCAGGTTTTAAACTTACCTACGCAACAATGTACAATCCGCCAGATGAATTGCACGCAAATTTCGATTCGTCCTTGGCCAAGAACACGCCATGATCAGCAACGACCAATGAGGTTGACTATGGACTTACCGCGGGTATGTACGGCTCCAAGGAAGAAGCCAAGAAGAACCCATATTCGAAAGCCAGGTTTATGATGGGTGAAGAAGGCGATCGGAAAGCATTCATCTCGCGCATCGGCACATTTTTCGTTCTGCTGGGCGTTTTGGTCGTCATCCTGTTCATTGCTTCGGATCTCGGAGACGAGACCTATTTCCGTTACTTTTTTATCGGCGTATTTCTGCTTTCGGCAGGCTTTATCTTAAAGCGGATGACAGCTCCCCCAGCACCAGCGAGTAAACGCTTTGAAGGGCTGCGTAAATTTCAGCAAAAACGTCGCGAAGCTAAGATAACAAAAGAAGCGGCGAAGAAAGATCCAAAAAAGAAAAAGTGAAACCCTAATTATTCCCGGATTTGCAGCGCCACACCTAAAGGCAAAAAGATGTCAAAAATAACTTCTCTGCATGATGCAATTTCCAAGCATGTCAATGACGGCGACGTAGTCTATGCAGCCGGATTTACTCACCTTATCCCGTTTGCCGCCGGACACGAAATTATCCGCCAAGGCAAAAAGAACCTGACCCTGGCTCGGGCAACACCGGATCTGATCTACGACCAGATGGTAGCTGCCGGCTGCGCTAAGAAAGTCATTTTTTCATATATGGGTAACCCGGGTGTTGGTTCACTGCGGATCGTACGCGCGGCAATCGAAAAAGGCGAGCTCGACTGGGAGGAATACTCCCATTTCGGCATGATCACACGCTTGCAAGCCGCGGCTTCCGGGCTGCCGTTTTTGCCGATGAACCAGACCGCCGCCACAGACCTGGAACGAGCCAATCCACTTATCAAACGGGTCATCGATCCATATTCTGGCAAAGAAGTCATTACTGTTCCAGCGCTGATCCCGGATGTGGCCATTGTCCACGTTCAACGCTGTGATAAAAACGGCAATGCGCACCTTTGGGGTATCGTCGGCGAACAGAAGGAAGTTGCCTTCGCCGCAAAAAAGGTCATCCTTACCGCCGAAGAGATCGTGGATGAAGCCGTCATCCGTTCCGACCCCAACCGCACCCTGATCCCGGGTTTTATCGTCAGCGCAGTCTGTCAGATTCCACACGCAGCCCACCCAAGCTACGCGCAGGGCTATTATGACCGGGATAACGAGTTTTACCTGGCCTGGGATAAGATCAGTGAATCGCCCGAACTTGTCCGCCAATATTTAGATGAATGGGTCTTTGGCGTAAAAGACCGCCAGGAATATTGGCAAAAGCTCGGCGCAGAAAAACAGGAACAGTTAAAAGTCGAACCGCGGCTGAGCGCAACCGTCGACTATGGCAATTATTAATCCCATGATTCCCTTCACTGACTTTGGCGGCGAAGGCCCACGTATACATTTACTGCACGCCAACGGTTATCCACCTGCCTGTTACCTGCCACTCATTGACCTGCTTAAAAACCAGTACCATGTCAAGGGTATGCATCTGCGCCCATTGTGGCCGCACTCACAGCCCAAAGAAATAGGCGCCTGGCAGCCGCTGACTGATGATTTTCTATTGTTCCTGGATGAGCAACAAAATAGCCCGGTCATTGCAATTGGCCATTCAATGGGCGCGATCATATCCTTGCGCTCAGCCTTGCGCCGCCCGGATCACTTCCGCGCCCAGATATTAATCGACCCGGTTTTATTTTCGCCACACTTTATCGCGACTTATAACCTGATCAAAGTGATTGGTCTGGCCTACAAACTGCATCCGTTAATTCCCCGGGCGCTCAAACGCCGCCGTCTTTTTGACGATCTTGATAATCTGTTTGATTTGTACCGGCGGAAAAGAGTATTTCGCTACTTCGACGATGCAGCACTGCGAGCTTATGTGAATGGGATTGCCAGGCCTGCAGCGGGCGGAGGTTTTGAATTGGCTTATTCCCCGGAGTGGGAAGCGCGCATTTATTACACCAGTGTATGGCGCGATATGGATCTGTGGTGGGGATTACCCTCCTTGAAAGTACCAACTCTGATTATTCGCGGGGCTGAAACCGATACCTTCCTACCTCCGGCTGCCCGCCGCATAAAGCGTATCCGCCCTGAAATCACGATTGTAACCCTGGACAAATCCACCCACCTGGTTCCGCTGGAAAAACCACAAGAAACTTACGAAACTATCCGGGCTTTCCTGAAGGAGAATTTATGACTGAACTGGTTTATTCATCGGCTGAGCTTATGATCGTAAACGCCGCCCGTTTGCTTAAAGACGGAGACGTAGTTTTTGTCGGCGTTGGCCAGCCCAACCTGGCCTGTAATCTGGCCAAACGCACACACGCTCCCAACTTGACCATGATCTATGAAGCAGGCGTGATTGGCGCAGAGCCAGCGCGCCTGCCACTTTCGATCGGCGACCCGACCCTGGTGAGCGGAGCGCTTTCAGTTGTCAGCATGTACGATATTTTCACACTCTACTTGCAGCGCGGTAATGTCGATGTCGGCTTTTTGGGCGGCGCACAAATCGACCGCTATGGCAATATTAACGCCACCATTGTCGGCAATGATTACAAGCATCCCAAGGTGCGCCTACCCGGGTCAGGCGGGGCACAAGAAATCGCCGCCTGGGCTAACCGCTGCTATATCATGACCCCTCATCAAAAACGCCGCTTCCCCGAAAAAGTCGACTTTTTAACCTCGGCCGGCTATCTGGATGGCAATGACGGGCGGGAAAAAGCTGGTTTGCGCGGTAAGGGGCCAATCGCTGTAGTAACTGATCTGGGCTTTTTGGAGCCGGATAAAAGCGGAGAATTAGTCTTGACAGCTCTGCATCCCGGTAAAACAGTCGAACAAGCCAGAGAAAACACAGGTTGGAGTTTAAAAGTCGCAGCGGACCTGCGAACCACGCAGCCAGTTTCCGAAAAGGAACTAAGGATTCTCAGAGACGAGTTGGATCCAACCGGCAGCCAGCTCAAGAGCGGCTAGCCAAGTAAAACCAAACAGCGATTTCTGCGTATGTAGGATTGAGATTTAATCACCGACATTCAAGGAGATCAAAATGACTTCTATCTATAAAAATGGATTACGCCGCTCACGGCATAACCGTGTATTTGCCGGCGTCTGTGGAGGTCTTTCAGAATTTTTTGGGATCAACGCGTTCTGGTTCCGGCTGGCCTTCCTGATCGCCTTTATCCCAGGCGGCGTGCCTGGGATCGGGTTATACCTGTTGTTTTGGTTGATCGTTCCAAAAGCCAGCTCATAAAATTCTCCTTGCAAGAGGCTGATTTTGATATGAGTAACGAGTACAATAAAGACACTCGTTACTCATTCTGTATTCCACGAAAAATATATGATTAACACCGGATTGCAAAGACCCAAACGGAATATTTGGCAGGTTTTCTTTTACTCGTCCGATGAAGTACGCCTGCGGGCCGGGTGGCGGTTATTGCTCCATACCGGCTTACAAGGATTGATAAGCATCCTGGCTGGGATCGTCATTTTCATTCCGATCGGGATACTCAATATCAGTTTCACTTCGCCTGTTGCCCTGTTAGCCGGCGAATTGACCATGCTGATCGCCATCACCGCAGGCACATTTCTGGCCAGGCGGTTTCTGGATAAACGTTCCATCATCAGCCTGGGTTTAAAACCTGGCTTTCAGGCTTGTATGGATATGCTGGCAGGCATCGCCATCACCTTTTTCCAAATGGGCCTGGTCTTTGGCATAGAATTGGCCCTGGGCTGGACAAAATTTGATGGATTTGCCTGGCAAAAGGAAGCCGGTTCAGTTGTGCTCAGCGGATTGGGCTTGTGGTTGCTAATTTTTGTGATCGTTGGCTGGCAAGAAGAATTACTCTCGCGTGGCTACCACCTGCAGACTATCGAGAGCGGATTGAACGTGTTTTGGGCAGTTTTCCTATCCTCTTTTCTGTTTGGAAGCCTGCACATTTTCAACACCGGCGCTACGTGGATATCAACATTGGGTATCAGCCTGGCCGGGTTATTCCTGGCCCTGCCGTTTATCCTGACCCGCCAACTATGGCTGTCCATTGGTCTGCATATCGGCTGGAACTTTTTTGAGGGCGTGGTGTTTGGATTCCCTGTAAGCGGCCTGGATACCTTCCGCCTGCTGCGCCACACAGTCAGTGGGCCGGAAATGTGGACAGGTGGCGCATTTGGCCCGGAAGCCGGGTTACTGCTTATTCCAGCGTTGCTGCTGGGCTTTTTGCTCATTATTGCATACACAAGATCAAATTTACGCAAAGCCAATCTAGAATAAAATCTACCAACTGCCATGCCTATCGAAATCCTGGTCACCACCCCCTTCTCTGAAACACTGATCAACCGTTTGGCTGCCATATCGCCAAAAATCAACGTGACGGCCATCAACGCCCAAAAAACCAGCGAAATCCCGGCCGAGACCTGGGCGCGGACTGAGGTGCTTTACACCGGGCATATCCTGCCAGAAGCAGAACAAGTGCCAGCATTACGTTGGATTCAGTTTCACTTTGCCGGAATCGATCGTTACATTGACGAGTCTGTTGTTAAAAAAGCAGGCATACAGGTGACCACATTAAGTGGCGCAGCTGCTCCCCAGATGGCAGAACACGTGCTGGCTATGATGCTGGCATTAAGTCGTAAATTCCCGGCATTGATCACCAGCCAGAAAAAATCAGAATGGGCCAAAGACCGTTTTGAACGCTTTATGCCATTCGAATTGAACGGGAAAACGATTGGCATCATCGGTTATGGAAGCATCGGGCGTCAAATTGCGCATCTACTCCAGCCATTTGGCGTAAAAATCCTGGCAACCAAGCGGAATGCAATGGACCCCAAAGACGAGGGTTACATCGCCGAAGGCCTGGGAGACCCGCACGGTGATCTCGTCCAGCGTTTATACCCGCCGCAAGCCTTGAAATCAATGCTCAAAGAATGCAATTTCGTCATTGTCACCGCGCCTCTGACCAAGGAAACCGAGGGCATGCTCAATGCCAGTACCCTGGCAGTTCTAAAGCCAGGCGCATACTTAGTGGATGTCTCGCGCGGCGGCATTGTCAACATCAACGACGTCGTAGATGCATTAAAAAGCGGACAACTCGCTGGCATTGCCCTGGATGTCTTTCCAGAAGAACCGCTACCCCAATCCAGTCCATTGTGGCAAATACCCGGTGTGATCATTAGCCCGCATATCTCAGGCGGAAGTCTACTATATAACGAGCGCGCAGCTGCACTGTTCAGCGAAAACCTGCATCGTTACCTGGCAGGTCTGCCTCTTTACAACCTGTTCGACATCAACCGAGGCTATTGACCTCCGACTTGGCCAATATGAATCCAATGATCCAGGCCGTCCTATTTGATCTTGGCGACACCCTGATGTATTCGCCTGATCCCTGGCCCCCCGTGTTTGAACACGCCGGGCGCGAGTTAGCGTCTGTTTTGCGCACCAATGGGATTGAGGTGGACCACGAGACTTTCCACGCTGACTTTCTCCAACGGCTTGATCAATATTACACCGAACGCGAACGAAACCTGGTTGAGACAACCACCCTGGCTGTCTTGCAAGAACTGCTGACCGACAAAGGCCAGCGCAACCACCCCGTCAATCTTTTGCGCATGGCGCTGGATAACTTCTATGCAGTTACCCAAAAAAACTGGCTTCTGGAAATTGACGCCCATCCAACGCTGGCAACACTTCAGAATTCCGGGATTCGTCTTGGGTTGATTTCCAACGCTGGGGATAACCGCGATGTCCTGCAACAGGTGGATAATTTCGGCATCAGGCAGTATTTCGACTTTATTCTGACCTCCGCCGCCTGCGGTTATCGTAAACCGCATCCACATATATTTGGGTTGGCCCTGGAAGAATGGGGATACATGCCTGACGAAATCGCCATGGTCGGAGACCGGCTGGATGCAGATATGGGTGGAGCGCGTCCTTTGGGAATTTATACAATTTGGATCAAGCGCCGTGCAAAAAAACTATTTCCGATTTCCATTCCCCCGGATGCAATTGTGAATAGTCTGATAGAAATCCCGCCGCTATTTATCCAGTGGACTTAAGAAAAAAATGGTTTTGTGACCTATACGCAGTATAATACCAAAAAAGGAGTGAACTATGTCCATTGTCGCAATTTTAGAGGTCGCAATTGGCATGATTTTTGTGTGGCTGATCATGAGTATGGCAGGCATGTATATCCAAGAATGGATTGTCAGCAAACTGGGTTGGCGCGCAGGTATGCTCGAGACTTATATCGGCAACCTGGTGGCTGACCCTGCCCTGGCCAGGCAATTCTACGATCATCCGCTGATTAAGGGTCTGCACAGCGGTTTCGATGGGGAAACCCGTCCATCTTACATTCCATCCGCTCAGTTTTCGATGGCTTTATTCGATATTATCCGCAATGCGCCCAAGGAAGCCGCGCTCATACAAAAAACTTTGTATGAGCTAAAAAACGACATCAGCAAATTAAGCAAAAACAAACAGGCCCTGGCGCAGGCCCAACTCGATTTAGCCCTCGACCTGACCCGCAAGGCAGTTGCCAGTGAGGGTGGGTCAGAAATCACCAGCGCCATGCTGGATGAAGTCAAAAAGCAAGTCCGCAAACTCAGCACGGATTTTCCCGCATTGCAACCATTAATTGAAACAAAATTTTTGACCTTCGCCGCTCAGAAAAAGCAGATCGATAGCATTCTGGCCGACTTACAGGCGAAAAACGGCAGTTATACGGATGAATCCACCCTGGATCAGTTCAAGACTGGTCTGGCAGTGATGAGCGTCACCCACCCGGATATCAAACAGGCTATTGAGGCTCTGTTCAACGGCATAGAAGATTTCAGCGAAAAAACTGAAGATACATTACTGAAAATGCGGAAAAACCTCGAAGACTGGTTTAACAACAGCATGGATCGTCTGAGCGGATGGTATAAGCGCCGCGCTCAAACCCTGGCCCTGCTTATCGCCATCTCCATCGCAATACTTCTGAATGTGGATTCGATCCAGCTTGCGACCCAATTATGGCGCGATCCATCTGTGCGTCAGGCGTTGACTGCCCAGGCCGATGCGCTCGTTAGCCAGAATCCAGATGGTTTCCCCAGTCCGAACGCCGAACAACTGCTAACACTGAAAATGCAGATCAGCCAGTTGAATATCCCGGTGGGTTGGGTTGGCACAGCACTTCCAGCCGACTCGAGCGGCGCAGTTTTCATTGGTGAAGGCACTCAGAAGTTATGCACGATCACACCCCAATCAAGTATTGAATTATTTGGCGTTTTTCTGGGGAAGCAATGTTACCCGATCATTAACACCCCCCAATTTAATGACCTGACGGGCTGGCTGCTCAAGCTGATCGGTCTTTTTATCACGGGTGTCGCTGCAGCGCAGGGAGCGCCCTTCTGGTTCGACGTCCTCAAAAATATGGTCAATGTTCGCGCCGCGGGCGTAAATTCGGATGCGGCAGCGTCAAAGAGCGCTAAATAAAAAGGCTCTCTGGGAGTTACCGTAGCAGACCAGCATATCTGACCCGAGGGTGTAGGGCGAAATAAATTTCGCCTTACACCCTCGGGTAGCCTCCACGCTAATTCCCAATGAACCAATAAAAATGTGCTTGAATTGCTTACAACCTGCGCCGCTCCAGCTCAGCATAAAACGACCAGCGTCCAAGGCACTCTTCGACAAAAAGAAGCAGCAGGATAAGTGTGTAAAACACCAATTGAACAGCGTGTGGCACAAGCCGCACGCTGACAAGGCCGGCGATGATCAAGACGATAAGACCCGTCCGCAGCCTGGCGCCCGTTTTAATATTATTTTTTCGAACCGAAAACGCCAAGGCCAGTTCAGCCAACAGCAACAGCACAGAGAAGAGGGTAATCCAGTCAAGGTGAGCTGGTGGAAGTAAAATGCCCATCGTTTGAGCTTCAACCCACAGCACAGGCATGAGCAAGAACTGCCCCAAGAGCAGCGCCGAAAGCAAAAAACCCGCCAGGGTTCGCCAGGTATTCCAGGCAGCCATGCTACGCAACTGGTAAACCTTGGCCATGCTATAGATCAGGCCAAAACCCAGGATGGAAGTTAATAAACCTGGCAGAACGAAGGGTAGAAGCAGTGAAACCAGCCAGCCCAGGCCAAATAAACCCACATACAGGATTTCCCGGCTTAACCACGATTTGCGCAGATTGCTAAACACCCTCCAGGCATTGCGTTTTGCACCGAGGTGAGCAAAAGAAACCAGCATGCCAAGACCAAGGCATAATCCGACCAGCAACGAGGGAATCAGTCTCAGGAAAAAAGCATCCGCCTCAACGAGAATCCATAAGGGAGTGAACATCCATTGTAAAGCCCAAAACGCCCCAACTGACATCTGTCCGAGCAAAGTAAAGGCAACCAGGGGAAGTTCACTTTTTGCAGGTTGAGCCTTGATCTCCTCGCGGTTCGCCACAACCTTCTCTATTCCGTTCAACATCGCTGGGTGCGGTTTGAGCCGGATATGTGGCTGGGTCCGCGAAAAAACAGGCAAGGGAAAGGGATGTTCGCAACCAGGCACTTCCCACAAGGAAATTCCAGGGGACTCGCTTTCCAGCTCATTTACTTTCACAAAATCCAGGACGCGCATCGGGCAGGCTGCCACGCAGGCAGGTGACTGGCCCACATCAATTGCATCGCAGCAAAAATTGCACTTCGTCATCACACCACGGACTTGGTTAAACTGGGGGACAGCATAAGGGCAAGCCCAATTGCAATAGCCACAACCAACACATTTTGACGAATCCAGCAGAACAATGCCATCGTCGCGAACATGGTACGCGTTCGTCGGGCAAACACCGGCACATTTTGGGTGAACACAGTGATTGCAGGCCATCGAAAGGTTATAGGCAAAAACGGTGTTTATCCAGGCGCTTCCATTTTGGGTCCACTCGCCTCCACTGACTTCAATCACCCGCCGCCATAACACGCCTGGCGGCAGATCATTCTTATCCTTGCAGGCTGCCTGGCAAGCTTTACAACCGGAACAGGCGCCGGCATCCAGGGTGAAGGCATAGGTCATAATAAATTCCCTGGCTTACGCTTATCCGTTTTACGGCTCAACCAAGGCTGCGCAGAACCGGTAAATTTAACAATATTAACCATCAGCGTGTGCTGAGCCGATCCAAACGCAAAGGGAGTCCATCTTGAAGAAGTCAACACGTTGATACAACCGCCAAAATCCAGGCCATTTCCGTCTGGTTCATACCAGGCGCCCTGCGGAATATCGACCACACCCGGAATGATGCGCGGGGTGATCCGGCAAGGTAAGACAAGCTGACCACGATCATTGTAGACCCGCACGTCGTCACCATCTTGAATACCATGCGCAGCCGCGTCCAGGGGATTGATAAACACGCGTTGAGGAAAGGCTTCTTCCAACCAGTCGTTGTTATCATGGGTGGAGTGAACCCGATGCAAGCTATGATGACCGATAGCCTGGAGAGGATAAGCCTGACCTGGCTGGTTCATTTCTTCGAATGGACTTTCCCATTCTTGAATATATTTCGGCACAGGGGGGATTTCAAGCGGGTTATTCAAGTCAAACAACTGTTTCGAGAAAATCTCAATTTTCCCACTCGGAGTTTGCAAGGGGTATTCTTCCGGTGACCGGCGAAAGTCCTCAAATGCGACAGCGGGGTTGCTGGCAGGCCGAGTCCACGCGCCGAGATTCGAGCGGACAAACTCATCTAATGTGGGCAGTTCGGGAAAGCGGAGCCGACGAAATTCGTCCAGGCAATATTCGGTCCAGGCGCGCTCGTCACGCCCGGCGGTGAAGGCTGCGCCGAACCCCAGCCGTTCAGCCAGGTCAGCACAGATACGGTAATCCGACTTGCATTGCCCTGGAGGCTCGACCAGTTTGGGATGCAGGATGACTTCGTCGCCGTACTTCCAACCATCCTCGACACCCCAGGTTTCAAACTGGGTACAGGCCGGCAAGACGATATCAGCAAAACGGGCAGTGGGTGTCACAAAATTATCCTGGACAACGATGAACTCAACCCTGGACTCATCGCGCAGGATTTCAGCAGTACGATTGACATCCGCGTGCTGGTTGATCAGACAATTTGTGGCGACTGCATAGATCAGCTTAATATCATTGTCAAGCCGCTCGACGCCGCGCACGCCATCCAAGGCTGTCATACTTTTTCCGCGCAGACAAGCTTCTGTCCAGAGAAAAACCGGGATTTCGGCCTTGACCGGGTTTTCGCCAATCGGAAAAACAGTCCACAAACCGCCCCCATCCGGCGCCTGCAGCCCCAGGCCACTGGCCCAAGCACCCGGCAGGCCAATGTTGCCGGTGATTGCCGCCAGAGCGCAGCCAGCCCGCACCACCTGTTCACCGTAGGCGCGGCGCTGCATGCCATAGCCCTGGTAGAGCACTCCGGGCTTGATGGTGGCGTATTCGCGCGCTATCCGAGCAATTGTCTCAGCCGGTACGGCAGTGAGCGCCTCGGCCCACTGCGGAGTCTTGGGCTGGCCATCGCTCAGACCCAGGATGTAATCGCTGTAACTCTCTGCGCCAGTCACCGGCATCTGGCTGGCGTCGAACCCCACACAATGCGTGTGCACGAAACCGGCGTCGTAGAGCCCTTCGGTCAACATTACATAGGCCATAGCACTCATCATGGCAGCATCAGTGCCCGGGCGAATGGGTATCCACTCGTCCGCCAATGCCGCCGCGCTCAATGAATGCCGCGGGTCAATGCAGACCACGCGCGCGCCAGCTTCCCGCGCTAGCTTGATAAAATAGTCGCTGTTGGTGCCATCGCGCATCTCGGCCGGATTCCAACCCCACATGATGATGTACCTGGCGTTCAGCCAATCCTGGCGCTGGTTACCAGTGACCAGCGTGCCGTAGACAGTCGGCGTAGCCAGGTTCGTAGCACCCCAAGAATATGAGTTGTAGGTTCCCAGGCAACCACCCCACAGGTTGAAAAGACGCCGGGCAATATCCGAGCCATTCAGCTGGTTGTAACTACCCGTGCCGTAAGGAACAAATAGGGCCGAGGAACCATAGCGCTGCTTGACCAATTCAAACCGGGCAGCAACCGTGTCGAGGGCCTCATCCCATGCGATGGGTTGGAAATGTCCAGCACCTCGACTGCTACCAGGAACCCGCTTGAGTGGAGTCAATAACCGGTCGGGATGATACTGACGGCGCAAATATGCGCGCCCACGTACACAAGCCCGTAACTGCGGGGCTGCCAGGGTATCCGGGCGATCATCTGTGTCCAGGCGAATAATCCGCCCATCCTGAATGTGCGCAATCAGTAAACAGCGTCCACCACAGTTATGCGCCGGACAACCAACCCGGATGCGGGTAATGTTTTCTGTACTGGGAGCTGATAGGTTCATGCTTTAATCTTATCAATGAAAATCATAATGGAAGAGGGGCGATTAACTTTTGATAATCTTCGGGGGTATCCACGTCCAGTAAAAGCCGCCTGTCATACCAATTCAAATAATTCGGGCTAAATTTTGAGAAAATCGCCCGCCCGCCAGTATCGCCAGTAATCGATAGCAGATCAGCAAATGTAATCCGGTCAAACAAGAGCGGGTTGGCGCGTTGATCAAAGACATAAGGAGCCAGGACCTGAGCCAGATCCTGGCTGTGACGTTCCACCAACGCGCGCAGCAGTTCCACGCTTACTTGGGGCTGGTCAACCAGCAGGAAAATCACCCCGCCGGTCTCTTTTGGCAAAATACTAAGTCCAGCTTTAAGCGAGGTACTCTGCCCAGCCTGCCAATCCGGGTTATGCCTGATCATCACAGGTAAATCTGCCACTACCGCAGACACATCTTGCGCATTGGCTCCACTGACGACGATCACTGGAGAAAGACCAGCCTGCAGCGCTGTTTCGGAAACGACCCGGATAAAGGGTTTCCCATGAAAATCCAATAACTGCTTGGGCTGTCCATAACGCGAGGAGGCGCCAGCGGCCAGGATTACCGCCGCGATGTGCTCATAAATAGCGATTACACAGCCCGGATGTGGTTCCAGGGCGCTAACAATGACGGCGTCAAAAGCTTTTAAAAGTACCTGACCAAGTTCATTTGCCTGGGATTGGAGGTCGGTCGTATCCGCCTGGTTAAGCAACACGACTTTACGCGTTTTGGGCGGGATATTCTTCAATCCACCGCTCAGGTGGCTAAGGACTTTTTCGAGCGCCAGAGGCGTTATGGTTTCGCCCACTTTCAGCCCGCTCAGGCTACTAAAAATTTGTGGGCGGTGGACAAAATCAGCCTCCAGAGGTTGGCCCAAACCAGTCAACCCGGCAACGACTACAACCAAATCGGCAAAAGCGGGAATGACCGGCTCGTTTTCGCCGGGCGCCTTGAGCGCTTTCTGGCGCGCTCCGTCAGCTTCAATAAAAAATGGCAGGTCATGATAACCCGCCAACCGCCTCAGTTTTTCCAGTTGGGGCGCTATGAGACCCCGATAACGCTGTGTTTCAGAGATTAATATTCCAGTAACGAGGGTAATACCACTGCCTAGCTGCGCTTCCATATCCGGCATGGGCGCATCTTGTTCCCAGATAAAATGCTGATCGGCCAGGCCAGCCTGCCCTTCGCCCAAATGTGTGCTGGTTGATATAAGCGCTGGGGCAAGCTCTCGGGCAGCTTGGAACATGGCGCTGGTTTTACCGCCCGCGCCGACAAAGGCAACCACCTGGTTTTTAGAAATCCGCAACACTTTGGAAAGGCTAAGCATAGTCAAAAGCGACCGGTCAAAAATCCAAAAGAAGGGGTAATAACGCAGATTGTGAAAGGATGGCTTCCAGTACGCCGCCAGCGATAGACAAAGCCTTATCAGAACCAGTGAAACAGTAGCTGGGGTCGTTGCGACGGTCGATATCACCGATCTTGAGACCTTTTTGGATGGGTACACCCGGGCGGATCAATCCACGCAAGACACCTTCGAAGGGCGCAGTAATCTTTTCTCCACCAACCTCGGCAATGAGCTGACCTGTCTCAAGATGGTCACCAATTTGAGCATGACTGACCAGAACACCATCTCGCGACGCGCGCAATACACGGCGGGCATCACCTTCCGGCTTGCCCGTATCGTCGCTGGCAGAACCACTCCAATAGACACGTCCAAGAAAATGTCCGCGCTGAGTCTCAACCACAGCGTGGCAGTTTTCTCCGCAAGTAAAACCAGGTCCCAACCCGATCACAAGCGGGGCAGGTGAGAGACGGGTATCTACTTTAATCTTCAACAAGCGCGCATCGACGACAACGGAAAAATTTCCTTGGTTAAGAATGACAGCCTGCGGATCAATCACAATCGGGATCACTCCCTGACGAATTAGACGAAATACCTCGTCCGTCGAATCTGCCCGGCGGGCACAAAGACCCTCAACAACAACCTCACCTGCATAAACTGCTTCAGAAAAGGAAACCGTCCGCCGGACTGCCAATGGATTAGGCAGTTCGGCAATAACGATCTTAAAACCGGAGCGATGCAAGCGCAAGGCGACACCGGAAGCCAGATCACCCCCGCCGCGAATCAGGATATATGTCATGGTTTTAGAAACGCAAAGAAAGGCAACTCAGACCGCCATCCATTTTTTGAAATTCGGACATATCCAGCACAATAAGTTTATAACCCAGCCCGCGCAAGGTGGCCTCAAATTTGGGGAATCCGGCAGCAATCAGGATAACATCGTTTACGCGAATGCAATTGGCAGCATATTCTTCACCCGGCGCGACGCGGATGAGCTCATAGTCTTGGAAATCCGGGTGAGCAGCCAGCGAGTCGATCACGACCAAACGGTTCTCGCCAATGTAGGAAATGCCACTCTTCAGGTGCAGGATACCAGGGGTCTGGCGGATATCGACAAAGCTGGAGGTGTAACCTTTGCCCGCCAGCCAACTGGCCAGCTGTTGGGCGCCCGCCTCGTTAGTTCGCAAGGAAACGCCAATAAAAAAGTGGGAACCCGCCTCACAAATATCACCACCATCCAGGCAGCCTGGAGCGCTGATTTGGGCCAGGTCCGGGTAGAACTGTTTCAGGGTCGTTTGCATTTCGATCACCTCCTCTGCGCGACTCTCAGCGCCGGGACGGGTAAGAATTGCCCCGCGACCTGCAGAGGCTGATTCTGGCAACAGTACAGCGGTATCCTCGACAAAGGTTCCATCGGGGAAGCGCAGATCAGATGGCAGCTCAAATAACGTGAGCCCACATTGTTTGAGCGCAGAGAGATAGTGTGCATGTTCGGCCAGGGTTTTCTGATAATCGGGAATACCCAGGTCAACAGTGGTCAGACCCTCTGCGTAATTGGAACCTGGCATGCGAGTGATGGCTTTTGTAAACATAAATAACTCTCCTCTAATCTAACCTGTATTTTTCAAACCAGCGGCAATGCCGTTGATCGTCAATCGCTGCAAGAACCGCTTTGCGTGGATGTCGAAAACTGGGAAAAATCTTCCCGCGCAGGCGGTATGGCTTTGATTATAACCTTGTAGAATTCGAAATCAAAAATCCGCCTATTTTCCAGGCGGATTACATGCTGAGGTAAACCCTTGTCGCGCCTGTTATCTGCGCTTGCTTCGACCGTGACGGCTTGAACTACGCCCCTCTGGCTTGGAAGCCAGGCTGGTGATAGGTGTGTCTGTTGGCTGAATTAACGCAGCATGCAGGCTTTGCTGGTAATAATCATCCAACAGCATGGTAATGATCGCGGATTCTTCTTCATTCTCTACCAGGCTGCGCGCCAGGGGGTCAAACCGACGCGAACGTTCGCTGGCCAGCCGGTCCCGGCCGCGCAGGCGGGCTTCCAGCAAAGCCGTCACGCGTTCGGCGACTATGGCAGCCACGTCTTCATCGCTCGGGATGGGACGTTCCTGCATCGGAATATTGAATTCTTTGGCGATTTTTTCCAGGGTAAAACGTTCGCCTTTATTGACCAGCGAAATAGCAACACCGCTGGCGCCCGCCCGCCCAGTCCTTCCAGCGCGATGGATGTAGGCTTCCATTTCTTCCGGCGGCTCATATTGGATAACATGTGACAGGCTGGGGATATCCAGCCCGCGCGCGGCAACGTCAGTAGCAACCAGAAAGCGCAGCGTGCCGTTTCGGACACGATCCAGTACGCGCTCTCGGTCAGACTGCGAAAGGTCGGCAGTTAATTGATCGGCGTCATAGCCAAAGCGCTGCAAAACCACAGCAATATAATTTACACGCATTTTTGTATTACAAAATATGATGGCTGATGCAGGATTCTCGATTTCGATTAGCCGCACCAGGCTGCGGTCTTTATCCATACCATCCACGATGTAAAACAGGTGTTCGGTGTCAGTAACATGCACGTGGTCGCTGCTCAGGCTGAGAAACTCGCCAGCCTGGATAAACTCGCGCGCGGTACGCTGGACTGAAACCGGAAAAGTGGCAGAGAACATGCAGGTATGCATGGCACGCTTGGGCAAATAACGCTTCACATCCTGCATATCCGGATAAAAACCCATCGAGAGCATCCGGTCAGCTTCATCGAAGATCAGCATTTTGAGATGATCCAGAGAGAATGTGCGCTTGAGCAAATGATCGAGAACACGACCGGGCGTGCCAACAACGATGTGCGCGCCTTTTTTGAGCGCTTCAATCTGGCTGCTGTAGCCCACACCACCATAAACAGCTACGGTACGCAAGCCGGCATCACCGATCAGTTTTTCGGCTTCCAACCAGACCTGACGGGCCAGTTCGCGGGTCGGGACGAGGATCAAAGCCTGGCAGACAGCCTTGGAAGGATCCAGCCGGGACAACATCGGCAGCAGAAATGCGCCGGTTTTGCCACTACCCGTGCGGGCCTGGATCATCATATTGCGCGCAGCCAGCATATAGGGGATGGCGCGCGCCTGAACCGGGACAAGCGAGGTCCAACCAGCGCGAGCGGCAGCTTCGCGTAAATTTACGGGCAGAGCTTCAAGCGTAGTATCCGCCAGTGAGTTGTATGGCTCAGCAGTAGAAAGTTCGTCTAGTTTATCCAAAAAAGGCTCGATTCTCGATTTGATTATTCCCAGTATATCACCCATGGCAGGAATGCCCCAACAATCAGAATTTTTAATGATAAATGCATTATTCAGCCTCTTCCCAAACCGAGTGATAAGCGCCGATGGACTCAAAATAGGTTACCATGCGTTGATAAAACGGATGGACGGTAACGGTGGCGCTGTCACCAATCACGATCAGCTTGCGCCTGGCGCGAGTCAAGGCCACATTCATCCTGCGCACATCTTCCAGAAATCCGATCTGGTTTTCACGGTTGGAACGCACCAATGAGACGATCACAGCTTCCTTTTCGCGACCCTGAAAACCGTCAACGCTGTCGATTTCCATTTCAGGCTGCTGGATGCGTTCACGTAGCAAGCGCACCTGCGCAGAATAGGGTGAAATAACAGCGATGTCAACCGGAGCCAGACCAGAAGCCAAAAGGGTCTGCACTATTTTAATAACCAGCAAGGCTTCAGAGAGATTAAAACGGCTGTCGCCATCCGGCTCGACAGATTCATCATAGCTGGCTCCGGCGGTATCAATAAAGTGGATCGCTGAATCTGTTAAAGCGTTGGAACTGACACCCGGCAGATCGCGCAAAAGATGCTGCTTAACAGTGGGATGAGCAGCCAGGCTGCTTTCATAGAATTCCTGGGACGAAAAATCCATGATTTCGTGGTGCATACGATACTGCTGCGTCAAGCGACGCGAAATATCCTTGCCAGCCTGGCCCATCAGGCGCTCAAGCAAGCTGATGGCAAAACCTTGCGTGACTGCCTCAGCAGAGATCACGGTGGGCGGCAGTTGGAAGTGGTCGCCGGCCAGCACCAGGCGGCTGGCAATTTGGAGCGGCGCCCAGGCTGCGGCTTCCGTGCTTTGGCTGGCCTCATCCATGATGCACCATTCAAAACGCTGGCTGGCCAATAAATCCCGGTCAAGACCGGTCAGTGTGGCGCAGACAATTTGGGCCGAATTTAATAATCTTTCCACAACCCGATCTTCGATCCGGCGCGCATCCGCCACGGTTTGTTTGGCTTCGTCGCGCAGCGCGCGGCGCGCACCAGGTTCAGGCCGGGCACGGGTAAACCTGGCTGCCTGACCACGCAGCGCGCGAGCCTCACGCATCAACCGCTGGACAACTTTCATATCAGGATGGTTTTCAACCAGCAGGTCGAGGGCATGCTGGCGTAACTCGGGTAAAACACGAGCCGGATGCCCCAGGCGGATGGCTTCTTCATCTTTTGCCAGCAATTTTTCGAGGAGATTATCAACAGCGATGTTGCTGGGGGCGACTACCAGCACGCGCTCACCAGCGCGCACAATCTGGCGGATGAGCTCGACCAGCGTGGTAGTTTTGCCTGTGCCGGGCGGACCGTGGATGATGGCCACGTCAGCAGCTGACAGGGCAAAGCTCACCGCAGCCTGTTGGGAATCATTCAAATTTTCATCGAGCGGAAGTGGAGTGGTACCCGGATTAAATGCGGGCAGGCGCCTACCCAAAAGAATTTCCCGCATGTCCCCCAATCGCGAATCCGTGGCAGCTTGTGCTTTCTCGAGCGCCTGGCGCTGGCGCTGGCGCGAGATTTCATCGCTCGAGCGATCCAAGCGGAAGGTAGGGTGTTCTGATGCGCTTTCAGGCCACTGTGCAAAAGCGACCTGGATGTTATCCTTATACAGGCGGGTGACCACGCCGCGCCACGCATCCCGTAGATCTGCTCCACTGGCCTGGTTTTCTTCAGAGAGAATGACCGGCGAGCCGCTGCCCAGGCGCGTCCAGGGCAGCGGTAAGTTCTGGTTGCGTTTCCCCAAGGTCAGCAGGATACGCCCGCCCAATCCGGCAGTTTCGTCCCGAATGACCAGGGTGTTCAGCGAGGCGCCGGAAGCCTCAGCCGAGGCCGGCGACCGGCGCTGCAGATCAGTAATAAGCGCTTGTTTTTCGGCATCGGCTTCCAGATCCAGCAGCCTCAACAGACGTTGAAAATGTTCATCCACCTGAATATTTCCCATGCTTCACATTCGAACCCGTCTTTCCGGTTGAGGGTGGTACGAATCAAGGCTGCCAGGCCTCGGCTCAGGGGTTTTTGACAAACCTGTCAAAGAATTCTACACTGCGCTGCATGGCCGCAGTGAAATAATTGGAAATATTGTGGTTATCACCATCGTACTTGTAGAGTTCAACGTATTTCCCGACCGCCAGCATTTGATAGTACAGCGTTTCAGAAAATTCCAGAGGCACTTCGCTATCCGCCATGCCATGATGCAGCTGCAGCGGGCCAGAAATATCCAAAAGATAGGAGTTCGCAGAAATTGAGCCCCAGAATTGCGGATTTTGTTCTGGGGAGCCATAAATTTGGGTTAAGCTGCTGCGCCACGAGGTACCCGAGGCTGGCGTCGGCCTGACTGAGGTGCCTGGCCCATGGGTCCATTTCGTTTGCATATCTGGATAGGAAGCAACCACGCCACCCCAGATCACGCCAGCCTTGATATCCTTAGAAATGACCATTGCCCGCAAAGTAATATAGCCGCCCATGGAATGACCCCACATTCCTATGCGATTGAGGTCAGCCTCCGGCAAGCGTTTCAGCGCAGCCAGGGCATTCAGGACATCGATGACATAATCAGGACTGCCATAAGCGCCGCGCGCTTCGCCTTCCGAGTTATCGTGACCGCGGTAATCGGACCTGAAAACGATGTATCCATTTCGGGCAAGCGTATCAACATAGGCGATATAGCGCTCAGTGGTGCGATATTCTTTTGGCGGAATATAGCCATGGTTGAAAACTATCATCGGCCAACCCGATGCAGGTTTTTCTCCCTTTGGGATGGTCAGAAGACCAAATATTTTCAAACCTTCGGATTGGTACGAGGCGATATAGCGCTTGTAATTCGAGCCGGTGGGCAGCTCCTGCTCAATGACAAATTCACTGCCCGGATATTTGCCAGCTCTCATTGAATCGATTGAAAGCGGATGTAAGGTAGCGGTCGCAGTTGGAACCAGCGTTGGGGTGGCAGTGGCAGTTCCAGTCGGAGTGGGAACCGGCGTGCGACTGGCGGGCACCAGGGTAAAAGTTGCCCGAAAAAGTGGGGTGACAGTCGCCAAATTAACATCTGGCTGCGTGCTGCAAGCAGCCAACAGCAACAGACCGGCAACTGTAACGATGATCCACCCAGCATAAGCACGTTTTGACTTCAAGATTAACTCCATGTTACCGATAATGAAGAATTCTAACACGGGGATGCCCAAGTTCGGGCGTGATATTGCACAGGGACGTTCCAGTAAACTTGGGTATAATTCTTTTATTCCACATACTTCGGAGCAATAATGACCAAGAAATTAACCGGCAATGAAATCCGCCAAACCTTTATTGATTTTTTCGTCGAACAAGGACACACGCTTGTCCCTTCCGCCTCGCTGGTCCCCGGCGGCGACGCTACCTTGTTATTTACCAATTCGGGCATGGTGCAGTTTAAGGATGTGTTCCTGGGTACTGATAAACGACCGTATTCGCGCGCGGTCGATTCGCAAAAGTGTATGCGTGTGGCCGGCAAGCACAATGATCTGGATGATGTTGGCCGCGACAATACACACCACACTTTCTTTGAAATGCTGGGCAACTGGTCCTTCGGCGATTACTATAAAAAGGAAGCCATCGCCTGGTCCTGGCAATTATTGACCGAAGTTTGGGGCTTGCCCAAAGACAAACTCTATGCGACCTGTTTCAAAGACGATAAGGGCAACATCCCCACTGACGAGGAAGCCGCAGATATCTGGCGCATGCAACCCGGAATGCCGTCCGAAAATATCCTGTATTTTGGGCGTAAAGAGAATTTCTGGCAGATGGCTGAATTCGGCCCGTGTGGGCCATGTTCCGAAATCCACATCGATCTCGGAGAAGAGCGCGACAATCTACGCGACCAACCGCATACTTGCGGCGTTAACGGCGATTGCACCCGTTACCTCGAACTGTGGAATAACGTTTTCATCCAATA
>CAZHWV010000008.1:0-55021 GCA_964536185.1 uncultured Anaerolinea sp. | reverse complement strand
CCCATTTGGAGATGATTTTCAACCGCGGGGCGCAGGCTTCCAGTGCGCGCGAAGTGTAACGGTCATCCCCACAAATTGCGCCGTCAAATTGACCGGCGTATTTTAAGATATCGGCTTCATCGAGGCGTTCAGCAACTTCGCAGGGGATGAGCAGGTCAATCCCGTGGCGTTCAAAAACCGGTCGGAAGCGTTCTACAAAGGGGAGCATGTAGGGGGCGGAGAAAAGAATGGTTGGCATGGCGTTCAGCGGTCTCAGTTCTTGCAGGGTAGGGTTATTTGCAGAAGGCTTCTTTAATTGTGGCGAGCATCTGCGGGTCAGATGTGCTGGCGGTTAGGCTGGTACAGACTTGTTTTTGGATGAAGGGACTTTCTCCCATGATACTTACAAAACGGTGCAATTTCTCTTTTTGACCGAGAATGACGTAGGCTTGCAAGAAAGGCATCCATTCGATTTTATCGGAGGGATAAAACCCCTCGGCGAGCGCTTTTTCACCGATATTTGCCACGTTTTTCCAATTGCCAAGCTGGCGGGCGAGACCGGCCGTTTGGTAATAATAACACCAGCCGTGGGCAGGTTCAGTACCAAAAAGAGCGGCCTGTGGAGTTTGTGGCTTTTCATAAGCCAGCACATTTTCAATTTTTGAACTTGGCGCAACCAGGAGAATGCGCTGCCGATCATTTTCCGATAATTCGGGAAAGCTTCCGTCAATCACGCGGACACAGCTTCCGGGTGCTGATTGAGTCAAAACGAGAACATTTCCAAAGTCACGGACGACGTTATTTCCGCGGCGTAGTTGAGTCTCATTACCTTTGCCACGCAAAATCTGCAAAACAGTATTATCGGTTAGCACTGCGGCTGGTAATTTGATCTCGATGGGAATCTGGTTTTGCTGCTGTGTTTGATAGATCAGATTTGCCGGCCCCCAGACAAAATAATCTTCCTGGATCGCGCCGATAGGATAATCGGCCACCAGTGTTGTTCCGGTTGCGATGGCGGGTACCCGCCAACTGACTTGCCACCAAAAATCTCGGATGTTGCGTGTTTCCAATGATGCCTGGACAGCATTTGAGTAATGCGTCAGGCTAGATCCTAAAATTAAAAGAGCGATGAACCCTGTGCGGATGAGTTTGTACTCTAGCAGGTATATCAGTGCTGTGATAATCATGGCTGCCCCGGCAGCGCTGGCAAGCAGATACCGGGAATAATCCCCAAAATCGGCGCGGCGATTTACCATTATGATTGGCAACAAGCCCGCTAGCACCACGAGCATCCCAACCACCAGGAACTGCGTGCGCCAATCGGATTTTTTTTCATCCAGTCTGTCAGGCAGCAAATTCTGCTCCAGCCACCACAAACCTGCCAGGCTAAATAAAATTGCCAGAGCCGAAATTCCCAGTCCCATTAGCAAGTCGCGCAAACGAAGGTCGAAAGCAAAATGATAAACAGGGATGGTCCATGCAAGAAAAATAGATTTGATTGAGTCTTCGGCCAGCGACACCAGCCATCCCAGACCGGTCTGCGGGGAACTGAATAATTGTCCAAGCTGAAGTGAAACGTCAGTAGCGCGCCGTCCTGTTTCAAAAAAGAACAGCCGCCATGTCAGAAAAGCTGATGGAATAATGAAAAAAGGCAACCACAAACGCATTGCCGGGACAAGCGCTGCTTTTAGAGAGCAGTTTTTTTGACTCATTGATATTTTGATGATCAAGACCAGTCGGAGAGCTTCAAGGCCGATGAAATATTCCACTAGCGGAAGATAGGCCAGACCGAGCAGGATCGACAGGATCGTATAAAAAATCCGGAAAAGTTTTCCGGTCTGAATGGCCTGGACGGTCAGCGCTATGGAAAGTAGTGCCAGGCAAAGACTCAACAATTGTGACTGATAATCGATGGGGTTGATCTGTGAGAGAAAGCCGGGGTAGAGTAGAAATAAGAGCGAAACGACAAAGCTGGCATCCATACGCCGGGGCCAGGTCTTGATCAGCGACCAGAATAAAGCGACAGCGGCTACAAAACGAGTCAAATAAGCAGATAAATGATAAAAAAGAACACGGTCACCAAAAAGCGAATAGAAAAATTGGAGCACATACGCACGGGCGGGGCGGTCAATCCGGTAAACTTCGTGAAAGAAATTGGCTCCTTGCGAATGAGCATCGTAGATCAGATACCAGTCATCCTTGTAATACCCAATATTGCCTGACATGGGCAGGTAGACAATTGCAGAGGTGAAGAGCAAAACTAAAACGAGCGGCCAGAAATATTGATTATTTTTCATTTTTACTCAAACAGGCTAATCAACCAACGCTACTTACTACCGCATAATGTATTACGAATAAATTCGGCGTTGTAGTCCTGTGGCCACTCTGCAGCAGGGGATTGCTGAAAACAGATGAATCTGCGCACGGATTTATCGATCTCGTTGACCGCCTGGGATGCTTTTTCAGCCTGTCCAAGATTGGCGTAAGCTTCAATGACCGGCATCCATTCTGTTTCATCAGAGGGTTTTAGCCTTTTTTGGGCGGCTTCGTCAGCCAGCTTGACAGCCTCGTCGAAGCTCCCAGACTGTAAGGCTAATTCAATTTTTTGGTAATAATAGCACCAGTTATGCTCGGGTTCTGGTCCGAAAATCGAAGCCGATGGAGTTATGGGCTTCGCTAATAGATCGATCAGCTCGATGTTCGAGTACCCGGCGATTTCCTGGATGCGACCGTCTTCAAAAAACGGCAGTTCCAGGTGCTGCCCATCCAACACGTGAACGCAGGAATTCTGGGATGGCATGGAGAGTACTAAGGCCTTACCGTAATCACGCCGGATGTTGATGTTGCGCACTGTGCGTTTGTCGAGCGTTTTGGCTTCCAAGTCGAGTAGTAGGCCATCTGATGGCACCTGTCCACTGATTTGCATGCGTTGGCCAGGATAATAGGCCATGTTCACTGGCCCCCAGATTTCATATTCTTCCGCCAGACGGGTGCCGTCTGGTAGAGAGACAATCAGCATAGTGCCGGGTTGTAATCCGGGCGCCCGCCAGGATAATTGCCAGATGACGCCGCGTTGATAGTCCCAAAACCGGCTGTAGGACGCGGCGCTGTGATATTGGGTCATGACCGCCAGAACAATGAATGTCCCCAGGACGACCCAACGTGCTGTACCGCGCAGAAGTTTGAAAGCAAGTCCACTGATGATGATTGCTACACCCAGCATGGACTGGGTGGTATATCGATCCCACTGGATACTGAAGATTACATTCCGGCCGAGCAAGACGATCACTGCCGAGGGAATGACAACGCCAATCAGACCTATCCAGAGAAAGTCCCGGTCTTCTGGCCTGGATATGGGTTGAGGACGCGCACCAAATCCTGTTACTGCGTGTGGGTACAGCCTGGAAAACAGGTAAACATACGCGCCAGCCAGAGCCAGCACGACCAGGGCAACTCCAAGGGCGGAGAGAAAGATATTAAAACGTCCTTCGGCAGTGAACTGATAAAATGGCACGAACCAGGCTAATACCACTGTTTCAAAAAGGTCCTTGATATATCCAATGAAAATCTGAACGACGCTGTAGAGTGGGTTACTGGCATAATTTGCCAGGAGAACGTCAATATTGGTGGCACGCCGGACGCTTTTGAAAATGAACAGCCGCCAAAACAAGAAACCTGCCAGCATTAGCAAGTATGGAACCAGGAACTTTAGCGCCTGGCTTAGACTGTAGAGCGTAGATTGGAAAATTGGTGAACTGGATGACTGTTTGATTTGCTTTTCGGAGCTGGTTTTAGTGGTGTCAGCGGGCGATTTCTGCTGTAGCACCACCCAGATCAGCGCCCAGCGCACGACTTCCAGTCCGATGGTGGCTTCATACAGCCCCAGGTTGATCAGGCCAAGGATCATTGCAGCCAGGGTGGCCATTACTTGCAGCAGGCGTTTGGATGTCCTGAGACTATAAACCGTCAGGCCAATTGAAACGAAAATTGCGTTCAGACCCAACAGGTCAATACTAAAGGTGGCGGCAACGGGCTGTTGATAAAAACCAGGATAGAGCACAAAAAGCAGGGCAGCGAAAGTTGTCTCAAGAAGTCTTTCCGGCCATGTCATTCTTAATAGCCAGAGCACGACCAATCCTGTGAATATCTTCAAGGTTAATGCCAAGGATTGCCACATCAACACATTTGCCCCGAGAAACTTAAAAAGCAAGGCATACGTCCAGCCAATCAGGGGCCGGTCGGTTTGAAACAAACGGATGATGGCCGATAAACCATCTTGGGACTGCCCTGACCAGAGCATATACCAGTCATCGCGGTAGAAACCCAGCTTTGGAATGAGAATTCCGTATGTAAGCGCTGTGGCAAGAATGATCAGACCCGCTGCCAGCCAGTTTTCTGTTCTGGAATTTTTATTGGCTTTTTGGTTCATAGGTTGGCAGCCTGTGTGGATTTTATTTCTGTCCCAGATCGGGCGCGCATCATGATATCTGCAAGTTGGAAATCGAACTCATCATCGATGTCCACTGCTTCGTGTCGCGGGATCTCAATCATCAGGGGGCGCTCGCTGAGACGGTTGCGCCTGGTTAGCAAGTTGGCGCGGGTGAAGAGGTAGAAACAGGAGTTTTCCTCGAAAACCGGAGGCAGATCCTGGGTCTGGAGCAGAATCGCCGGGTTATGGTTGATTGCGCGGGTGAGTCCATCCCACAAACGAGTTTGCAGCCGTGTCACAGAAAACATCGAATCATAAACTGGGATTTGGGTGAGAAAGGTTTGGATGCCGCTCGAGAGTGTTTTGGCTGTGAGCAGCGGATTGGTGCTGTGAGTCTGGAGATAAAAATCAGCTTTGATCTGTTCCGTGTCATAGGTAAGGATTTCATTCATAGGGATGGTATCGGCGCGTAGATGTTCCGGCCGCTCGATGATCCTGACTTGCGGGTAGTTGGTGTGCAAGCCGTCTATGATTGGCGTGGAATCGGTATCGACCAAAATGCTGCTGATTTCCGGCACCGCCAGCAAAGTTTCGATAATGTACTGGTACAGCGGTTTGCTCGCCAGCGGGCGATAGTTCTTACCGGGAACGCGCTGGCTGTGGTGGCGCATGGGGACAAGAGCGACGATAGTTGGCATATGAAGATTATAAACCTTTGCAGCGTGGGTAAGCCGTTATTTACAATCAAGGAGCGCTCTGAACGCAACCAGCGCTTGCTCACGTTCTGCTGTTGGGGATGTTTGTTGTTCGAAGCGTACCCAGGACTCGCACATAATAGCTTCCATACCTTTTGAAAGCTTGTTAGCTTCCTTGGTTAACTCCATGGCTTGGTTCCATTTTCCCAGTCGCGCATAAGCTTCAATAAAAGGGAGATATTCAAAGCCATTGGTAGGGTGTAGTTTCTGCTTGGTGGCTTGTTCCCATTGTTCTACAGTTTTATCCCAGGCCAGCGTCTGGTGGGCGAGTGAACCGCGTTGGTAGAATGAACACCAATCATCGGGTTCCTTTGCCAAAATGGTTTGTAAAAAAGGCGGCGGCGCGGCATCTGATTGTATCAAGCTGGAATTGGTTAATGAGCGCACTTGTTGGAGAGTATTGGGGACAATCGGAATTGTGGCGTTTTCGGGGGTAATAACCCAGAGGCACTGCCCCAAGTCAGGCTCGTAGTATATAACCAGGCTGTCTGAACTTTTTCCGCTAAAATGAGTGGAATGTTTTGTTTCTTCCAAGAGTGTGCCATTTACCAGGGTCTCAGTCTGACCGCCAAAGTTACTGTCGATGAGAAACAGCCAGGTTTTTGCATTTCCACTCTTTTGGTCGCCGGGAGTTGCATAGATCGTGTTTAGCGCAAAAGCTGTTGGGTAATCTCCCATCAGTCCTAGGAATTCCTGATTGGAAATTATGGCTGTATGTGGTGAAAGCCCGGGGGCGCGAAGAATCATCTGGCGATAAAAATTGGTTTCCGCATTCCATGCCCAGCGGAAGTTATTGGTCATGCGAACCTGCCAACCGATTCCCAGGCTGATGATAAGAGCGGCGCTGAACAAACGCTTTCTCGGCGTGTCAATCAGCATCTCAATGAACAAAGTAGTGAGAATAGCAACGCCTGGCATAGAACCGAGCACAAACCGGCCATTCCAAGGTTCCAGTTTGAGAAATACGAAATATCCAGCCGCGTAAACCGGAATCATACCGAAAATAAGCGCTGCCGCACCGAAGATAAAAGCCTCTTGCCGCCAGGAGGTCGTCCCCTGGTATTGAGTTTCTCCTGTGGTAATGTCGAGTTTGTGAAGAAAGGCAAATATGCCAATCGTGCTGGCTGCCATTAACCCGACAAGCTGGAGGTTAAATCTTTCTGCCATTGAAAAAAAACCAGGGTTGATGGTCTGAGACCAGGTGCTGAAAAGCACGAGTATCATGTCGGGGATCGAGTTCAAGACTAATTGTTTGATTCCGGAGACAGGGTCGGCTAGAATCGCATCTAACAAGAGCGGATTACTGCGCGACAATACCGGAGAATTGTAAAAAAATCCACGCCAGATCAGTGCAAGCAAGAGAATAGCCAGATATGGACTGTAGATTTGAATAGTTTTGCGCAAACGATGACGGATGTTTTCGCTTTCAACTGCTGGCATGGCCAGCCAAATTAAAATAGGTCTAGCAAATTCCATTCCCCAGGTATATTCACTCGAAAATGTGTGCAGGATTTTTAGCAGAATGGCCAGGATCGTAAAAAGCCAAAAGCGTCTGGGTTGTTTAATGGCCTCAATGCTGAGTAAAAATGACAAGGCTAGTAGAAAGTGACTGATCCAGACTTCAAAATAGACTACGGTCATGGGTTGCATTGTATAAAGAGGATAAATGATATAAATCGCCGCTGCTGTAAAAGTTGCGCGCCGCTGAGCGGGCCAGGTGCGGTGCAATACCAGCCAAAAAATTACTACGGCCAACCAGCGCCAAAAAAGCGAGAAGATTTGCCAGTTAATAGGATTAAACCCCAATAGATTGAAGCTGGCAATATATAAGGGCGCTGCTAATGGATGTCCATCAAAGTTTAATAGTTCTGTCAGCCCGGCTGCACCACGGGTATAGGCGTTATAAATGAAATGCCAATCGTCTTGGTAGAACCCAAGTTTTGGAATCAACAACCCGTAAGCCAGGATACATACAGCCAGCAGCGCAAAAGGGATGCTCCAATCTGGAAAACGCAGTTTATCAAAAAATCTCGAAATATTTTTCATCCGGAACCTTTGGACGTGGGTTTACCTTATTCTACCAGGCAGTGAATCTACCAATTATTATCCTTTTCGTATCCCAACTGCACCAGTAAATCTGAAGCTACTTCCTTGAATAACTTTTTATGCTCATCCTTGAAATACTTCTTCCATTCTCCGGTTTTTCCTGAGCGGAAGGTGGGTGAGCGTTGTGGGTCAATATTGGCTTCAAGCGCGTGAATGATTTGGTCGCGGCTGGCAAGTAGCGTGTTCACACGTTTTAAGAAGTGATCTGTCACTCGTCCGATCGTTTCATGGCGGTTGTGGATAAAATCCTCGAAGCGCAGGACGAGTACCTGTGAGTGATTTAACCAACCCTTGTAAAGATCAAAACGCTTGGCGATGTCCGGAAATTCAATGCCCGCATCCAGACGGCCAAGGATACTGACTTTCAGACGCTCATCGAAGTTTTTGAGATTTTCGTTATAGTGTTGGTAATGGGCATGCCCCGGTGCCATTTCGGTAACATAGAAAACGTGTGAGACGACGATATCCCGTGGATCGCGGAAAATTAGATAGGGCACGAACTTTGGTGTGCAAACCGCCTCCACCACCTCTGGCCAGGCCAAAAGGTGGGTGGATGTCACGTCCAATGGGCGCAGGCCGTTGACGTAGGCCAGGGCTTCCTTCAATGTGCGTTTTTGCCCGGTTTCACCATCATAGGATGCAAAGGGTAAGGCTACATGTGGAGAAAACGGCGAAATCCTGGAGAAGCCCATTAGCACCTGGTCGAGCAAATGGGTGCCACTTTTTGGTAGCGAATTTGCCATCAGCACTGGCCAGCCTTCTGCAGGGGTCTTAATCCCAGCAAATTTGGCGCGCTGCAACAAGACCTCGGCGCGATAGACAGACAAGCGTAAGGTATTGCGTAAATTGGTGGGTATCAGGGCCGAAAATCGTTTTTTCATATATTTCCTGGGCGCAAAACGGTTATTCAATCGGAAATTTAACCAGCCTTACGCTTCGTCCTGCTCTTTAAATTATGAATCTGTCGGGTTGCCAAACCAACCTTCGACCATCGAACTAATAGGGCGAGTTTTCGTCCAACAGAAAATCTCCGTTTTCAAATAGACCCTTTGTTACCGTCTGGATAGCCGGAGATTTTAATAATTTGAGTGGGTCAAACCATTTAAGCTGTGCATGCGTGGTACGAATACCGGGTTCCAGAAATTCCCCAAAGGGCAGGGATGTGCGGAATAGCTGGTAATATAAAAATCGGCGCGCGTTCCGACGGAAATCGACAGGTATCGCAATTGTATCAGCAGCCAGGAAGCTTTCGAGGGTGCTGGCATATTCTACCGATCCCCGTGGAAAAAAGACCGTCGGGTATTGGGTGAAACGTGCTTTGCCGGCGCACAATACTGCGGCGCCCATGATCGAGGCTTCCAGTCCAATGGTTGAGTTGTAGATCAAGACGAATTTTGAGCGCGCGATCAAATCATACGAGCTGAGATGCTCATTGGGTGGCACAAAGATAATGTTCGCTTGGTCAGTGGCGCGACGGTTCTCAACCCACCCGGCCACGGTCTCCAGGCTGGCTTTTCGTAGGCGTGTCTCGTCTGGATGCGCGCGGATGATAAACAGCGTTTCAGGGTGATGCTTCGCACTCTCCAGCAGCAGGTCGAGCCAGGCGAACATATCCGTAAAGATGGTATTGGCGTGAGGTTGACTTGTATCGAAGATTACATTCGTAAATATCGGGATGATTTGCTTGTATTGCGCAGTTTTTTGCAAGAAGGTTTCATCCAAACCTTTTATTGACGGCCAGAATTTGACACCGGCCATGCTGAAGTTCCCCTGAAAACGTTTTTCGAGATAGTTATCCAGCTGGATATTTTGCGAATCGTTTAGTTCAAAAGAGTCGGGGATATGGATTGGATATGCGGTCGATTCGCCATCAGTAAAAAATCCAGTTACTGGCTGGAGTCCCACCTCGTGAGAAATTACCCTTATGCCTTGCTGTTTTGCCACCCATTTTGCGGTTGATTCTGGGTAAAACTGCCCGTTAAATACCACCACGGCTTGCGGGTTGGCAGTATGAAGAAATTGTTTGAAGTTAACTGCAATGTTCCACGCCGAGAGAATATACTCGCGCAGGAAAAACTTGGTTATCTCATTGTCTATAAGATTGTGACGGCGTAATATCCAACGCAACCCTGGCAAGACGAGCGTGCCGAGCGGGATATTTTTCCATTCAAAAACCATGAGCTGAGTCAGTGTCAGTCCGTTGAGGGCGGCCTCGAGTTCCGTGTCCCGCACAAAGGCGAACCAATGGACATTTGCGCCGGTATAGAGCGTTTTCGATTGGTAAGTGCACGAGCTGCAGGGAGGCTTTTTGGAAGCGTTTTCACGGTCTGTACCCAAAACGCAGCGACTCATGCCATGTTTGCATGCAAAGTAGATGACCGGTATGCCTTGTAAACGCAAGCCCCACGACGTTAACAGATGAAAAGCGCTGTTCCACGAAAGATCGTCGATGCCGCTGGATGCTTTGAAAAAGACGATGGGGCGTTCGCTCTGCGATTGCGGAACAGCTTTCGCCACTTTGAGTGCCATGCGAAAAATTCGCCAGTTGTTAAGATGGCGGGTCAGCCTGCGCTGGATGTTTTGGGTGTAAAAATTTTTAAGCATGAACGCGTATTCTAACAGGGTTAACCGTCATCTCACAGGTTCAATGCCTAAGCAGTCCTTGCGACATAGCCTGCTGCGGATACGCGAAAATCATTGCGATGACCTTAATCGTCGGATTTTCTGCCCTCAAGATAATTATCAATTCGTATGCGGATGTGGTCGAAGTGCTGTGTAAGTTGTTTCCGGGTCAAGTTGGGATCGCGGGTTCGGATGGCATCTAAGATGGAACGATGAAAACGGAGCACATCTTCAGGGTCGGTATCATGGGTGATCTCATTATCCAGGCTGGTAAAGGATACCCAGAAAGCAGAAAAGAGCTTCATCATCGTCTGGTTATTTAAAACGCCATAAATAATTTGATGGAAGGATTCATCCAGGTCAGAATACTCTTCACCAGATCGAACGCGTTCTTCCCATTTCTGTAAAATTGTTTCCAGCCTGGCTAAATCAGCGTTGGTTAGATGTCCTACAGCATCACCGATGACAGCAACTTCAAGCCAGGTACGAATTTGCAATAACTCAGCAAGTGTGGTGGGGTCAAATTGCATCCCAAAAACAAAGGCTTCAAGCATTGGATCAAAGTTTAACTCGCGTACATACAACCCATTGCCCTGGCGGACATCAACAATTCCTACGGACTGTAATGATTTTACAGCTTCTCTGACAGAGCCTCGGCCAACACCCAGATCTTCCACCAGTTGACCCTCTGGAGGAAGAGCATCTCCTGGTTTTAAGTCATGGTCCAGGATATATTGTTTTATATAGTCGCGAATGGCTTTGTATAAGGCCGGTCCTCGCAACGATTGTTTCATTTTTCGACTCCATTAATTGGATGAATGAAATTTTCTTTTCAACGGTAGTCCTGTTTTGGGCACTGGATGGGCAACCAAAAAAGCCATAGGTCTGAAGCTAAAGTAATGTTACCACATGAAAAATTTGTTTCTTTCTGCAAGCGAGGGATATAACACTTTCTCTGATGATAAGTTTTTATAGGGAAGTTTTAACCAAAATAACCGTTGACAATGTTGGGATAATTCTATACAATAGACTTACGTGTAAGATGTCTGATGTCTTATATCAGACAATACGAGGCAGATTTTAGCGTATTTTTTTGATCCCGTCAATTCTTTGGCAAAACTCCCTTCCGGAGGAGGTCATTTATCGACCGATAAAAAAATCCAGCCATAATACATTTGAAAGCCTGTATTTCATTGAATTTCACCTAGGAGAAAAAGATGAAAAAGCTTGCGTTCTTGCTGGTAACACTTACGATCTTGAGCATTCTATTGACAGCCTGTGGTCCACAGGCTACGCCTACCCCCGTCGCTCCAGTAGTTGCGACAGAGGTCGTCCCTGCTTCGACAGATGCGCCTCCTCCTCCTCCGGCTGCTACGGCTACAAGCGAGCCAGTCAAAGTTACGATCACCTACTGGGCTTTTGGTAGCGAAGGCTCTGCAATGGCTGATGGTACGTTGTGGACCGATTGGTATGCCAAGATTTTCAAGCAATACCAGGAGTCACATCCTGGAGTAACCATTGATTTCGCTCTGAAAGGGTAAGATGCCAGTGGCAGCACCCTGGCTGTCGACACTGCGGTTGCCGCAGGCACACCACCTGATATTTATTTTGACACCAAGTTCCGCGTTAAAAAATATCAGGATACCAAATTATTGGAAGATTTGACCCCCGCGTTATCCCCGGCAGACCTCGCTGCTTATGATTCGGCCGCTATGGCTGGTTCTAAGAGTGGTAGCATGATGTGGAGTATCCCTGCTGACGGTGGTTACTGGAATATGATTGTCAACAAATCCTTGTTTGACAAGGCTGGTCTTCTTGATTTGTTGCCCAAAGGACCGGATTATAGCTGGACAACCGAAGAATTCATCAAAGCTTGCGAAGCGATCAATGATCCGGCCAATCAGGTGTATTGCACTGCTTTCTTTGCAGGCAGCACATCGATGGATTCAGCCACGAATGCGTGGTTGGCTGGCTTTCCCGACTGCAAATTCTTTGATGAAAGTACAACCAAGTACACAGTAAATAGCCCGGCTTGTGTGGATGCCTTTAAGTTCTTGTTTACTATTTACGAGAAAGGCTTAATGGTTCCTGGAGCCGCTGGTCTGATCGATGACACCACTGATCCCTATTGGCTCAACCAACAAGTGGCCATCCTTGGGCAGGGTAACTGGTATGACAGCATCACCAAAAAAGGCGTTACGGCTGCTACTATCAAACCCTTTGACTACATCTTTGTCCAATTCCCGAATAAACCGGGTTCGCCTGTCACCCCGGTCGGCATGTCCAATCCGGATGTGTGGGGTGTGTTTAAACAGAGTGATCCTGCCAAGCTGCAAGCCATATATGAGTTGGTTCAGTTTATGCAGCAGCCTGAACTCGCCACTCAGATCGCGATTGGCTGGGGTAAGCTTCCGGTCCGTACCGACGCAAAATTCCAAAGTGACGATCCCGCAGTTGCCGAACCTCTTGCCGCAGCGCGAAAATTTGGTTCCTACGATCCATATTTTGTAAATGGCGTCCCTTGTAACTATAACGATGTTCGCCAGGCATGGGCTGAGACTCGCCAGGCTTTCTGGCAGGATAAGGCTGATATCCAGGCTCTTCTGGATGCGTTTGTGGAGCGCGCGAATGGAATTGTTACGAGTTGCCCGTAGCTCTGACAATCCCGCGCAGAGACCGGGAACATAAATAAAAGTTGGTAAGTGAAAATTTTTCACTGAGCCCAGGTTGTTCGGAGATGTCATCGCGGTGCAGGCGATTTTGGGTGACATCGAATAGGGGCCTGGCAGCCTGGGCTCAAGTTTATTTGCGGCATTGTTCCAGCCAAGCATCCAGCACGCAGCCAGTATAGGAGGTGAAGTCTCGTGACTAAATTCAACGCACTAGCCAAGGAATTTCGAAAAGGCTGGTCAGGCTACCTATTTATTGCTCCGGGATATATTGCTTTTATTGCCTTCATGCTGCTTCCTATTCTTTTTGCTATCAGCCTGTCATTTTACAAATCGTCTTTTGACATCAGCGCCCGCCAATTTATCGGATTCTCACAGTACATCCAATTGAGCAAAGATCTGGTTTTTAAGCAGGCACTGATCAACACCATTAAATATACCCTTGTAATCGTCCCGGCAACCGTTCTTATTTCTCTGATCATTGCTTTGTTGATTGAACCATTGGGGTCCAAGGCGCAGGCTTTCTTTCGAGGAGCATTCTATATCCCCGGGGTGGCTGGCGGTGTGGTTTTATCGGTTGTTTATCTGTGGATATTTAATCCAACCTATGGATTGCTTAATTACTTGTTCGGACTGGTTGGAATTAAACCGATTCTTTGGTTGGCAACTGCGCCGCACAGCTTTGAGGCTGTCTGTGTAGTCGTTCTGACTTTTACGATTGGTCAACCGATTATCCTATTTTTGGCAGGGTTGGCTGGTATCTCAGCGGATATTTTGGATGCTGCTACTGTTGATGGCGCGAACAGCCTGCAAAAAGCGTTTTATATACGACTGCCTTTACTACGACCGGTCTTGCTATTTGTATTAGCCACCCAGACAATCCAGGTATTCCAGCTTTGGGAGGTCATATACATGGTGACCGGAGGTGGACCGTTTAATTCGAGCACGTCGCTGGTCTATCTAATTTTTCAGACCGCATTTATCGGCGGAAATTACGGGAAGGCTTCAGCAATCGGTGTGATTTTGATGATCATCATCATGGTCTTCACGTTAATCCAGCTGAGATTTTGGAATGAAAGCGATGTATGAAGATCAACTGGCGAGTCATCCAGAAGGCCAAACGCTTCCCAATGTAGTTATGTAATTTTTCAATCATTTTCGTAGGGAATTCGGGATCATATCAGGAGCCATCGATACACATGTCAAGCCAGATAACGAAACAGGATGCTTATCGTCGCGCAGTAGAAAAAACAACCCGTCTGGTGGGTTATATCTGTCTGGCTATGTTGGCTGTCACTTTTTTATTGCCTCTTTATTGGATGTTGACAGGTTCCTTCAAGCTCCAAACCGTAACGATGGCTTTGCCGCCTGAATTATTTCCATCCCAACCAACTCTCGAGAATTGGACCAGGCTCTTTACCGGTCCATGGCCGATTTGGCGCTGGGTGTTCAATAGTGTAGCTGTTTCCCTCTTGACTGTGGTCCTGGTATTGATTGTCAGCACGTTGACTGGCTACGGTTTTGGCAAAAAGAAATTCCCTGGGTCGAATGTTCTCTTTTTCATCTTATTGTCTACGATGTTCCTGCCCAACCAGGTGATGCTCATTCCGCTCTTTTTGCTGGTCCGGAATCTGAACCTGACTGCTACGACCCTCGGTACTTACTTTGCCATGGCAATGCCGATGATTTCATCCCCCTTCGGTATATTCCTGATTAAGCAATTTTGTAGCAGCATACCCGATGAATTGCTGGATGCCGCTCGAATTGATGGCGCATCTGAGTGGGATGTGTTCACCCGCATTATGTTGCCGTTGCTGAAGCCTGCCTTGGCTGCGTTGGCGATATTTACATTCAACCAGTCATGGAACTATTTTATGTGGCATATGGTTATTGCTACGAATAAGTTCCAATATACTGTCCCGGTGGGTGTGTCCATCATCTCTCGCACCCCGGCTTTTGGGAAAATGATTACTGACATCGGGCTCACCATGGCGGGTGGAACTTTTGGGGCGTTCTTTATGGTCGTGTTATTTGTAGCTTTCCAGCAGTACTTTATTAAGGGTATTACGTTTGGCGCCATGAAAGGATGATGAGCATGGATAATGCAAAAGAACGTCTTACGCGCCGCACCAAGCTGATGTATGGAGTCGGTGATGCTGGCATCAATCTGGCCGACACGATGGTAGGCCTGTTGTTTGCGATTTTCCTCACCGATGTGGTTGGCATTCGGCCTGGTCTGGCAGCAGTGGTGATCTTTATTGGTCGCACGTTTGATTACATCAACGATCCGCTCATTGGATACCTTTCTGATCGGACCCGTTCTCGCTGGGGTCGGCGACGTCCATTCATCCTTTTTGGCATGTTGCCATTTGCTTTGGGATATATGCTGCTTTGGTGGATACCGCCGATCAACACACAAATCGGTCTTGCAATCTATTATGGCTGCGCTTTTGTACTTTATGACGCATTGGCAACCGTACTCTATATGCCCTATTTTGCTTTGACCCCTGAATTAACCGCGGATTATGATGAGCGCACAAGCCTGACTACTTACCGGATGGTTTTTTCAACGATTGGCGCGATGATTGCCTTTGTTGTTCCCCTGGCACTCATTGGCACGATGAATCCGGAAAGCGCCAGGCGAGTCATGACTGTCGGCGCCGGGGTGGCTTTCCTCAGCATTCTCCCCATGCTTTTTGTTTTCCTGGGAACCCGTGAACGCACCGAATATCAGGATCAAGAACAGCCTGGCATCAAAGCTTCGATCACTGCGGCGATTAAAAATACGCCATTTCTTTATGCTGCGGGCATATTCCTTTTCGGTTGGACTGCGCTGGATGTCACCCAAGCCACACTCCTGTATTTTCTCAAATACAGATTGAATCTTGAACAAAATTATGATCTCGTGTTTGGTTTATTATTTATTGCTGCATTGATTTCCTTACCGTTCTGGAACTGGGTTGCGCGTCGTTGGGATAAGAAAAAAGCGATCATATTCGGGATGCTTTTCTTGTCGGTCGCGATCATAGGGTTGGGTTATATGCGCCCTGAATGGGGCTTGCCGATTGTCCTGGTACTTAGTTCTTTGGTTGGCATAGGGCTTGGGGCAATCCAGGTTTTAACCTGGGCTATGATTCCTGATGCTGTCGAATGGGATGAATTACAGACTGGGCAACGCCATGAAGGGATGTTTTACAGCCTGGTGCAAACATTACGCAAGATCGGTTCGTCGTTATCTCTTCCATTAGTGCTTTTTATGCTGGAGTGGACAGGCTATATTGCCAATGCTCCAGAACAACCGCGCGGTACCATTATGGGAATTCAGGCTTTAATTGGGCCAATACCCGCCGTGTTCTTGCTGGTTGGTATCCTGTTTGCCTCTCGTTATCCGTTGAATCGCAAGCGCTTTGATCAAGTACGCGCTGAGTTGGCGGAACGCCAATCCGGTAAAGCTGGCTAGGATGCGCCTTCGGTTTGGTCTTACCCTCGGGCTGGTACTCCTCACCGGATCGGGAATCCTGTCTTTTGGCTTTCTCTCCACTGCGTTGTATCTGAAAGGAATTAGCATCGTTTTTGGCGCTGCTATCCTGTTGCCCGGGTTATTGCTGGTGGTCTGGTTACTCCAGGATAAGCTCAAGCCTGCCATGTGGCGCACAGAACAGCACAGGGAAACCTGGATCGTGGCTGATGACGGTCAACATAATGCTTTCACCGATATGATATTCTGGCGCGATTATTACTGGTTGGTATATGTTTCGTCGCCATCTCATTTTGCGACCAATAAAAGCCGACTGGTACTTTTACGCTCAACCGATGCTCAAAGTTGGCAGGAAACCAGGAAATTTGATGGAGCTGGGCAGGATATCCGGGATCCTAAATTGGGAATAATTCATGATCGAATGTATTTGTATGCATTGCTTAACCAAAAATTTGATCCTGAGCCTTACAGGACAATCGTCACGTGTACTAATAATGGCATAGATTGGACACCCTTTGAAGAAGTTACCCCTGATGGCTGGTTGTTGGGGCGGTCGATCACGGCGGATGGTATCACATGGTTTGCGCCTGCTCATCGCATTGATCAGGGTACCGCTGTGCTTTTACGCTCAACACACGGGGTGAACTGGATGATATGCAGCACTATCTTCGAGGGAAAAGAAGAGCGAGCAGATGAAACAGCCATCCACTTCTTGAAGAATGGGCGCATGATTGCTGTCACCCGGCTTGAAGCGGGCAGCAGTGTTTTTGGGAGTGAACAAGCTACCACCTTGATCTCGATAGCGGCACCACCTTTTACCACCTGGACTCAGTCAGCCAGAAGCGATGCGACCCGTCTGGATGGGCCGAATCTATTTAGCCTCAATGATCAAATTTACGCAGTGGGGCGACGTCAGCCTCGGATCGCAGGGCGGAAACAGGGATCGGTTTTCAGTCAGAAAAGAACCGCATTGTTCCTGGTCAAAGAGAATGATGAAGGGTTGATCCATCTGACAGATTTGCCCAGTTCCGGGGATACAGCTTATGCTGGCGTGGTGATAACGAATGAAAAAGTATTCATCAGCTATTACACAAATAACCCGCAGACAGACTACCCCTGGCTTTTAGGGATGTTGTTGCCCACGCGCATTCAAATAACCGCAATTGAAATTGCAAGCATTTCGACAAAAGAGGAAGAAAGATGAAAGATATTGGCCCCGTTGTTCCCATCGTGACCCCTTGTAATCTAGACGGAAAATTGGATCTGGATGGTTTCTGTTCTGTTTGTGATGAAATGTTGCAGGTCGGTTGTAAAGGAATCTTTATTGCCGGTACCACAGGTCGCGGCCCGTGGTTCAACCTGAATGAGCGTATCAAGCTTTGTCGTGCAGCCGCGGATCAAATTAATGGAACAGTGCCGTTGTTTGCCGGGTGCACATCTTTAGGTTTACCGGGGATGTTGGAAAATGCGCGTGCAATGGCTGATGCAGGAGCACAGATTTCCGTCGCGACTGTTCCGACTTATTTCCACTACAACCAGACCGAGATTGAAACGATTTATTCAAAATTTGCAGATGCCAGCCCCCTGCCTGTGATTGTCTATGACATTCCCGAATTTACCAATGTAAAACTTGCCACCGCGATGGTTTTGCGCCTGGCACGTCATGGCAATATTATCGGCTTCAAAGATTCCAGCGCAGACATGGCCCGCTTCAAGCAACTGGTTGAAGCGTTGCAGTCTTTTCCGGACTTCTATCTTATGCAAGGCAAGGAGAATCTGATTGCCGAATCGTTGCGCATCGGCGCTTCTGGTTTTATTGTCAGTTTGATGCATATTGATCCTCTTCCGTTTATTGGTGTATACAGAGCCATCCGCGCGGGAAATTATCAATTGGCCGAATCGATCCAGACCGAGATCAACACAGTCATTTCTCTGGTAAAAGAAACTATCGAACAACGGCCGGAATCATCCACACTGTTTCACATGCTTAATTATGCCCTGCAGAAACGGGATATTTGTAAGAATATTCTACTGGATCACGATGATGATGCTCCAGCCTGGGTTCTCGAAAATTCGCAGCGGATAATCGAAGTTTGCCTGGCTGCTGACGGTTTACCACAAGATTGAAATTCATCAAAATATAAGGAGATATTTCATGTCGAATCAAACGAAAACAACCAAGGTTGGTGACGCCTCTGGCCGTGGCTCGGTGGCCGGGTACCGGGTGAATTTTCCTGCTCGTATGAGAACCTACAGCGAAGAAGAGATCAATGCCGTGGTTAATGTGATGCGCACGGCTGAAGTTCAAACGCAGGGAAACTATATGCGTCAATTCGAAGCGGACTTCAAGGCGTATTCAGGTGCTAATTACGCCTTTGCTGTAGATAACTGCACGAGCGCTTTGCGTCTATCTGCCATTATGTGTCGTATTGGCCCTGGCGACGAAGTGATTGCCCCTGGCTATACCTTTTGCGCCTCAGCAATTCCTTTCGGGACGACTGGCGCTAAATTGGTCTGGACGGATATTGATCCGCAGACATGGGTGATTGATCCCACGGACATTGAAAGAAAGATCACCCAGCGTACCAAAGTCCTGCTGGTCGTCCATCTTTTGGGCATGCCTGTCGATATGCCTGCTATTATGGAAATCGCCAAAAAATACAATTTGCGCGTAGTTGAAGACTGCGCGCAGGCGCCAGGCGCTTCGATTAACGGGAAAAAAGTTGGTAGCTTTGGAGATTTCGGTTGTTTTAGCTTCCACGGTGCCAAAAATATCACCACACTTGGTGAGGGGGGGATGTTGACGGTCAAATCGGATGTGGATGCTGCGCTTACCCCAGGCTTGCGCCATAATGGTGTTCGTCCTTTTCCTGCTGACCGTGAAAGATACTGGGTACCAGCCATGTCAAACGTGGATTTGGATCTTGATAACATCTGGCCAAATAATTTCAGTATTGGGGAAGCCCAGTGCGCTTTGGGAAGTGAATTGTTGAAGGGTCTTGATCAATCCAATGACAAATTGATCGCTCAGGCCATGAAGCTGCGTGCTGCCCTGGCCGACATTCCCGAACTCACTTTTGCAAAAATTCCTGATGGTTACCGACACATCTTTCACCAGTTTGTGCTTCATTTTGATGGCTCAGCCTTTGGTAAAAATCGCAATGACCTGCTGGATTTCTTAACCACAGAAGCCGGGATACGCGCCATTGTGCAATATTATCCACTTTATCGCTACCCGCTTTTCCAGAAATTGGGCGCAGCAGAACAAAAATGTCCGGTTCTTGACGCTTGGTGGGATAACTCATTTAGTTTGCCGTGGTGGATTGGCATGCCCGATGACACCATGGACTATCTCGTCGATTCCTTGAAAGCAGGCATCTCAGCCTTGAAAGGGTTGTAATCATGAATTTTCAAACGCTTCCAAAAACTGACTTGAAAGTTGCGCCTCTGTGCTTGGGGACGATGACCTTTGGCACCCCTGTCAGCGAAGCAGAGGCCATTCACCTCACACACTGGGCCCTGGAACACGGCATCAATTTTGTGGATACAGCCAATATGTATGAAGGCTACTCAAGATATCTTGGGTCACCTGGTGGCGTGGCAGAGAAAATTTTGGGCAACGCTCTGAAAGGGAAACGAGACCAGGTTGTTTTGGCGACCAAGGTCGGTATGAAAATTGGTCCGGGCGACGATGATCAGGGGCTGAGTCGTGCTCATGTGCTGCGCGAGATTGACCGTTCGCTTGCCCGGCTGGAATGTGATTATGTTGATCTGTTTTACATGCACAAGGCGGATTTGTCCACTCCGCTAGCCGAGTCTGTGCAGGCATTCAACGAGATAATTGATGCTGGGAAAGCTCGTTACTGGGCAATTTCCAATTTCTCTGCTGAACAAATATCCAGTTTGTTGCAAACATGCGATGAGAACGGCTGGCGGCGACCTGTGGCATTACAACCCGCATACAGCTTGCTCAAGCGTGATATCGAAGCTGAAATATTACCTTTATGTCAGCGTGAGCAAATCGCTGTATTGCCCTATCAGGTGTTGCAAGGTGGTTTGCTAACCAATAAGTACCAACGTGGCGAAGCTGTGCCAAGTGATTCGCGGCAGGCTGAAAAACCAGAATGGACGATGGCTCTGACCAGCGAAATGTTTGATAAGTTGGAGCAAATTGAAGCGGATGCAAAATTGCAGGGTCGCACTCTACTTCAACATGCGTTAAAAAGTTTGCTGGCACAGCCCATGGTCATGTCACTGGTCGTAGGCGTTAAACACATATCCCAACTTGAAACTTTGATCGCCGCAATCGAGTAAGCATTTCCACAAAAAAGCCTCGTTTGCAAATCGGCAAAACCCAGGTTTGAGAAAACCGGGCAGCCCTTTTTGGGGTTGCCCGGTTTTCGTCCCGATTTATAACAGGGTCACCAGTCATTGTCTGGTTCATACCCAAGTTTGACCAACAAATCTCCGGCAATGTCCTTGAATAAAATTTTATTTTCAACGGTGAAGTGTTCTTTCCACCCACCGGTTTTTCCTGACCGAAAGGTATGCGATTTTTGGGGTTGGACGGCATCAAAGATGAGGTCAAGAGCCTTATCGCGTGGGGTGGGAATTTTAAACCCGGTTTTCTCCACCTGGTCGAGCATTTGGTTTAAGGTGCCGTTGCGATCATTGATCAAATCCTCGAAACGGACGCACAGCGTGGAAGGTTGTTCCAGCCATTGAAATACACCTTCGTAGCGTTGGCGCACATTTACCATAAATAACCCGTCTTGATCGATGCCGGTGATGGCGATTTTCAATCGTTCGTTGAAATCTGGTAAGGCCTGGTAATATGTGTGCATACCATGACCCAGGTGCATGTCAGTTGCAAAAAAGACATGGGATACCAGCATATCGCGTGGGTCGCGGTAAATAAAGTAATTGACGCGGTCTGGTTTACAAAGATAGGCCACGTTTTGTGGTGTTGGGTCAACATAACCCCAACCGATGACCCCTGGCCGTACAGCCCGTAAATCGGCCAGCACCTGGTCATCCAACCGGCGGCCTCCGCTGGCCTTAATTGTCCGGATCGGGGCAGCAGCCACATAAGCATAGGGCATGACTTGACAGAATCCGTTCATGATCTGTAGAAGCAGGTGTGATCCGCTCTTGGGTTTGGCGTTTGCGAATATGGGGGGGGCATCGTTGAAGGTCAGTTGTTTCCAACGCAAAATAGCTCGGGCATATTTGACCGGACTGCGCAGAGAACGATGGAGGCGAGCAGATAATCCCATTTCTACTTATTTCCCAAGCTAGCCAGTAACATATATTTATTCGCTGTCGATTACGCGGCGGAGTTTCTTGAGCGAATTTTGCTCACTGGCATATACCTTTTTGATGCCATCGCCTAGACCGGCTTCGGTTACACGGATATATTTGACTAGCTTTTCAAACCCTCCAGGTTCGACAGATGCGGCCTGATCACCGCCCCACATGGCGCGATCCAGGGTGAAATGCCGTTCCACCATGCAGGCCCCCAGGGCTACGGCAATCGCGGACGGCACCAGCCCAACCTCGTGTCCGGAATAACCAATCGCGTTATCAGGAAACTCGCGACGCAAGGTTTCGATCATGCGTAAGTTGAGTTCATCCGGTTCGCAAGGATAGGCGCTGGTGCAGTGCATAATGATCAAGTTTTCCAATCCAACCGTATCCACCCCGCGTTTGATTTCATCCATGGTGGACATGCCCGTCGAGATGATCAGGGGTTTGCCGGTTTTGCGAGCATATTTTAACAAGGCGCGGTCGGTCAGCGATGCGGACGGAACTTTATAGGCGGGTGTCTCAAATTGGTTCATGAAATCCACCGATGGCTCATCCCAGACAGAAACCATCCAGTCGATGCCGTGTTTTTTGCAGGCGCGATCGATTGCGCGATACTGCTCCAGGCCTAATTCAACCTTATAGCGATACTCGAGATAAGTGATATAACCCCAGGGAGTTTCGCGCATTTGTTTTTGTTGTTCAAGAGGGGTGCACACTTCGGGAGTGCGCTTTTGGAATTTGACTGCATTCGCGCCGGCATGTACGGCGGCTTCGATCATTTTCATAGCGACATCCAGGTCGCCGTTGTGGTTGATACCTATCTCGGCGATGATATAAGCGGGATGTCCATCGCCAACGAGTTTATTTCCGAGTTTTATCTCACGAGTCATTTTATTCTCCATAAGGAATTAAGTTACATTTTTGTCGAAAGGATCAGGTCGCATATTTCACGTACTGCGCCATGACCACCTGTTTTAACAGTAATGTAATCAGCCGCGCGGATCACCTCAGGCTGGGCATCTGCTACAGCTACTCCCCAGCCAACGAATTCAAAGCAAGGCAGGTCATTTATGTCATTCCCAATATAGACCACCTGGGAAGGATCAATGTTACGTTCCTTTAGTAGATTTTCCAGAACAGCTTGTTTATTATCCAGGCCAACGCCATGGATGGCTTCGATTTTCATTTTGCGCGCACGTGCTGCCACTACCGGATTCACTTCAGAAGACAGGATAACCACATCTGTGCCGGATTGTTTTAATTTTCCCATGATTAGGCTGTCACCACGGTTGGCAGCTATCATTTCAAGACCAGTTTCGTTGACCCATACGCGGTTATCGGTTATCACGCCATCAAAATCGAGCACAAGAAGCTTGATGGATTTTGGCATTGTGCGTTTGGCGTGGCCCGGCCAGACCATCTCCAGCCCGCCAAAAGCGACCAGCCATTCCGCGCGCATCCAATCATTTAGATTATCAAGATCGACAGTGAATTTTGGATCGATCAAAAGAGGGTAAATGGTTTTACCGCTCATTGAGCCGCCTGAAATGATAGTTGGACGAATGGCGTCGATATGTCCGGTTTGCCAGAAAATGGGAGGCAGAATCTGGCGAGGAGCATTATATGGTTCTTCGATTCCATCCACTGCGAGCAGATTCCGCATCGGACCTTGCTCACCAGCCTGCTGTGAATCATCGAGCCGCCACATTTTGTGAGGGTTTTGCCCGGCAGGAACCACGCCTCGAACTGAATCAGCGTCAGCGTGCTGAAGCAGTATTCTCACGGCATCATCCACGCAGGTCAATGGCCTTATCGGTGATGTGGGTCTTAGTTGTACGACGATATCAGGCTGGTAGCCTTCGTTTTCATCCAACCATTTGAGCGCATCCACAAAGACCGGCAGATCAGTGGTAATGTCCTGCGCAAACTTGGCAGGACGCAGAAATGGCGTTTCCGCGCCCCAGTCACGCGCTACAGCGGCAATCTGTTCATCATCGGTGCTTACAATCACCCGCGTGACAAGTTCAGACTTTAGTCCGGCAGCAATACTCCAGGCGATGAGCGGATAGCCTGAAAAGTTTCGAATATTTTTGCGCGGTATACCTTTTGAGCCGCCCCGCGCGGGGATGATTGCAAGAATTTTAGTCATTTTGGGCTAATAAAAGATTACCAGGCTGTCCAACCGCCATCGACGACAACATTATTTCCGGTCATATAGGAGGATGCTTCCGATGCGAGGAAGAGCAGAGCACCGTTCATTTCATCTTTGTTTGCCATGCGTCCGAGGATGGTCTTGGCGGAATAATTTTTTACGAAGTAGTCCTCGTGATTGTTGTATACGCCACCTGGAGTGAGCGCATTGACGCGAATCTCGGTTCCGGCGTAATAGGCCGCAAGATATTTGGTAAAACCCATCACACCCGCTTTGGTGGTTGTGTAATAGACTGGCTTAAAAGCTACGCGTTTGCCGTCTTTAATGTAAATGCGCTGGTCGGGTCCATTCAGTCCGTAGGTCGAGCAAATATTGATAATACTGCCCTTTTTGCCCTGGGCGACCATCTGTCTGACACAGGCTTGGGTAACGAGGAAAATGCCGGTCAGGTTTACGTTCAAGGCTTCATTCCACTGCTCGAGTGGGTAATCCTCGAATGCGCCCGGCGCAATGCCTAAAGCAGCCGCGTCTGGATCGAATTTTGGGTCGAGCGCAGCGCTATTGACGAGAATGTCAATGCGACCGTAGCGTTTCATCGTTTCGGCGACCAACTCATGCGTGGATTCAACACTGGTTACATCCAGCTGAAAAGGGAAAATGGTATGGTTGGATTCAGCTAAACGGGTCGCGGCTTTCGTTGCGTGTTCCATGTTTAGATCAGCAGTAACGACTGCTGCGCCTGCCTCAGCAAGGGTTTTGCAAAATTCGAAACCAAGTTGGCCGCCACCCCCGGTGACGATGGCAACTCGGCCGGTCAAGTCAAATTTATCCTGGATTTTCATGATTTTCTCCTTAAGAATCCGGCGATTTGCCGGCACAATAGCGTGGTATTAGGGCTTTCCATAAAGAATATCGCCCTGGGCTTTTTGCATTACTTTCAGCCCTGCGATAAACGTTTCGATGTTTTGCATGCCGGGAGTCTCCTCCAGATTGGCAGTGTCAAACAAGGCTAAAACAGCCTTTCCGGATATCAGATCTGCGCGCATTTGGGCTACGTTTTGCTCGTAATCGCCGCGCGCAAGGTTATCGACCGGGTCGATAGGTGTAGGTAGCACACGACTGGCGCGCCCGGTGACAAGATACACCCCCGGGGGGGTGTTGGTGTAAATGGCAGTTTCAAGTGGAAGATCTCGCAGGGTGACCATAATAAGCGAGTCATGCCATTTCCATGAAGCATATCCCTGGCCTGCGGTTTTGAATTCGGATATCGCCTGGAAATTTTTATAGGCAGACAATGTCACGGTGACCACGACCAGGACGATCACAAAAACCCGTACGGTCACTCGCGCCAGGGGGGGTATTTCTTCCCCAGGGCGCTTGGCAACTGACCGCCAGAGCCATGTTCCACAGGCAACCAGGAGCAGCATGAAAGATGTATACAGCGGTGCAAGAATGCGTGGTTGAAATTTAGTGCTGGCGTCGAAAAAACTCATTGAAAACAACACTGCGCTCAAATAGCCAAACATGTAAAGTGCTGTGCTAAAGGTTAAAAACTGGGGTCGCCTGCGATTGGGCACCGGAAAAATCATTGCCCAGCTCCAGATAGCCAGCCAGATCAGCAAAAAAAGCCCAAAAGAGGCGATGATCCATTCCCACAGGCCGGATTTTGCGATGGCTTGCCGCCAGGGGTCGATCGGCATCAGGAATTGTGAGAAGTTGTAAAAACCTGGTTGAATGTTTTCTGTTGTGATCGGGTGAAATTGAAAAGATCGGTTTGTAACATTCCCAGCGATGAATTTGTTGCGTAGGAACCAGGCAGCAATTGGAGGAGTAGCTCCTACCAGGAAAAGACCTATCGCTGCCAGGTGCGCACGCCAGGTCTTGTGCCCAGGGGGCTGTCCAACGAGAGTGTCTGGTTGATTTGTAGCGGTTAAGATTCCCGTTGATCGGGTGGCTTCGGAGCGATATTGGAACAAAAATAAAGCAATGGCAAAGGTTGGCAGAAGGGCAAGGCCAGAATAGCGGGTCAAAAAGGCCAACCCGGCAGCGCTCCCTGCCAGTACCAACCAACTCGAATTTTGGCCTTTTTCCGATCTTGATACCAGGGCGGTTTGTTTAATGTTTGAACCGGCCAGGTAAAGATCAATAAAAAGAAAAGCCAGCAGGCTCAAGAATAAAAAGAGTGGTTCGCTCATTGCGAACACATGGATTCTTAGCATGGATGCGTTGAGCATGAAAAGCGCTGCCAGCCATAAACCAGCAGCCTGGGAGTGAGTCATCCGCCATCCGGCCATGCCCATCAATAGGGTGTTAGCGCCGAACAGCAGGATATTTAAGATGCGTGCGCCGCGCATTGGGTCGATTCCGAACAGGCCAATGGCAGATAGGGTTATCGATAAAAGAGGAGGGTAGTGGGTGATTGGTTCAAGCGTGCTGTCTAGCCAGATGTCACTATAGCCCTGTCCCTGCAATATTGACCGTGCTCCAGCGATGTATGCCACCGAGTCATTGGCCAGACCGGCGCCAGCGGGAGTGGCGATATACAAGGTTGCCATTGCGCTGAAAGCGAGAATGGCGAGTGTGGTCAGAAAGGAGAAACGTAAAAAGCGCACGGACATGGTTATTATGACTCCTGCACCCCTTTCTTTGGCAAGCCCTTTCCCATCCAATAAGACCATCGGGATGATATGCTGGAACAGGCAGTACCTCAAAAGGGGTGCAGGGATTCAGGTTAGGCTTTTAGCAAGTAACCTTGCTCTTCAAGATAGGCTGCGATCTTTCTGGCGTTTTCTTCGGGTGTTACACCAGAACCTTGCAGGTTGATTTCGGGGGAGAACGGAGGTTCGTAGGGATCATCTACGCCTGTGAACCCCATCGGCTTGCCATCCACCATTGCTTGCCGGGCCTTGGCATACAGGCCTTTGACGTCGCGTTGTTCGCAGACTTCGACGGGTGTATCCATGAAAATTTCGATGAAATTTTCGCCTACCATTTTGCGAGCTTCTTCGCGAGTAGCGCGGTAGGGGCTGATCGCTGCACAGATGACGGTGCCGCCTGCGTGGACGATTTCACCAGCGACAAAGCCAATGCGCAAAATATTCGTGTCGCGGTCTTCCTTGGAGAATCCCAAGCCCTTGGAAAGATGGGTGCGGACAACATCCCCGTCGAGGATTGCGACTTCACGGCCGCGTTCGAGCAGCAACGAGGTCAACACCTGGGTAGTGGCTGATTTGCCGGAACCGCTCAGTCCGGTAAACCAGATGCAGTAGCCCTGCTTGTTGCGTGGGGGGTACATTTCGCGCAATATTTCGGCTGTTTCAGGGCGGGTGAACCATTCTGGGAGTAGTTTACCCTTGGCCAGATAATCATCGCGCACCTGCGTGCCGGATATGTTGAGCACTTTGGCGCCGGTCGGCACGTCTTTGGCTTCCACGTAGCGGTCTTCATCGGGCAGATAGAGCAGTTCTTCGAACGGGATCATTTTTACACCGATCTCCGCCTCGTACTGTTTCATCATTTCCTGGGCATCGTAGGGACCATAGAAGAGCTTGCCAGTGGAGTCCTTGCCAGGTCCAGCGTGGTCGCGGCCAACAATGAAGTGGTTGGCGCCGTGGTTTCGACGGATAAGGGCATGCAGCACAGCTTCTTTGGGGCCAGCCATGCGCATGGCGAGCGGAAGCAGGCTGAGGGTGGTGCTGGTCTTATCATAATAATTATCGACCAGGGCCTTATAGATGCGCACGCGGGTATAGTGGTCCACATCGCCTGGTTTGGTCATGCCTACTACCGGATGGATGATCAACGAACCCTTTACCTGGGCGGCAGCGCGCTTGGTCAATTCTTCATGGATATGGTGCAGGGGGTTGCGGGTTTGGAAAGCGACGACGTTTTCGTTGCCCATTGTTTCCAGCATTTCGCGTACTTCGGCAGGTGTGCGACGCAGTTCTATGAAGTCATAATATTTGGGTAGGTTGATGACTTTTAACTCTCCAGAGATGCACACCTTGCCCCAGCGGCCCATTTCGGAAACCATCGGGTGCTTTGAATCAGTCGAGCCGTAAGCCAGCGCGGCTTCTCTTTCTGCATCCCAGTGGTAGACTTCGTCCAGGGTCAATATGGCGATGACATCATTATTGCTGTTACGCAGTACGATATCCTCGCCAACTGTCGGCAGTTCCTTGGGGTCTGCAGTCAGCGTGATGGGGAGAGGCCAGAGTGTGCCATCCGCCAGGCGCATTTCATGCAGTACGCGCTCATAGTCTGCCTTGCCCATGAAAGTATTTAATGGTGAGAAACCGCCCGTAGCCAGCAATTCCAGGTCACACAGATTGCGCATGGAAATTTTAAGGGAAGGCAGCTTTGCTGCGCGGGCGAGCAGTTCATCGCGCTCGGACCCGGTGGCAACCAGGTTGACCAACTTGCCACCGTAAGGGGAGATTAATTTCGCTTTCGACATTTAAAGTTCTCCTTGAACCTTCAATATTCAACAACTGAATTTTACACAAGTGGTTATTATATCAGGGATGCAAAACTTCATTCCTGACGATTCACCTACTTTTCTTGGGACAAGTTTATAATGTTGCCAGGCGATCAATGCGCATGAAACAACTATTAGGTCACAAACATCTTGCTTTATTAATAGCCATTTTGACTGGGTTTGCCTGGTATGCGGCGCTCTACATCCGCGCTACCAGTTTTATTGTTGATGGTCAACGCTACTTTGTCTTATTTGACGATGCCATGGTTTCAATGCGCTATGCATCGAATTTGGCGCACGGTTTTGGCGCAGTCTGGAATCCTGGCGAGTATGTGGAAGGCTATACTAACTCGTTGTGGATGTTGTACATGGCCTTCTGGCATCTGCTGCCGATTTCGGCTTCTAAAATCAGCCTGGCTATTCAGGTTACTGGCGCGCTTTTCTTGGGGCTTAACCTGGTATTCATTTATAAGATTGTCAAACATCTGACCGATGATTTGCTGGCTTTGTTTGCGGCTCTGCTCATGACTGCTTTTTACGGTCCGTTGAATATTTGGGGACTACTTGGGATGGAAGTTAGCCTGCTAGCGCTGATTCTAAGCCTGGTTGCCTGGATTGTGCTCACCCGTAATCTATCTTGCTGGATCCCCTGGCTTTATCTGTTGCTTGGTGTTGGCACGCTTGTTCGTATGGATATGGCCGTGCCCTTCGCCTTAATAGTCGTCTTTGCAACAGTCACTGACTCGCAGCGCCGCCGCCAGCATCTAATGTGGGGTTTAGGGATGCTCATTTGTTTTCTGGGTGTCCAGGAGTTATTTCGCCTGTGGTATTTCGGCGATCTGTTGCCCAACACTTACTATCTCAAAATGGTTAATTTCTCTACCGCTATTCGCATTGCTCGCGGGTTGTGGGTGTTATTTGAGTTGGCCTGGCAGGCGAACTGGATCGTGTTTATGCTGCCGGTGATCGTATTCGTTTTTCGTCGTGATAAAAATGTGGCCCTGCTGGCCCTTCTTTTTGCCGGGCAGGTGGCATACAGTACTTATGTGGGCGGGGACGCCTGGGAACACAAAGGTGGGGCTAATCGCTTTATTTCAAGCGCGCTGCCGCTGTGGTTTGCGCTCTTTGGGGTAACGGTTGCAGTTCTAAGAAACGCTTTGCAAACGCAATTAAGGCTGACGAGTGGTTGGAGTCGTCTTGTGCTCAACCTGGCGGCCTTGATAGTGGTGGCATTCAGCCTGTGGAATGTTAATTTTCTGTTGGCTGATTACAAGTCCATCGATCGTTGGCTGCTTTTGCGTAAGCCAGTCTATGTGGAAGCCAATGAAAAATATGTAAATACAGCCCTGATCCTGCAAAAAGCCACACGTCCGGGCGCAAAAATTGCATTCACGGCAGCCGGCACAGAGCCGTACTTCCTGCCGGAACGCTACGCTATTGATATTCTTGGCAAGGCAGATAAGATTATTGCGCGTGAGCCAATCAAGGTGCCGGTAAGCCTGGCGGGAATTGCTGATGTGCGCCCAGGTCACATGAAGTGGGATTATGCTTACACATTTGGCCGGCTGAAGCCTGACGTGATTGTCCAGCTCTGGGAAGGTGATTTTAAAAGTGCCGAGCCCTACCTTACTGATTATGTCGAAGTCAAGCTGGATGGTGTAACGTTTTTTGCCCGCAAGGATTCGCCCCTGGTTTTATGGGATGTTTTGCCATGAAACTGGATGGCCCTCGGCCTGCGAAGTTTTGGCGGCCAGGGCTATTTCCAAGGCCCGGATGCCGTCGTCAAGCGTACAGACCGGTTCGGCTTTCCCGTTTGCGATATTCAGGAAGTGTTGCATCTGGGTTATGAACAAGTTATTGCGGTCAAATCCATCTGGGAGCGCGTAGTGTGTTACTTGCGCGGGGGTTGGCTGGGAATGGATGCTGCCAAAATCATCTGGCATTTGGTAGTGAGTCAGCCTTCCATCCGCATTGTCCCAGTGCAGGCTACCACCTGTGCCGACAATTTCCAGCCGGTGGACGGGTGGGCGTTGAAAGTAATTAACGTGTACACCACCGGTGGCTCCGCTGGAAAATTTCAAACCGATCTCGGCCACATCTTCCACGCCGTTCAATTCTAACGGGGAAATATGCCCATTCAGTGACCAGAGAGAATCGACTTCTCCCAATAGGAAACGCAAATAATCCAGTGGATGGGTCAGGGTGACAATTACGCCCCCGCCCAGGTCTGCGCGCGCTGCGTAGCTCTGGCGATAATCTTCCCAGGGGTGCCAATTGGGCAAATATTCGCCCCAATGAGCGTGGGCAGTCAGCACCTTGCCAATCAGACCTGCTGTGATGAGTTCCCGGGCTTTAATCAAAGTCGGGTGATAGCGGAATTGGAATCCGACCAGGATTTTGCTGCCGCCTTTGGCCACAGCCAGACGCAATTCATCCACCTGTAACAAATCAGCGGCGATCGGTTTTTCCAGGAAAATCGCGCAACCTGCCTTAGCGGCGGAGATGGACACGTCCATATGCAGCGCCGTAGGGTTGGCGATGATGACCGCCTGTGGCTGGTGTTTTTTCAAGGCAACGGTTAAATCCGTCTCGACGGGGTATCCCTTTAGTTCGTCATCGGGGAGAGTTGCTTTGTGGCTGCGGTAGAGAATCAGGTCTTTCTCGCCCAAAGCGACGAGGTTTCTTAAATGTCGGCGTCCGATGGAACCGAGACTAGCGATTAATATTTTCATGATGGGCTCCGTGGTAGATAGCGAACCTACCAGTCAAAATCCTTTTCATAACCCCATTTGATCAGCATACTACCGGCAATATCCTTAAACTTTTCCCGGTCGTGTTGGGTGAACATATTTCGCCAGTTGCCGGCTTTGCCTTTGGGTAAGAAAGATGCAATCGAATCGTTCCTTTTGGCTTGCCATTCCTCGTCCGGATTGGACGCCAGCTCAGCCTTAACGGCTGTTTCCAGCCCGGGTTCACCTGTCACCCCCAGAAATTGCCAGAGTTTTTGCATTTCTGTGAAAGGCGCTGCCAGCAAATCTTCGTAGCGCAGAGTGAAGAAACGCTTGTCGTACAGTCGCTTGCCCTCGGCCTCGGTCTCGGTCAGGTTTGCCACCCAACCCGCAGCGCTGCGACGGATGAATGCCTCAGTAAAGATTGAGCGCCGGCCATCCGTAAAGGGCACCTGATCCACCTTCAGCGCTGCGATGATCCGTTTATCTTCGGCGGTCAGGAATTTTGAGTCTTCAACGAAATTGCGAAAGCGTTCCGAAATGAGCACATCCCGTCCGTCGCGGACGATATAAATGAGCGCAGCATCTGGGTAAATGGCAGCCATGTCACGCACCGCTTGACCGTGGATCAGACTGGACGGGCTTTTGTCGCCAACGATGCGTTTCCCTTCGCTGGCGGCATCCCGTTCCAGGATGAAATCGGCGAAGGTGCGCAAAACAAGAGGCGAGAGATCGTGCCCATGGTTCCAGCGATTGGACTTGCGTGTCAGCCATTCCGCGGCTTCGGGGCTATCGACCAGCGATTTTAAGAACGGCTCACGAGTGAAAAAATGGGCCTGCCAGTTGCAGTGGACTTCCGGGTGCAGCCGAATTAAGCGTGCCAACAAGGTGGTCCCAGAGCGAGCATGCCCCAGGATAAAAAACTTCTCACGTTGAAAGAACTGGCGCGCATCGGCAACTTCGTCAGCGCTAATGGCCGGGATTGCGACTCGTTTGTTGGCCAGGGTCTCACCATTGAGCAAAACCCGGGCAGATTTTTTAATTCGGTCGAAAATTTGCATTATGTCTCCAGAATCTTACACCGATCAATTTCCGGAGCTGCGCGTTAATGAGGCCAGATATAACACAATCGATCCGGCAACCGAGGCGTTGAGCGAATCGATTTGTCCGCGCATCGGCAGCCGTAACATGAAATCACATTTTTGGCGGACGAGCTGCCGGATGCCTTCGCCCTCTGAGCCGACGACGATTGCCAGCCCGCCATCCAATTTGACTTGGTCGGGTGTTTGTGACCGAGGGCTTTCATCCAACCCAACGACCCATGCGCCAGCTTGCTTGAGCGTTTCGATTGCCTGCACCAGGTTTGCCTGGACGATGAGTAAATGCTCCGATGCCCCTGATGAAGCGTTGACCACAGCCGGAGTTACTTCCACAGTGTGCGCCAGCGGCAGAATGATTCCATGGATGCCGACGGCTTCTGCGGTACGCAGTAAGGTTCCGAAATTCTGTGGGTCTTGCAAACTATCAAGCAGAAGCACGAACAGCGGCTCTTGTTTGGCTTTTGCGTTATCCAGGATGTCAGAAATATCCATGTATGGATAATGCCCGGCTTCGAGCACCACGCCCTGGTGTTGGGGGATCAGGTTGTCCAACATTTGGCGCGGGACTCGTTCTACCGGGATTTTACGCTCTTTCGCCATTTCTAAAATTGCGGGTAGGCGGCCTTTTTCCTGTAATTTTTCTGCTATCAACAGGCGTATGGGTTGGCGGCGTTTGGCCCGCAGAGTCTCGTAAACGGCGTTGCGTGAGTAAATGGTTTCTTTCATAATTGTTTTCCGATTGGGATTGATCTGATTTAAAACAGGTCCTTGGCTAGTTTTTGGCAGGCTGTGCTCTGGGTGGTTTTACTGGCAAAAAAGCCTGGCGTTTTGCGTTTATGTGCGTAGTATATCATCCTAGCGCTGCAACTTTTGATGCAGAGACCGATTAATGACCATCTTTCCTCCAACCGATTGATTTTGGATGCTATAATTCTGCTGATCATTATTCAAAGGAGAGAGAAAAATGGCGTATAAATTGGTAAAAGTGCCTGAAGGCGGGGCAAAAATCAGCATTCAGGATGGTAAGCTTCAGGTTCCCAATAACCCGATCCTGCCGTTCATTGAAGGCGATGGCACGGGTCGTGACATCTGGCGCGCTTCAGTGCGCGTGTTCGATGCGGCTGTGGAGAAGGCTTACGGTGGTAAGCGCAAAGTTCATTGGATGGAAGTCTTTGCGGGAGAAAAGGCTTTCCTTCAATTCCAGAATTGGTTGCCGGATGAGACCACCCAGGCCTTCAGCGAATTTGTGGTGGGCATCAAAGGTCCGCTGACCACGCCAATTGGCGGCGGTATTAGCTCGTTAAACGTGGCGCTGCGCAAATTGCTCGATTTGTACGTCTGTCAGCGACCAGTGCGCTATTATAACGGTGTTCCATCTCCGGTAAAGCATCCCGAATATGTGGATATGGTCATTTTCCGCGAAAACACGGAAGACATTTATACCGGTATTGAGTTTGCCAACGGTACAGAAGACAATAAGAAGTTCAAGGAAATCTTCAAGGAAGCCTTTCCTAAGCAATATGCCAAGATACGCTTCCCGGATACGGCTGGTATTGGCATCAAGCCAGTTTCCGAGGAAGGCACAGAGCGACTGGTGCGCGCTGCCATCCAATGGTCACTGGATAACAAGCGCAAGAGCGTAAACTTTGTGCACAAGGGCAATATCATGAAGTTTACCGAAGGCGCTTTCAAGGATTGGGGTTATGCCCTGGCCAAGCGCGAATTTCGGAGCCAGATCGTTACCGAGCGTGAATCCTGGATTTTGGGCAACAAAGAGAAAGATTCTGCTCTCAGCGTGGAAGAAAACGCCAGGCAGATCGATCCTGGTTTTGCGATGATGTCGCCTGCTCAGCAAAACGATATTAAGAGCGAAGTTGAAATGGCTCTCCAGTTGTGGAATACACATGGCGAAGGCAAATGGAAATCCAAGTTGATGATCAAGGATTCGATCGCGGATGTCAGTTTGCAATTCACGATCATTCGCCCGCGGGATTATGATGTGATCGCCACCCTCAACCTGAACGGTGATTACCTGTCAGACGCGCTGGCCGCGCAAGTGGGCGGGATTGGCATTGCCCCCGGCGCGAACATTAACTATGTGACGGGTCACGCCATCTTTGAAGCTACCCATGGGACCGCACCCAAATATGCTGATCTGGATAAGGTCAACCCTGGTTCGGTTATTCTCTCCGGAGAGATGATGTTTCGCTACATGGGCTGGACAGAAGTGGCTGATTTAATTGTAAAGGGCATGGAAGGGGCCATTGCCCAGAAGATTGTTACTTATGACTTTGCGCGATTGATGGATGGCGCTCACGAGGTCAAGTGTTCTGAGTTTGGGGACGCGATTATCCAAAACATGTAAAATCTGGGTCATATACCAGTGAAATAATACATCCGGCCTGCTGTCAGCGGCCGGATGTATTATTTATCTCTATCTAATCTACCTTGCCAAACCAACCCCGGCGTTCCAGCCACTTGGCCATTTCCAGTACGGGCATGATTGTCAGCGCCAGGCCAAAGACGATCAACCAGTCAATCAGCGGCAGAGCATACGTGTTGAAGGCTTCGTTTAAAAACGGCAGGTAAATAATCAGTACCAGCAAAATCATTTCCCAACCCACAGCCAGATTCAACCACTTATTGGCAAATGGCTTGTCAAGCACCGAATGACGGTCAGAGCGGAAGTTGTAAGCCTTAAAAAACTGGATCAGGACCAACGAGATGAAGGTCATTGTCATGGCTTCGTCCAGGCTGCGACCGGAGTTCAGTGCCCAGGTGAACAATCCCAGGTTGATCATTGTTGACCAGATGCCACCCAGAAGCATAAGAGTCACGACCGGGCGAGTGAAAATGCCTGTGCGTGGGTTGCGCGGCTTGCGTTTCATCAAATCTTTTTCCGGCGGGTCCACTGCCAGCGCCAGTGCGGGCAGGCCATCGGTGGCCAGATTGACGTACAGGATTTGCACTGCCGTCAATGGCAAGGGCAGCCCGAGCAGCACAGAACCCGCCATCAGGCCAATTTCCCCGATATTGGAGGATAGCAGGTACATCAAATATTTCTTGATGTTGCCGAATACCCCACGCCCTTCCTCTACTGCGGCAACAATCGAGGCGAAATTATCGTCTGTCAGGGTCATGGCGGCGGCTTCCTTGGTCACGTCTGTGCCGGTAATGCCCATCGCGATGCCGATATCTGCTTTTTTAAGAGCCGGGGCGTCGTTAACCCCGTCACCCGTCATTGCAACAATATGCCCGCGCGTCTGCCAGGCGGTTACCACGCGCAATTTATGTGCAGGCGAGACCCGCGCATAGACACTGATAGACTCCACTTCGCGCTGAAGCTGTTCGTCAGACATAGCTTCCAGTTCTGTACCGGTGATGACCAGACCACCATTGCGCAGTAGCCCCAGCTCGCGTGCCACCGCCTGTGCTGTTACCGGGTGATCGCCGGTGATCATAACCGGGCGAATACCAGCATCCGCGCACACCGCAATCGCTGCCTTCGCCTCCAGGCGCGGAGGGTCGATCATGCCTGCCAGCCCCAAAAAGGTCATACCCTGTTCGGCGGTTTCTGGTGTCACGTTTGGCTTTGACGCAATTCCCAGAACGCGCAGCGCTTCGCCAGCCATCGCTTGCGCCTGTGCCAAAATCTGCGCCCGCCCGGCATTGTCCAGCGCCCCGACCTCGTTTCCGGAGAGTACAAAAGCGCAATCTTCCAAAATCACTTCTGGTGCACCTTTTGCGTAAGCTGTCAGGCTGTCATTGACCCGATTCAAGGTGGTCATACGTTTTGTTTCGGAGGTGAATGGGATTTCATGTACACGTGGATATTCAGCATCAAGGTATTCTTTGTGCAATCCGGCTTTGGCTGCGGCGACGACCAGCGCCCCTTCGGTTGGATCACCCTTGATATCCCAACCAGTGCCCAAAACAGGATCAGCACTCACCAGGCTGGTATCCGAAGCCAGGGTTGCGGCTGTCAGCATCAGTTTGAGTGCTTCTGTCGGGGCGCTGGGTGTTTCGCCATACCCGGCAAATTCGCCTTGCGGGGCATAGCCTGCCCCTGAAACTGTGAACAACTGCCCGCCGCAGAAAATCTTGCGCACCGTCATTTCATCTTTGGTCAGCGTGCCGGTTTTATCGGAGCAAATCACCGAAGTGCTGCCGAGGGTTTCCACAGCGGGTAGACGGCGGATGAGCGCATTGCGCTTGACCATCTTCTGCACGCCAATCGCCAGCGAAATGGTGACAACGGCGGGCAGGGCCTCAGGGACGACGGCCACCGCCAGGGCAATACCAAAGATAAGCATCTCCACCAGGGGTTGCCCACGGATCAGTCCTAATGCAACAATGATAGCCACAACCACAAAAGCAGCGCGAGCCAGCAGCGTGCCTACCTTATCCAGATTTTGTTGCAGCGGTGTTCTGCCGGTTTCGATGGTTTGCAGCAGTTGGGCAATCTTGCCGAACTCGGTTTGCATGGCAGTGGCGACAACCAGTGCTCGCCCGCGTCCGTAGGTAACGGCTGTCCCGGCGTAGGCCATGTTTTTGCGGTCTCCGACGGTTAAATTATCGTTTTCCAATGCCCGAATATGTTTCTCCACCGCAACTGATTCGCCGGTGAGCGCAGCTTCCTCGATCTGCATGTTGATCGATTCGATCAAGCGCGCATCCGCCGGGACTCGGTCACCGGTACGCAGCAGGATAATATCCCCTGGAACCAGATCCCGCGCAGGAACTTTGACTTCAACGCCATCACGCAAGACGGTGGCGGTGGGGGCAGCCATTTTACGCAAGGCTTCGATGGCGCGCTCGGCTCGATATTCCTGGACAAAGCCCAGTACCACCGCAAAAAGCACGATGATGGCAATCACGATCGATTCAACGCCCTCCCCGAGCAATAGCGAAATTACCGTTGCGCCCAACAGGATCAGGATGAGCACATTTTTGAACTGCTCCAACAAAATTGCCCAGGGTGAGACGCGCTGGGCGGCTTTCAACTCATTTGGGCCATATTGTTCCAGACGGGTTTCAACTTCCGCTGTACTTAGCCCGCCGGGTTGGCTGCTAAGGTGCTGGAAAGCCTCGTCCGGAGTGAATGTATGCCAGGGTTTAATTTGCATGAGATTATTTCTTTGCTCCTCTATCAACAGGTTTTTCATGGTATTCCCGGTACCTGCTCGGGGCCTTGTCTTCGCGCCGGGGCATGCGGGATTTGAAGATCAAGATGTCTAGCAGATAGATCGCCCCGGCCAGGATGGGTAGAAAAATCAAGGCCAGGATCTCCTCGCCGAAAATCACAATTTCTTCGAGCCAGTAGGCAATCGCTGTGCCGCCAGCGCCAGTGATAGCAACCGGTTTCCACAACCGCTGGAAAATTGGAAAACGAGGGGAATTCGTCGAATGGTTGGACATGAAAATCTCCTTTCGCAAACATAATCTATTCCAGGGAAAGAACCGGCGTGGGATCTGAAGATCCCTATGCCAGTTTGACTTGTTTGTAGTCGAAAAAACGCGGTTATGTTTTCACTGAACTTTCATATGCAAGAATTAAAAACAAAAAGACCAAAGCTTATAGAAAGCGATGGTCTTGCGTTTTCCTTCAGGCAGCCGGGAAATCTCTTTCCGTCTTGACGACTGTCCATCCCGTGAAAGCCGGGCGGCTACTCCCCATCGGAGTAATTAAAGTTTACAGTATTTTGGGATGGGAGTCAATATCATTCGGTATGGTTTCATGAGTTACTTTCGTTAAATATGCTTTGGCCGTCAAAAGTTGTGCGAATACGATCATTATTTCTGGCTCAGAGTTTTTGCCATCTCGATCCAATTCAGCCCGGATAAGCAGGCCGGGTGTGATGAATCAAAGAGGCCACCCATCAGGTTTGGGTGGCCTCTTTGTCCTTTATTTGGGCCTTACGGTTTTGGTGTAGCGGTTGGGGCGGGCATCGATGTGGGCAGGGCGGCAGCCTCCGCGGAAGTTTGGGGCATGCCAGCCATAATCCAGCGTCTAAACACGTCGATGATATCGGCTTTTAGTGCCTTGTTGGGCGGCATCACCCCCACCAATTCTTTGGTCGGGTCAGCCGGGTCGGGGATGGGTGTGCCTTGAATGACAACCAGTAGCGGGCTATTGGCATCACTGGCGGTAACATTTGGGGCGCTATCGCCGGTCTTGCGGATGTTTTCGTATGTATCCATCCAATAATTGAGATTGTCTTTCCCAGCTCGATGGCAGGAAATGCAGTAGCGTTTTACGATCGGAGCGATATGCACATCGTAAGAAGGTATCTCGCCGTCGGCAAGCGCAGGGTAGAGTGGTTTTAGCTGCGGTTTCTCAAAGCGGTCATCCCACACATAGCGCATGAATATCACGATGTAGTCAATTTCACTTTTGGAGAGACCTTCTGCGTTATAAGCTTTTCCAAAGGGATTCATGCCCGCGTTCGGGCGGCCATAAGCAATAACTTCTCCCATGGTGGCGTCATTCAGGGTGTAAAGCACATCCTTGCCATTGATCGCTGAAATTGCTTTGCCTTCGAGACCCTTGACGCCCTCAATTTTGACGATTTTTCCGTCATCCCCGTGGCACTCCACACAGTTGATGGCATACAGATCTTGCCCGGCCAGGATTTGTTCTTCGAGGGTATTGGCGATGACTACTTCTTCTGTGGCTGGAGCCTGGTACAAGGCAAGCACAGTTCCGGTAAAACCAATCATCAGCACTGCCGTGATGACTGCCGTCCAGATCATGGTTTTTGCACTAGTATTCTTGAAGGTAAACGACATCAGAACCAGGGCCAGGTAGCCTAGACCGGGAACAATCAAACCACCGATGGTTTGCAGCAAGCCGACCAGCGTAGGGCCAGTGGGTACCTCAGACACCATGGTCAGGGTGATCATACTGATGACCAAAATGCCCATGATGGAAATTGGCAAAACCCGTTTGCTGTAATGGCGTTCTGGTTTTTTGTCGATGAAGGGCATAACCACGGTTAAGCCAACGACAATGCTGGGGATGATGACTGTGGCCAGCCACTCGATTTTCCCAAGTAAGGGAATTTGTCCATAGAGCGCCAGGAATTTAAACAGAAAGAGGAAGTACCATTCCGGTCGCGGAACGTAGGATGTGTCACTGGGGTCGGCTTTTGGGTCGGACGGAATGCCGATGAAAGTAGCCAGCAGGATGAGGATCAGGAAGATCGCCAGCGACATGATTGCATCTTTGTAGATGCTGTCCGGCCAGAAGCGTTCGCCTTTATGCAATTCGCGCTGGTATCGTTCGTTGATTTTTTTCTTAATTTCGTTGCTCATGGCGCACTCCTTAGTCTTCCTGCGTTGGGAAGTGGGATTCGCCGTGCTTGATGATCAAGTACAGATGAATGCCGATCAAACCGAGTAAGGCTGCGGGCAGAATCCAGATGTGAGAGGCGAAAAAACGCTGCAAGGTCAGCGCGCTTAAGTCTGGTCCACCGCGCAGGACCTTGAGAATGAAATCGCCCAGGAAGGGTACTGTGCCGGCAATTTGAGTCGCCACGGTGGTTGCCCAATATGCTTTCTGGTTCCAGGGCAGTAAATAGCCTGTGAAGCCCATTCCCAGGGTAAGCAACATCAGCCCTACGCCAATCAGCCAGGTAAGCTCACGCGGATATTTGTAGGATGCGGTGACGAACACACGCAACATGTGGATGAAAACCACCAGCACCATTAACGTTGCGCCCCAGTGGTGGATGCCTCGCACCAACCACCCAAAAGCGACCCCCGTCATAATGTATTGGATACTGTCGTAAGCGTGGTCTGGCGAGGGTGTATAGTAAATTGTCAGGAAAATACCGGTTGCGGCTTGCAAAATGAATAAGAACAGGCTGGCCGAACCAAGCGTGTTCCACCAGTTTCCTGTGGGTTCGGGGCGGTCAAGGATATTGGAATACAAATCTCCCAGGCCCAGGCGTTCATCCAGCCATTGGTAGATATTCTGCCACATGGTTAGCCTTCCTTGATGAATATTAGCAGGTTGCCGTCGCCATCCACTTTAAATTCATTGTATTGGGTGAGTGGTTTTGGGGGTGGGCCATCCAGGACCAGGCCTTCCCGGCTAAATTTGGCATCGTGGCAGGGGCAGATGAATTCCTTTGTATCCTCCCGCCAGTTCACACTGCAGCCGAGGTGTGTACACCGGCTGGATAAGATCAAAATATCTTTTGGGTCTGCGGATTTGCGGGTGATGAACCCACCATAGCTGGTTCCCGTTCTTTCCCAGCCATTGACCTGGGTGCGGGTGAATGAAAAGGGGGTCGGCACATCGATAGGGATTTTTTCCAGCTTTCCGATCGGGATCCAGGCTTCTTTCGCTCCAGCGCGCAATGCCGGGTCAATCAGGTACCCAATGACTGGCACGCCGATGGCAGCGGTGATGATCCCTCCGATGGCGCCGGTGGTGACTTTCATAAAGTCCCGGCGGCTAATACGGTTGGAACCTGACATGTATGCCTCCTATAGCAATAGTTTACTGAAATGCTGCGGATTGTATCCGTGCACGCTTCAGCAATTGTAATCTTGTTTTCAAAAATCGATTAGAATTACGAATACCAGAAGATGATGTACTTGGATTATAAGGGTCATTGGCATTTTTATTAGAGGAAGTGTGGACTGAAATTGAGATGATGATTGTCACTTTCTCCAAAATAATCGCCTGGCAAAGGATAGTAGCAGGTTTTTGTTTGCATTGCCCCGCTTTCTGCCGGCCAAAATACCTTCATGGAACAGCCCAAAGGGTTGCTTGCGATTTCGCTGTGTAATGATGAGCAAGATATAAATAATCAATGAGTTTTGTCACTGTGAATCCCGGAAACCCTAATGAGATAATAGGGCATTATTCTCAATTTTTTTCAAGGAGGCATAGATGGGCTTGAAAAGGAATGTCAGCCTGGCCACAGGTTTGCGTTATCAGGGCAAAGATCCAATGCTGACCTTTGTCTTGCATCGGATCGGTGGTCTGGGTATCGCTATTTTTGTAGGGACACATATCCTGGCTTCGTTCTTTGGTGGACAGGTCGGACAGTCTATTAATGTGATTTACGAGAACTGGATTTTTCAGATTTTTGTTTTCTTTTGCGCGTTATTCCACGCGATTAACGGTTTGCGCATTACCATACTCGATCTGTGGCCTAATCTGATCGAGTATCAACGTGAAGCCATTTGGGTGGAGTGGGCTGTATTTATTCCTTTATTCGGTATTGCTGTCATTGTCATTGTCCGTTCTGGGCTGGCAGGTTAGGAGCAGAGCATGACACCAAGAACCTTACCCCTGTCTAAACGTGGCCTGAATTTTGAAATGATGATGTGGATATTCACACGTCTTTCCGCTTTGGGAATGTACACACTCATTCTGATGGGCATTATCGGTGCGCTAATCATGGGTGCCCGTAACGAAATGAATTTTGCCGACCTGATGCGCTGGGGATTTATGCCCAACGGGACTCACGTCCAAAACACAAATGTATCTGACCTGGCACTCTGGATATCTCCTTTCTGGAAGCTAGCCGGCAGCGCGCTCGTCCTGTTGGCTGTGTCCCATGGCGTGCATGGTTTGGTTGCTATTGCGGATGATTACATTGTGACCGCCACGCCACGCAAAGTGGTCCGTCTTATCAGCATCGTAGTCTTGCTGGTGATGAGCGGCGTCAGTCTGTATGTCGTCTGGACTTCATAGGATGGAAAGCAGAATGAATATTCATCAGTTTGATGTGATTGTTGTTGGTGCGGGAGGCGCTGGATTGATGGCGGGTTTATATGCCTCGCGCAGCGCCAAGACGGCCGTGATTAGCAAGCTTTACCCTACGCGTTCACACACCGGCACAGCCCAAGGCGGAATCAGTGCAGCGCTCGGTAATCTTGAAGAGGACCGCGTGGAATGGCATACCTATGATTCGGTAAAGGGTTCGGATTATCTTGGCGATCAGGATGCGATTGAGTTCATGTGCCAGGAAGCGCCCGAGGCTGTCCTTGAGTTGGAACACATGGGCCTACCTTTCGATCGCACAGCTGAAGGTAAGATTTCCCAGCGTCCTTTTGGTGGACATACCAATAATGAAACCGGAAAGCCGGTTAGCCGCGCCTGTCATGCGGCAGATCGTACCGGTCACATGATTTTGCAGACTCTGTATCAACAGTGCTTGAAGAATAAAGTCAACTTTTTCGATGAGTATCAGGTTTTGGATTTGCTGACCGTGAATGGTAAGACCGTTGGCGTGGTGGCTGTGGAACTCTCAACCGGCGAACTGCATACTTTCCATTGCAAAGCTGTCATCCTTGCCACCGGCGGTCATGGACGTATATTCGAAGTTACCTCCAATGCGTATGCCTATACTGGGGATGGCGCGGCCATGATCCTGCGCCATGGATTACCCTTGGAAGATATGGAATTCTTCCAGTTCCACCCGACGGGCATTTACAAGCTGGGCATTCTGATCACTGAAGGTGTGCGTGGCGATGGAGGCGTACTCATCAATGGTAAGGGTGAACGTTTCATGCCGAAGTATGCGCCAAAGGTTAAAGACCTGGCTTCACGTGATGTCGTCAGCCGTGCCATTTACACTGAAATCCGCGAAGGGCGCGGGGTCAATGGTTCGAACTATGTATATTTGGATGTGCGCCCAGAGACTGTGAATAAATTTGCTGAATTGGATGGACGAACCAATCCCGACGGCTCCAAGTATGTGGTTACAGGTGAACAGATCTTGAAAAAGCTGCCCGATATCATTGATTTTTGTCGTGTTTATTTAGGCATCGACCCTGTCACCCAAATGATGCCCATTCAGCCAACGGCGCATTACAGTATGGGTGGTATCCCGACCAATAAATATGGGGAAGTAGTCATCGACGACAAGAATACGCTTTTTCCTGGTCTTTATGCGGCGGGTGAATGCGCCTGTGTTTCGGTTCATGGCGGAAATCGCCTGGGGACCAACTCGCTGCTTGACCTGGTTGTTTTTGGTAAATATGCAGGTTTGCGCGCGGCGGAGTATGCTGGAAAGGTTGAGTTTGAAAATTTACCTCCCAATGCTGACGCCGGCGTGAGATCTGAGTTTGATGCTTTCCGGCAAGAAGTCGGGCAAGAAAACGCGTTTGACATCGCCACAGAGATGAAAAAGGTCATGTTCGACCTGGTCGGGATCTATCGAAATGAGCAAGATATGCAAACTGCGATTGATAAGGTCCGCGAGTTGCAGCTGCGTTACAAGCGAATTAAAATTACGGATACGGGCAAGATCTTTAACACCGAATTGATCAGTGCCTGGGAACTTGGCAATATGCTTGAACTGGCAGAGGTAATTGCTGTAAGCGCGTTGAACAGGAAGGAATCTCGAGGCGGACATTCGCGCGAGGATTATCCCAATCGTGATGATAAAGAATGGCTCAAGCATACCCTTGTCTCCAAGCAGGCCAGTGAGATTACGATCGGCTATAAGCCAGTCTCCATTACAAAATACCAACCCAAAGAACGCGTTTATTAGTAGAGGCGACCATGTTAGTAACTTTGAAAATATTCCGTTTCAACCCCGAATTGGATAAGAAGTGGCACTACGAGACCTATACTCTCGAAGCCGCTGAAACTGATCGCGTGCTGGATTTGTTGGAGAAGGTGAAAGGTTATCAAGATGGCACGCTTTCCTTCCGGCGTTCGTGTGCGCATGGCGTTTGTGGTTCTGATGCGCTGCGCATCAACGGCCGCAACCAGTTGGCTTGCAAGGCCCTGGTGCGCGATGTTGGCACAAAAATTACGGTCGAACCCCTACTTGGTCTGAAGGTTGTCAAGGATTTGATCGTGGATATGGAGCCTTTCTTTGATAACTATAAGGCGGTTCTGCCTTATTTTATTAACGAAAGCCCGTTACCAGCTGATGGAAAAGAACGTTTGCAAAGCATTGAGCAGCGCGAGCGCTTTGACGAGACCACGAAATGCATCCTCTGCGCCGGCTGTACCACCTCCTGCCCGTCTTACTGGGGCAGTGAAGCGTATCTCGGCCCGGCTGCGCTGGTAACCGCCCATCGCTTTATCTTTGACAGCCGTGATGAAGCGGCCTCCGAGCGTCTGCATATTCTCAGCGAAACGGATGGCGTGGCGCGTTGTCATACGGTCTTCAATTGCACAATGGCTTGTCCGCGCGAAATCCAGATTACCAAGGCTATCGGGGAGTTGAAGTTGGCCATGTTGACCGGTAAGCTGGATTGATCGGTTATCCACTCCTTGCGAATAAAAAACAGGCCGCGCCAAACGCGGCCTGTTTTTTATTCGATGGCTTCCTTCAACCTTCGCGCCAACCGGCCAAAATGTTGTGTGTAGCGCATCTCGTCATCGCGTGGCCGAGGCAGGTCAACCGCCAGATCCAGCTTGATTTTTCCTGGGCGGGCTGTCAGGACCAGCACCCTGTCTGCCAGAAAGAGCGCTTCACTGATGGAATGTGTGACCATGATAACGGTCTTTTGACGAGCCTGCCAGATGCGCGAGAGTTCTGTCCACATTCGCTCGCGGGTGAGTGCGTCCAGTGAGCCGAAGGGTTCATCGAGCAAGAGAATATCCGGATCGTGGACAAGCGCGCGCGCCAGCGCCACACGTTGCGCCATGCCTCCAGATAATTCGCGCGGCAGGGATGTTTCGAAACCATCCAGGCCGACCAGCTCGATCAATTCCTGCGCCTTTTGCAGGGCGATCTCTGCCGGGACTTTTTCTACCTCGAGCGGCAGGGTGATGTTCTCTTGTACCGTTCGCCAGGGCATCAGATTAGCTTGTTGAAAGACAAACCCAATGCGAGGCTGTTTATTTTCTTCAAAGGACACTTCACCGGATGAAGGTGGAATCAGACCGGCCAGAATCATCAGCAGGGTGCTTTTGCCACTGCCTGAAGGGCCCAGTACGCAAACAAACTCGCGGGGGCAAACAGAAAATGTGACCGAACCCAGCGCGTGCAAGCCGCCATTACCATCTGGAAAGATGGCGCTTAAGTTGCGGACAAAAAGAACAGGTTGCGGTTTGGTCATTTTGAGGGCAGGAAATCGTTTGTGAAAGCCTTGGTCAGGTCAACGGGGTCAGAATACAATTTCATATCCAGCAGAACTTTTTGCATGTTGTCCCAGGCAGCCGCGTCTGAATTGCCAAGTGAAGGAGACCGCCACTGTTCGATAGAGGTCCTAAGGACTTGTTTCTGGACAAGTGGATCAGTCTGAGCCAGGTTTTCAACAAATTTTTTGCTGATTTCGTAGGCGGCATCCGGGTCGTTAATCGTTTCCTGCAAGCCTTTTAAAAAGGCTGCCACGAAAGCGCGCACCAATTCTGGGTTCTGCGCGATGGTGGTTTCGTTGGTGATAATGCCGTTCGAGGCCAGTTGGACATAATCGGCCACGCGCAGTTCGTTCACGGCAAAGCCTTTGGATTTCAGGACGACCGGTTCATTAGCCGTATATCCAACTACAGCCTGCTCTCTTCCGGCGACCAGCGCCTCCACTTGCGTGAAACCGATCGAGTCGAGTTTTACCTCGCGTTCTTTAATTTCGGCCGCATATAACAGGGCGCGCAATCCCACATAATTTGCCCCGAACAGCCCGGGCAGGCCAATATTCTTGCCGCGCAGATCCGTTGGCGATTTGATATTCTGATCCGCCATTGAGACAATCGAAACGGGGTATTCCTGATACCAGGCGACTACATATACGATCGGTAATCCCTGAGCCCGGGCCATCAAAACCTGTTCGCCTGAGACCAGCGAAAATTGAAGCTTATTGGCTCCCACCAGGGCGGCGCCGTCAGTTTCGAATGAGTAGTCAAACTGCACTTCGATGCCTGCGTCTTTAAAATATCCGCGCTCGACGGCTACATAAAAGGGTGCATATTGCACATTAGGGATATATCCCATCGGTAATTTGATCTGGATCAGCGGCTTTGTGGTGGGTTGCGCTCCGGATGTGGCTGGGGCAGCGCATCCAGCCAGCAGCGCCAACAGCAAAAGACATATTATAATTTTCTTATCCATCGGTTTCTCCAAAATTAATTTTTATTCTGCCACGCTAACAAGCGGTGTTCAAGGTAAATGACCAGGCCATAAAGTGTTAGCGCCATGGCCACCAGGGTAAATACGGCAACGAAAACCAGCGCTGTGTCATATTGACCACGGCCGACATTAATAAGAAATCCGAGGCCTTTATCTGCGCCGACAAATTCGCCGACAACAGCCCCAATGACCGAGAGTGTGGCCCCGATTTTCAGCCCACCCAGAAAAATCGGCAGTGCAGAAGGGATTTCGAGCAAACGTAACATTTGCCAGCGCGAGGCGTGCAGAGAACGCATCAAATCATTTAGCGAGCGCGGTACTGCGCGCAACCCAAAAACAGTATTGACCAGCACCGGAAAAAAGACGATTAATGCGCAAATTAGAATTTTTGAGAATATACCCTGCCCAAACCAGATGACCAATAAGGGGGCGATAGCCACGATTGGCACGGCCTGGCTGGCCACTAGAAATGGCGATACTAGGCGTTCAAAGGCTCGCGACTTGGCCACGGCATAGCCTATTAAAATTGCGCTGCAAGTCCCGGCCAGCAGGCCCATCAGCACTTCAAATAGGGTGACGGCGGTGTGGCGGAGCAGGCTTCCAGATGTTATTGCAGCTATAAATTTTTCTGCAACCATGAGCGGCGAGGGCAAGATAAAAGCTGGCAGCCCAGCGAAACGAGTCAATGCTTCCCAAAGGAGCAGTACCAAAAAAATGGCGACGGGCGGAATCCAGTGAGTATTCTTCAGTAGATTCCGGTTGGTAAGTCCTTGAAATTTACGCACGAGGTTCAGTTCCATGTTTTTTGACTTAGCACGGCTTGGGGGGAAAGCAAAACGCCCCAAGAGAATCCTGCGGGGCGTTAAGAATCTTTGTAGTCCATAAAAAAACCCGAAAACGAAAAGCGTTTTCGGGGTGCGGACGACAAAACAAGCCCAAAATGGGCTACAACCTTCTTTTATCCGGACTTTAACTGTCGGCTACGGAATCGCACCGTATCATGCGCTTTTTGTCGCGCTCGTGGGCTTTACCACCGATCGGGAATTTCACCCTGCCCCGAAGGTAAGAATATTCAATTATTGATGATTATATGCCACGCTGGATGGCGTGTCAATTTGAAAATTATTAATATTCAAGAAAGGGCAGTAAAAAGCCTGCCCTTTCTTGAAGCTCAATTATGCTTTGACGATGCATTCCACCGGGCACACATCTTTGCAGCGCGGGGCATCGAAGTGTCCGACGCATTCCACACAAGTTGCCGCGTCAATGACGTAGATGCTATCGCCTTCGGTGATAGATTCGGTTGGGCATTCTGGTAGGCAGGCGCCACAGGAAATGCAATCATCTTGAATTTTCATAGCCATAGTGTTCACTCCTAAGTTGAATTTGATTAGCTTCCTTATACTTATCTAGCGGTAGGCTGTCAAATGACAAAACTCGCTAAATCCGAGTTATTTGTCACGCTTTTATGTGACAAATTCTAGAGGCTGTATAGCTGGCTGTATTTTGTCTTTAAGTATTGGATGAATGGGCCAATTGTCATAGGGCTGCCGGTGGCGCGTTCGACAAGTTCAGACGCAGTAAATTTACGCCCATGCCGGTAAAGATTTTCCTGGAGCCAACCTTGCAGTGTGCTAAATTTTCCCTGTTTCATTTCGTCTGGGATACCTGGGTGCGCATTTAGCGCGGCGCTGTAAAACTGCGCGCTCAGGATATTGCCCAGCGTGTAACATTGGAAGGACCCACCGATGAGTCCTCCGTACCAATGTACGTCTTGCATCACTCCGTCCTGATCGTTCTGCGGGGTGATGCCGAAGTCCTTCTCAAAGCGTTCATTCCAGGCTTCGGGCAGGTCGCGGGGGGAAAGTTTGCCTTCGAGCAGTTCCAATTCGAAGTCGAAGCGCAGCATAACGTGCAAATTGTAGGTGACTTCATCTGCGTCGGTGCGAATGAGCGAGCGCTCGACCTTGTTAACGGCCCGATAGAACTGGTCAAGCGAGATGTTGGCAAGTTGATTGGGGAATTCGGCCTGCAGTTTGGGGAACCAGTATTCCCAGAACTCGTGGCTGCGTCCGACGATGTTTTCCCAGGTCCGCGATTGGCTCTCATGAATTCCAGATGAGGTTCCCCCCCCGAGCGGAGTGGCTTCGTAAGTCCTATCGATGCCTTGCTCATACATGGCGTGACCAGCTTCGTGGATATTGCTGAACAAAATTTCGCCCAGGAAGTTTTCTTTGACCCGTGTGGTGATGCGTACGTCGCCCAGCGAAAACTTGGTCATAAACGGATGGTGAGTCTTGTCGATGCGCCCGCGTTTGAAGTCGTAGCCCAATTTTCGGACGATGTCTTCGGCAAATTTCATTTGCTGCGCTTCGGGGTAGAACAGGTGCAAACAGGAGTCATCTGCCGGGGGCTGGGCAGTGATGGTTTTTACGATGGGTACAAGCTGTTCGCGCAGCTCAGCAAAGAGTTGCCGGATGCTGGCAGCTTTCATTCCAAAATCGGACATGTCGATCAACGGGTCTGCTATGTGTTCATAACCCGGGTAAAAATCGGCCAGTTTGCGGCTCAGGTCGAGGGTTTTTTCCAGAAAAGGTTGTACCTTATGAAAATCGTTGGCCGGGCGGGCCTCTGACCAGGTTTGATAAGACTGGGCCGAGTGAACATTTAATTCAGCCAGAAATTCTGGGGGCACTTTTAAGGCGTGCTCATAATCCAGGCGGGTGACGCGAATCAGGCTGGCATCGTCAGAGTCGTAGGGCAGACTCTCCGCGTAAGGCTGCAGGTCATCAAGCAGCTTGCCAATGGCAGGATCAATGAATTTCTCCTGCCCGATCTTTGCCAGGGTAGCCAGTTGGCGCCCACGGGCTTCGATACCGCCGGATGGCATATAGGTGAGCTGATCCCAATCCAGTAGGGCCGCCGCCATTTCCAGATCATTAATCTCTGCCAGACGAGTCTTGAGTTGTTCCATTTTTTTATCTAATTCGGCCATCTAATTCTCCATGCATATTCCGTAAATCTTCTCCGTTGTTCTTGCTTGAAGGAGTAGAGATACTGCAGATCAGTGTCTTTCCTTTGCAGGGCAATCAGGCTAATTGTACTTTGATCTTTTCGGCTGTTTCTTTGTAAACAGCCAGCTTTTCTCGTTCCTTTTGGATCACTGCTGCGGGGGCTTTGTTGGCAAAGTCGCTCGAGAGCAATTTCTCCAGCCTGGCGATATGCGTTTCAGCCTCGGCCAGGTCCTTGGACAGGCGGGCGAGTTCCTCGACCGGGTCGACGAAATCAGCCAGGGGTAGGTAGATTTCCACCTGGCCAGCCACGAGCGCAATTTGACCTTCGGGTTTGGTGTCCAATGTTTTGCGGATGTCCAGCTTCGTTTGGTCCAGACCTGCAAGTGCCGCAATGATTTTGGATTCTTGTTTGACGAGGCCAGTCGCGTCGATCAGGATGGCAGATAGTTTCAGCCCGGGCTTGACATTTTTCTCGGCGCGTAAGTTGCGAATGGCTCGAACGACCTCCTGCACCTGATCGAAACTGGCGATTTTCCCGGTTTCCCAGCCTTGAGCGGGTCGGACTTCCGGCCAGCTGGCTATGATCAGCACCTCGGGCCAATCCTGACTAAGGCTGGCAAGTGGGGCTGTCAGTGTGGCCCGGCGTAGATGGCCCCAGATCTCTTCGGTCACAAAGGGTGTGAACGGATGCAGCAGGCGTAAGGAAATATCGAAAACGCGCAGGAGTGTTTCGGCGGTCTGATAGGCGCGCGCGCCGCCCTGGGCCAGTTGGCTTTTGGCAATTTCGAGATACCAGTCGGCGAAGTCACTCCACAGAAAGTCATAGATCATCTGGCCGGCCTGGCCATATTGAAAAGTTTGAAATAAACGTTCCACATCGCTGACCAGGTTTTGCAGGCGGGCCCAGATCCATGAATCGGCCAGGCTCCATTCAACGGGTGCGCTGGGGATTTCTTGCTGGGCAGTGATCGCATTGATCACAAAGCGCCCAGCATTCCATAGTTTATTTGCAAAATTGCGGTTCGATTCCACCTTTTTCAGGCTCAAGTTGGAGTCTTTTCCGGGGGTGGAACCTACCAGCAAGGTGAAGCGCAGCGCATCCGTACCCAGCTCGTCCATGACGATCAGCGGGTCAATCACGTTGCCCTTGGTTTTTGACATCTTTTGCCCATGTTCATCCCGGATGAGGCCATGCAGGTAGACCGTATGGAAGGGGGACTGCTCGGTGAATTCGAGTCCGCTCATGATCATGCGCGCCACCCAGAAGAACAGGATATCGTAGCCGGTTTCCATGTAGCTGGTTGGGTAGAAATATTTCATATCAGGAGTTTCATCCGGCCAGCCCAATGTGGAAAAGGGCCACAAACCGGAAGAGAACCAGGTATCCAGCACGTCTGGGTCCTGTTCAATTTTTATTGAGCCGCAGTGGGCGCAACTGCTCGGGTCGGCGCGGGTGCAGGTCTCTTTGCCACAGTCGGCGCAGTACCAGACCGGGATGCGGTGTCCCCACCAGAGCTGGCGGCTGATGCACCAGTCGTTGATATTTTCCAACCAGTTGAAGTAGACCTTCTCGAAGTGCTCGGGCACGATGCGGACGTCGCCATTTTTGACTGCGCTCAGCCCTTTTTCAGCCTGTTCCTGGATGCGCACAAACCACTGGGTCGAGATCATCGGTTCAATGATCTCGCCGCCGCGCTGGGAGCGGGGAACGTTGAGCGTATAAGGTTCTTCTTTGATCACCAGGCCGGCAGCTTGCATATCGGCCCACAGCTTTTTTCGGCATTCAAAGCGATCCAGCCCGGCATACGGCCCGCCCACTTCGGTGACTTTTGCTTCACGATCCAGCATGGAAAGGACCGGCAGCCCGTGGCGCTGGCCAATTTCATAATCGTTGGGGTCGTGCCCGGGGGTGATCTTCAGCGCGCCAGTGCCGAATTCACGGGTCACATATTCATCGGCGATCACCGGAATTTCACGCCCGAGTATTGGCACAATTACTGTTTTGCCGATGTACTTCTGGTACCGCTCGTCTTGAGGATGCACAGCCACGGCGGTGTCGCCCAGAATTGTCTCGGGGCGGGTAGTGGCCACGGCGATGTAATCACCGTTTGCCGAAGTGCCAGCTCCATCCTGCTTGAGCATGTACTTGAAGTAATACAGACTACCCGATTCTTCGGAATATTCCACTTCCAGGTCGGAAACGGCGGTTTTCAACCCAGGCGACCAGTTGATCAGGCGCGGGCCGCGATAAATCTTACCTGCCTCGTATAGGCGCACAAAGGCTTCGCGGACCGCCTTCGAGAGACCCTCATCCAGCGTGAAGTGCTCGCGAGTCCAGTCGCAGGAAGCGCCCATACGGCGGATCTGGCTGGTGATTAACCCGCCGTATTTATGCTTCCATTCCCAGGTGCGGCGCAGGAATTCTTCGCGACCCACCTGTTCGCGGCTGGTGCCTTCTTTCATGAGCTGGCGTTCCACCATCAATTGCGTGGCGATGCCGGCATGATCAGTTCCGGGAATCCACAAGGTTGAATAGCCCTTCATGCGGTGATAACGGATCATCAGGTCTTCGATACTGACGAACATGGCGTGCCCGGTGTGAAGTTCGCCGGTCACGTTGGCTGGCGGAATTGCGATGACGAATGGTTTTACAGCCGGATCGAATCCCGATTTATTGGGATCGTTGTGCGGTTGAAAGTAGCCCCCCGCCTCCCACATTTCATAAATGCGCTTTTCGGTGGCTTTAAAATCGTATGCTTTGGGTAATGTGTATTCAGTCATTCTTACTCCTTGTGGTCCCGGCCGCTGCACGGGTATGATTTCAGTTAAATACAAACGTCTTCCGTCCGATGAGGACGAAAGACGACTCTTCCGCGGTACCACCTCAATTCGCCAACAATGGCGCGCTCTGCTTGCCCTGATGCGCTGCTTTCAGGGCGGACTGGCTAATTACCAGCCTGCGCGCTAACGGGCGCTCCCGTGCCGGTCTACTGTCCAGGTGTGACTGACTTCTGGATTTTCTTCGACATTAATCCGGGCGACATTCGGCGACGGGTTGCTGTGGAAGTTTTCAGCCAGGACTTCCTTCTCTATCAGCGCGCCATCCGCTTACTCTTCTCGGATGGTTTGATTATAGTAGTGTCGTAAAAGAGAGTCAAGTTTAAATCGTCATCAGTACGATCGCCAGCAGCGCAGTAAAGATGCCCAGCCACTGGATCCGATTGATTCGTTCTTTTAGGATCAGCCAGGCCAAAAGTACGGTTGCGCCCGGGTACAGGGAACTGAGCACTGCGGCGACATCCAATCTTCCGGCTTGTCCGGCTAAAATGTAAAACGCATTCCCGCCGACATCTAATACTGCATTGATGCCAATTAACGGCCAGGCCAGGGGTGTCGTCACTCGCCAATCATGCCGGAGGGCGAGCACGAAAATGATCAGCGCGAACATACCTGCTGAACGTGAGGCAATCATAGGCCAGATGATCGCATCCTGGCTGGACTGGTGCATCATGATGAAATACGTTCCGAAACACAACCCTGCCAGCAGCGGCAAACGCAGGTCTGAGAGGCGCATCATTTGGGTCTTCTGGCTGTGCTCCTGGGCCACCAACCAGACCGCCAACAGCGCCAGGGCAAAGCCGGTGAGTTTTGCCAATGCGGGCAGCCCCTCCATCACGGTACCGACGACAACCGGCAGGGCAGCTGCGAGCAGTGCCGACACAGGCGTGGCGATGCTCATTTGTCCGGTTGTCATTGCCTGGTAAAGGATTAACAAGCCAGTTGAACCGATTGCTCCGGCTGCGCTGGCTAACAGTATATTTTGCCAACCCAGCATTGATTCGCCCAGAATTGCTGCCGCGCCGAACAGCAAGGCGAGCCCGAATATTTCTGCGTACAAGACTGCGCGATACGCGCCGGTTTTTCGGCTGGCCAGGCCTCCGAAAAAGTCGCCACCACCCCACGATAGGGCAGCCAAAAGACCATAGAGTATGGAGATCAAGATTTTCCTCGATGATTGGATTTCCTGGTGGATTGTTTGCCACCACCAGCCTGTGGATTAGATTTTGCCAGCCGCTTTGGCTCTGTCCAGCACTCTTTGGGCATTTCTGAGTAAGGGCATGTCGATCATTTTACCGTCCAGTTCATAGGCGCCTGTTCCTTCGGCTTGATGCGCCTCAAATGTTTCTGCGACGCGTTTTGCATAGTCGATGGCCGAATCCGAGGGTGTGAAGGCTTCCTGAACGGTTTGAACCTGAGCCGGATGGATGATTTGTTTGCCTGTGTAGCCCATGGCCGCGCCCTGGGCCGCCTCGATCTTCAGGTTGAGCGTGTCGCGAAAATCGATGAAGACCATGTCGATGGCTTGCAGGTTGAAGGCGGCGGCATGGGTAACCACGGCGCTGCGCGCATACATTACTTCCCATGCAGCACGCGAGCGGATGGCGCCGATGTTGGCGGCAAAGTCTTCTGCGCCGAAAATGAGACCATCCAGCCGGGGGTGGGCGGCGATTTCTTTCAGATTCAGAATACCTTTGGCCGTTTCCACGCCAACCAGAATGCGGATAGCGTTGACCGGCCAGCCATTGGCCAGCTCTACCGTTTCAATGATTTCACTGGCCCACTGGATTTGATCCGCTGATTCGATCTTGGGTATCACGATTCCATCCGGGTGCTGGGGCAGCACCATTTCGATGTCATCCTTTTCAAACCCTGATCCGATTGCGTTGATCCGGGCCAATTTTTCGGACTTGCCAAAGGGAAGCTCTTGCAGGGCTTTAGCGATGGTCGCCCGAGCGTAGGCTTTGCGATTAAGGGCTGTGCCATCTTCCATATCCATACAAATAGAATCCACATGGAGCGTGATGGCTTTGTTGATCTTGTTCCAATCGTCGCCAGGCATATAGAGCAGCGCGCGTCGAGCTTTCATAGTTTTTCCTCGCTAGATGGATGATTGATTTTCAAAAACATGACAGTGCGCTCAAATTCAATGACCAGCATGCCGTCAGGCTTCCGGCCCCAGTGTTTGAGGCGCACAATGCCCACGTCCGCTCTGGATTTCGATTCGCGTTTCTCCAATATTTCCGTTTCAGCATAGATCGTATCGCCATGAAAAGTCGGGTTGGGGCTGACGACATGGTCATATCCAAGCGTGGCAACGATCGTGCCTTCAGTCAATTCCGGTACGGATAACCCAACTACCAGGCCGAGGACAAAAATTCCATTGACGATGCGTTGACCGAACTGGGTCTTACTGGCAAAGTCTTCATTGCAATGCAGCGGCTGAGAGTTCATGGTCAGCATGGAGAAGAGCACGTTATCCATCTCGGTCAGGGTGCGTCCGTTTGTGTGCTTAATTTTCTGGCCGGTCTGGATTTCTTCAAAGTATTTTCCGGGCATAGAACTCCTTGATTAATGCTTCATGGCAGGTCGAGTATGGGGCTTGGGCCGGTTTGCGCTTCAATTGCCCTGGTTAATTCTACCAATACTTGCTCCCGTTCCACGGTTTGGCCAACTTTGATCAATAGCTTTTTGACCAGACCATCGAAGGGCGCAGCCAGTTTGTTCTCCATCTTCATCGCCTCGATGACTGCCAGGGTCTGGCCTTTTTTGACCTGATCGCCTTCGGCGACGGTCACCGCCCGTACCAGGCCGGGCATTTGGGTCGAGAGTTGGTCAAACGGCAGATGGCTGTGCCCGCGACTTTTGCGCGCCTCGCGCGAGTTGACCAGGATCAGTGTTTGACCGTTGACTGTCACCCAACGTTTGGCGCCCTCCCGCGAAATGACTGCGCTGGTCGGCAGGCCGTCAATCAACAGGTACAGCCGTTCACCTTCGGCCCGGACCAATTCAACCGAGACAGTTTTCGCGCCAAACGTGGCCTGGTATGTATTCCCGGAGGGGGTCAGCTCAATCGAAAAGGATTGGTTTTGGTAGACGTATGTCTGTTTCATGGTAAGTCAGATATAACACAAAAGCGGCATTTTGAGTTGTCTTCAGGAATCCGGATGTTGAAAAACTCATTGCAAAAATATGCAAACACGGCTATAATGGCACTTCGCGGCTGACAAAGCTGCGGACGGTCAGACCTGCCGTTGAAGAAATCGGGGCGTGGCGCAGCCCGGCTAGCGCGCTTGCATGGGGTGCAAGAGGTCGAAG